>FZLR01000102.1 GCA_900197615.1 Rhodospirillaceae bacterium Spongia-Bin9
GCGTCCCGCTGTGAAGCCGCGCCCCAAAAAAGCCGCAAAAAAGCCGCGAAAGACCGTTAAGAAACGCCCGGACAAGGAGAATCCGCTGGACTCGGTCTTCAAAGCCGTCGGGAAGCTGAAGAAAACGGCGGAGCGATCCGACCGCGACCGGACTGCCGCCCGGACGCGTACAGGCGTAGAAACGGCGGCGCGCAGCCAGCCGATGACCCTTTCGGAAATCGAGGCAATTCGCCGCCAGATTCAGCCCTGCTGGAATTTTCCGGCCGGCGCGCAGGATGCCGGATCGCTGCGCGTCATGATCAGGATCTGGCTCAACCGCGACGGTTCGGTGCGCGACGCGAAGGCGCTGGACCGGGCGCGAATTGCCGGCGATTCGAAACTTCGCGCTGCCGCCGAGGCCGGCCTCCGCGCCGTCAACAATCCCCGGTGCAGCCCGCTCAGGCTGCCGCCGGAAAAGTATGACCAGTGGAAAGTGCTGACCATCGACTTCGATCCGTCCAAGTTGAGAACGGGGTGACCATGTTTCTTCCCTCGCCGAAATCGGGGCCGTGCCGACGGCTGATCCTGGCGATCTTGCTGTGGGTGGCCGTCCCCGCGACGGCTGCCGCGCAGCTCACCGTCCGGATCGACGATCCGAATTTCGAGCCGCTGCCCATCGCCATCGTGGCGCCCCAGGCATCCGCCGGCGACGAGCGGGCGACCGCCGAGCGGATCGCCGGGGTCGTCACCGACGATCTCGGGGGTTCCGGCCTTTTCCGCCCGATCGATCCGAATGCCTTCGTCCAGCGCGACGGCTCCGAGGTGCTCGCGCCGCGCTTCAACGACTGGAAGGGCATCGGCGCCGAAGCGCTGATCACCAGCCGGGTGTTTCACCGGACCAACGGCGATGTCCGGATCGAGTTCCGGCTATGGGACGTCTCGACCGGGCGGCAAATGATCGGCCGCGCCCTCGAGACGCGCCGGGCCAACTGGCGCCGCCTCGCGCATAAGATGTCCGACGCCATCTATCGGCGGCTGACCGGCGAAAGCGGCTATTTCGATACGCGTATCGTCTATGTGTCCGAATCCGGCCCGGTGGTGAACCGTGTCAAACGCCTCGCAATCATGGATCAGGACGGCGCCAACCAACGGTTCCTGACGAACGGCGAGAACCTGGTTCTCACGCCGCGATTCTCGCCGTCGGCCCAGGAAATCACCTATCTGGAATATGTCGGCCAGAAACCTCGGGTTTACATTCTCGACATCGATTCCGGCCAGCGCGAGATCGTCGGCGACTTTGCCGGCATGACTTTCGCGCCGCGCTTCTCGCCCGACGGCAACAAGATCGTCATGTCCATGGCGCGCGACGGCAATACCGAAATTTTCGCCATGGACCTCCGGACGCGCGCCACGGAACGGCTGACGCGGCACCAGGCGATCGACACGTCGCCCTCCTATTCGCCGGACGGATCGAAGATCGTGTTCGATTCCGACCGTAGCGGCCGGCAGAAAATCTACGTCATGAATGCCGACGGCAGCGCTGTGCGGCGGATCAGCAACCGGCCCGGCCGCTATGCCACGCCGGTATGGTCGCCACGCGGCGACCTGATCGCCTTCACCAAACTGGAAGAGGGATCCTTCTTTATCGGCGTCATGCGGCCGGACGGCGAAGGGGAGCGCATCCTGGCACAGGGGTACCTGGCCGAGGGCCCGACCTGGGCGCCGAACGGCCGTGTGCTGATGTACTACAAGAAAGCTCGTGGCGGCACGGCGCAGCTGTATTCGATCGATCTGACCGGCCGGAACGAGCGGCCGGTCGAGACGAGCGAGTCCGCTTCGGATCCGGCCTGGTCGCCGCTGCTGAATAACTAGCGGCGCACGGCGGTATCGCCCGCAATGCGTCAATTGCTCCGCTTTCGCACCTTCGATGGATTGCCAGCGGCACAGTGAAACGTAGTAAAGTTTGCAACAAGTCGATCCGGAGCCGGCGAAACGGACAAGGATCGCGATGGGTCGAGGATATCACGTCATGAAACTCAGACTTGCGTTGGTCGTGCTCGCGATCGGCCTCGCTTCCGCTAGCTGCACCAAGTCATCGGGAAACAGCACCGGCAACAACAGTACGGTGAGGCAATCGGAATTGGCACGCCCCCTGCCTGGAAAGACCTGGCAGGAATATACCGAGCCTTCGAAGAACGGCTACAGCGACCGTGTTTTCTTCGCCTACGACCGTTTCGACCTCGATGGCGACGCCGAGGCGACGATCCGGGCCTGGGCGGAATGGCTGCGCGCCCACCGCGACGCCAGCATCCTGGTCGCGGGACACGCCGACGACCGCGGGACGCGGGAATACAATCTGGGCCTGGGCGCCAAACGCGCGACGGCCATTCGCGACATGTTGATTGCCCTGGGGGTGAACACCCGGCGGATTCGCACCATTTCCTACGGCAAGGAACGGCCGGCGGTCGCGGGCGACGATGAGGATGCCTACCAGCAGAACCGGCGCGGAGTTGCGCGGCCGAGCACCGGCGGGGCCTAACGTTCCCGACCGGCAATTCGGGCGACAGGAGCGGCGGCAATGAACCTGCGGCCCTGCTACTACGGGATCGCCATTGCACTGCTGATCGGTCTCTGCGCGGCGGCCGGACCTTCCGTGCCGGTGGCGCAAGCGCAGGTGTCGCGCTCCGATGTCGACGATCTGAAATTCCGGCTGCGACGTCTGGAGCGGGACTTCAATGCCCTGCAGGGCGGCGACCGGGATATTCCCTCTTCTCTGGCGACCCGGTTCCAGAACCGCCTGAACCAGATGGAACTCACGATCCAGTCCCTGACCGATAAGGTCGAAGACCTGATCCATCGCGTCGAAAAGCTGGAAAAGGAACGCAAGGCCTTCGAGGCCGACGCCGAATATCGCTTGAGCCTGCTGGAGAAGCAGGGCGGTATCGAGCCGGGCGCCAAACGGGCGCCCCAGGCCGATCCCGGGCCGAAGCCGGAGGCCGCCGGGCAGGGCAGCGCCGAAGAAGAGACGGCGGCGGCTTCGTCCGTATTGCCGCCCGGCAAGGAGATCGACCGGTACCGATTCGCGATCGGCGAATTGCGGAAGGCGCGTTATGACCGGGCCGCCGAGGCGTTCCAGGAATTCCTGCGCCGCCATCCCAAGGGCAGGTTTGCCGGCAACGCCTATTACTGGCTGGGCGAAACCTACTACGCGCAGGGGAAATACCGGCTGGCGGCGATCCGCTTCGCCGACGGCTTCAAGACGTTTCCCAAACATCCCAAGGCGCCGGACAACCTGTTGAAGCTGGGAATGTCCATGGCTCATCTGAAAAAGACCAAGGAAGCCTGCGCGAGCTGGACCGAGTTGAAGCGCCGCTATCCGTCCGCGCCGGGCTACATCAAACGCAAGGCGGCCCAGGAGCGGAAAAAACTTGGCTGCCGGGCCTGACCCGGTCCCAGACCCGGTTGGGGCGGCGGAGTTTGCCGGCCTGATCGGCCCGCTGGGACCGTTCGAACCCACCCCCCATCTTGCCGTCGCCGTTTCCGGCGGTCGCGACAGCCTCGCCCTCGGCCTGCTCGCACAGCAATGGACCGCCGCCCGCGGCGGGCGCGTGACCGGCCTGATCGTCGACCACGGGTTGCGCAGCGCTTCCGCGGGCGAAGCGGTCCGGACACAGGGCCTGCTCGGCCGGTCCGGCATTGCCGCCGCCATCCTGAGCGCACCGGGCCGGCCGCGGAAAAACCTCCAGGCCTGGGCGCGCGCCGCTCGATACGCCCTGATGCCGGACTGGTGCCGCGATGCCGGCGTGCTGCACCTGCTGGTGGCGCACCATCGGGACGATCAGGCGGAAACAGTGCTTGCAAACCTGACGCGCAACACGAGTTTGCGCGGCATGGCCGGCATGGCCGCGGTGCGCGAACTGCCGGCCTGCCGGATCCTGCGCCCGCTGCTCGGCATACCGCGCGACCGGCTGACGGCGACCCTGGAAAGCCGGAACGTCATCTGGATCGAGGATCCGTCGAACCGGGACCGTCGCTTCCGGCGCGTCCGCCTGCGGCAGAGGCTGGCCGGCCGCGGCGAAGGGTCGGTCCTGGCGGCGCGGGCGGTTGCAGCGGGCCGGGCGCGGCAGCGCTTCGACCGCAGGGTTGCCGATCTGCTGGCAGCATCGGTTTCCCTCGACGGCCCGCGGGCCGGTCTCGACCGAGCGGTGCTGCGAAGGGCCGAGCCGGAGATCGCCGCTGCCGCCCTTGGCTCGCTGATCGGGTGGATCGGCCGCGAATCGGCGCCGCCCCGGCAGGAACGCCTGGCGCGCACGGCCGACTGGCTGTGCGGAGCTTCTCGGAAAGGCCGAAAGACGATCGGGGGATGCGCTATCCGGCTGGACGGCGACCGGGCCAGCGTGGCGCCCGAGCCCGCGAGGCGGGATGACGACGCCCGGTGCAGCGAAGGTGCGGACCGCCCTGTCCTTGCGCCCGCTGCCTTTGCGCCGGCGCCGGATGCCGCCGATGCGCCGTTTCCGGCGGTTGCGCCGGCTGGACTCGTAACCACATTCCCTTATCTAGACTGGACGGACGCCGCCGGGCGGGCCCGTCACAAGCCTCTATCTTCGAAAGGCGCGGCTTCTTGAACAATTTCGGCAGAAACCTTGCCATGTGGCTGGTGATCGGCGTGTTGCTGATCGCCCTGTTCAATCTGTTCCAGGGCGGCTCCAACCGGAATCCGGCGAGCGAGATGTCGTATTCCGAATTCCTTGGCCAGGTGGAAAACGGCAACGTCCGCGACGTCGTCATCCAGGGCGACAAGATCAAGGGCGTGCTGCGCAGCGGCCGGACTTTCGAACTGACCAGCCCGGCAGACCCGAAGCTGGTCGACCGCCTGATCGAGAAGAAGGTCGGCGTCCGCGCCGAGCCGAAGGACAAGGAGATGCATCCGCTGCTCTCCATCTTCGTATCCTGGCTGCCGATCATCCTGATCATCGCGGTGTGGATATTCTTCATGCGGCAGATGCAGTCGGGAACCGGCCGGGCCATGGGCTTCGGTAAATCTCGCGCGCGCCTGCTGACAGAGCGCACCGGCCGGATGACGTTCGAGGATGTCGCCGGAGTCGAGGAGGCCAAGCAGGAAGTCGAGGAAATCGTCGAGTTCCTGCGCGATCCGCAGAAGTTCCAGCGTCTTGGCGGCAAGATACCCAAGGGCGTGCTGCTGGTCGGCCCGCCCGGTACCGGCAAGACGTTGCTGGCCCGCGCGATCGCCGGCGAGGCCAATGTGCCGTTCTTCACCATCTCGGGCTCGGACTTCGTCGAGATGTTCGTCGGCGTCGGCGCCAGCCGGGTGCGGGACATGTTCGAACAGGGCAAGAAGAACGCGCCCTGCCTTGTCTTCATCGACGAAATCGATGCTGTCGGCCGCCATCGCGGCGCCGGCCTGGGCGGCGGAAACGACGAGCGCGAGCAGACGCTGAACCAGCTTCTGGTCGAGATGGATGGCTTCGAGGCCAACGAGGGCGTGATCCTGATCGCCGCCACCAACCGGCCGGACGTGCTGGACCCGGCGCTGTTGCGCCCGGGCCGCTTCGACCGCCAGGTCGTCGTGCCCAACCCGGACATCGCCGGCCGCGAAAAGATACTGAAGGTCCACATGCGCAGGGTGCCGCTGGGTCCGGACGTCAATGCCTCTGTGATCGCCCGCGGCACGCCGGGCTTCTCCGGCGCCGACCTCGCTAACCTGGTGAACGAGGCGGCGCTGCTCGCTGCCCGCAAGAACAAGCGTGTCGTCGGCATGCTGGAGCTGGAGGAAGCCAAGGACAAGGTCCTGATGGGCGCCGAACGCCGGTCGATGGTGATGACCGAGGAAGAGAAGGAAATGACGGCCTATCACGAGGCCGGCCATGCCCTGATCGCGGTGCACCAGGAATATCACGACCCGCTGCACAAGGTGACGATCATCCCGCGCGGCCGCGCGCTGGGCGTGACCATGTCCCTGCCGGAGCGGGACAGATATGCCTATGCCGAGCGCGAGCTGAAGGCGAAGATCGCCATGACCTTCGGCGGCCGGATCGCCGAGGAGCTGATCTACGGCAAGGACGCGGTCACCACCGGGGCGACCAACGATATCCAGCAGGCGACCAACCTGGCGCGCAAGATGGTCACCGAGTTCGGCTTTTCCGACAAGCTGGGGCCGCTGCGCTACGAGGATAACCAGGAAGAGGTCTTCCTCGGCCACTCCGTGACCCAGCACAAGAACGTCTCCGACAAGACCGCCGAGACGATCGACAACGAAGTCCGCCGGCTGGTCGGGGAAGGCGAGGCCACGGCGCGCGAGATCCTGACCGAACATATGGACCAGTTGCACACACTGGCGAGCGGCCTGCTGGAATTCGAGACGCTCAGCGCGGCCGAGATCGACCAGTTGCTGAAAGGCGAGAAGATCGTCCGGCCGGACGAGAGCGACGAGGCCCAGGCGGCGCGCGAAGCCGGCCGGCCGCGGCGCACCAGCGTCCCGACCAGCCAGCGGCCGGAGCCCGACGGCGGTATGGAACCGGAACCGCAGACCTAGGGCCGCCGGACTGCAATTTGCCGTTTGACCGGTTCGCGAAAAATCCGCGAATAGCATTCGAATTCGACGGCGAGCCTTCGACAGACCGGCGAAACGGTCGCGAAAAAACAGCGAGGCAGCGGTGGAACGAACGATCGATCGGGCGCTGGCCGATCTGCAATTCAACGCCGATGGGTTGATCCCCTGCGTCGCTCAGCAGCACGATACCGGCGAGGTGCTGATGCTGGCCTGGATGAATGGAGAGGCCGTGCGCGAAACCCTGACGACCCGGCGGGTGTGCTACTGGTCCCGCTCGCGCCGCAGCCTGTGGCGCAAGGGCGAGACCTCGGGCCATGTCCAGCGGCTGATCGACTTCCGCTACGATTGCGACGGCGACACCGTCCTGCTGCTGGTCGACCAGACCGGCCCGGCCTGCCACACCGACCGCGCCAACTGTTTCTTCCGGGCGGTCCGGGACGATGGCATCGCCACGCTTTCCGAACCGGCCGCAACGCGAGAATAGCCGGAGCCTGGACCGGCGCGGACCGAAACCGCCCGGTTTACATTGCCCGGCGACGGCTCGATGATGGCGCGATAACCGGAGCAGAACGATGACGACAGCCGACACGCGCCCGCCGGTCTTCGGCGTCCACCACACCGCCTACCGCTGCCGGGATGCGGAGGAGACCCGCGCTTTCTACGAAGACAGGCTGGGTTTTCCGATGACCCTGGCGCTGGAAATCGAGGAAGAGCCCTCGACGGGCAATCCGCTCAAATATTTGCACGTTTTCTTCGACATCGGCAGCCACAAGGCGGACGAACCCAACTACATCGCCTTTTTCGAACTGCCGGATACGCCGGCGGACGAAACGACCTTCGCCCAGAAATGGGGCTTCGACCTGCATCTCGCCATGCGGGTAAACGGGCACGACGACTTGCAGGCGTGGAAGGGCCGGCTGCGCGAAAACGGAATTGCGGTCAAAGGCCCGATCGACCACGGCATCTGCAGCTCGATCTATTTCAGCGACCCGAACGGCTATGTGCTGGAATTCGCCGCGGAGAATGAAACGGAACGCGCCGTGCTGGCTCAGGAAGCGTCGGAGGCGCGCGCCAACCTTGCGAAGTGGCAGGCCTGGAAGGCGGCGCGGTAGCCGACCGAGCGGCGTGTGTTTCGCCGCAAGGCCGGTGCGGAGCGCCGGGAATGCCGTCAAAAATAATTCCTAGAACTCTGTTGTTTTTTCCTTGACACCAAAGGCCCGAGCCCTTATGTCCATCCCGTCAACGCCCGGAGTCCGTCTGCCGGACCGCACGGGCGCCTCCCGAAAGCCGCAAAATCCGGTCCCGCCGGCTCCGGTGCCCGTTCGCCGGTGTCATCCGTCATTTCGACCGGGGCGGCAATTCGGTTATTTTGAACATCGACAAACGAGCGGCCTTTGCAGTTTTCGCCGGCTCCCTCCCGCCGCCGGAGGCATATCGGTCGCTGCAAGGCCGACGATACAAATCCTCCAAAAAAAATAGATAAGTCAGACCGGTCTGTTTTTGCCCCGGCCCGGCGGGAGGCCGTCGGGCGGTGCGCCGGTAAAAGGCGCGGATTTCCGCCATTCCGGCGCCGCCGCGCCCGCATCCGGTTGTGCCGGTCGGTGCGGGAATACCAGATATTGTGTAGGATAATATCCATAAGTGAAAACAATTTGCATCCGACGCACTGGAATCCGGTTAATTTTTCCAACGGAATCAACCGGTTATCGGGCGTGCAAATGGTGTTTTTGCGCTTTATTGAGCCAAGTTCTTGTTTCAGGAAGATTTCTTCCAAGACCATGACAAAGAAAAAGGGAAGTTTATTGCCAAAAAAGCGCATTTCGATCCGGATTTCCCGCCACGGTCACGGGCGGCGCGGCGCTGCCGGGCCGGCAGGGCAGGAAAGCCGCGCCGATCTACTTCCCCCGCCGGTCCTCCACCCGTTTCGCCTTCATCTCGGTCTTCGGGAAAGTGTCGGGCGGCACCACAGCGACCTCGACACGCACTTCGATCCGGCTGGTCACGGCGTTGCGCACGGCGGCAATGACGCCGTCCGGGCCGGCATGGTCGGCGTGCTCGACCTGGATGCGCATGAAATCGATGCCTTCCGCGGTGGTATCCAGCCAAACCATGTATTCGTCGCCCACCCCGTCTACGGCGCGCACCCCCTCCTCGATCACGCTCGGATAGAATTTGATGCCGCGCAGGACGATCAGGTCGTCGGCCCGGCCCTGGAAGCCGCCGAGCGCGCGGACATGGGTCCGCCCGCAGGCGCACGGCGCAGTATCGAAGCGGGTGTAGTCGCCGACGACGAAGCGCAGGTGGCTCGAACTTTCCGAGTTCATGTTGGTGCAGACGGTGATGCCGCGCCCGCCCTCGGGCACGGCCGCCATGTCGTTGTCCGGATCGCATAGTTCCCAGACCTGAATGTCTTCCAGCAGGTGGGTCTGCGCCGTACCGTCCTCGCCTACCGGATGTCTGCAGGAGAAGCCGCCGGAATGGGGCGAGGCCTCGGTGCAGCCGTAGAATTCCACCACCTCGGCGCCCCACATCTCCTCCAGCCGCCGGCGCGTCGCCGAGATGCCGGCCGCCGGCTCTCCGCCGGTGAACAGCTTCGTCACCGAGGATTGTGCCGGATCGTGCCCGAGCTCGCGCATGACATGCCCTAGCCGCAAGAGCTGCGACGGCAGGGTCGCCAGGATGGTCGGCCGGTAGCGCAGGATAAAATTGCAACGCATTTCCGCGGTCATGCCGCCGCCCGGGATGCAGGGCACGCCCATATGGGCGAGCGCGTGCAGCACGCCCCAGCCCCAGACATGCGGCCCGAAGCCGACGACCAGGAACACCTTTTCCCCCGGCCGCGCGCCGAGCGACCACAGCGCCCGGCTGTTGGCCCATTTCCAGTATTCCAGATCGGTCTTCGAATAGCGGAAAACCCGCGGCGTGCCAGTCGAGCCGGAGGTCGGGAAAATCGTCCAGCCGCGATCGTTCCAGATTTCGTCGTCATGGGTGGTGTAGGTGCCCCAGGGCGGATGGGCCGCCATGTCGGCAACCATCTCCTTCTTGTCGACCGGGCACCAATTCGGCAGGTCGTCGACGGTCCGGATATCGTCGGGCGTCATGGCCGCGGCGTCGAACCGGCGGCGATAGAAGGCGCTGTTCTCGTAGAGAAACGGCGACAGCTTCTCCAGCTTGGCGTTCTGGATTGCCCGGATTTCGTCGCGCGACGCCGTCTCAAGACCCGGCGACCAGTATTCGGCCGATCCCGGCTCGGCGAAGTCGCGGCGATAGTGTTCGAGAACCGCCATATAATCGCGGCGGGTCGAAGACGCACGGTCTTTGGACATGGCTCTAACGGCTTGGGGACGATCGGCCGGAGATTAGGCGAAAGCTCCTGCCCCGCGCAATTCTCCGTCGTCCTGCCCGGCCGCCGCCCACATGAGCCCGGCGGTCAAAGTTCCGCCATGGCTGCCGCCATCCTGCGGTGGAACGCCTGGAGCGCCGGTTCGTTACGGCCGTAAACGACCTCCTTTGCAAGTCCGGTGGCGAAGCCGGCGTAAGCCGATTCGGCGACCGCAAAATCCTCGGTCTCGACGGTGCGCACGGCCAGGTCGAGGTTGGCGTCCCAGTGGCGGCGGGCGCTGTCGCTCTCGGCCGGCTCGGGGATATAGAGGTCGAGATAGACCTCGGTCCGGTCGACGCGGCCGCCGCGCGGATACACGCGCCACAGTTCGACATGGTCCTGCTGCATGACGAGGATCGCGTTGGGCGGCAGATAGTAGATGATCGCGGAGTGCCAGACGGCGTCCCATTCCGCCTCGGGACGGTCGCGCATCTCGACGATCGAGCGGCGTGGCAGATACTCCCGGAAACTGCGGCCAAAATCGTCGTACAGGCAAAGGTTGGGGAAGAAGAGCGGCGCAACCGTCTGCTTATGCAGCACGGCGAAATGGTATGGCTCCATAAAGGTATCGACCGCCATCTTCCAGTTGATGGCAGGGGTCATCAGGCTGCTGGCGTAATAGTGGTATCCGGTGAGATCGTAACCGGCCAGTTCCGGCGCGAGGCCGTCCAGCGATTCGCCGGGGTCCGCCGGCTCCTCCCCCGACAGGCGGATCCAGATCATGCCGCCGGCTTCGGTACAGGGCAGAGCCGCCAGCGTGCAGCCGGCGATGTCGAATTCGCCGAAGTCGCCGCCGTGCGGAACGCTCTTCAGACTCCCGTCCGTCCCGTAGGCCCAGCCGTGATAGGGGCAGGAGAAAGCACGGCGAACCCTGCCCGCGCCATCGAGCAACCGCACGCCGCGGTGGCGGCAGCTGTTCAGGAAGGCCCGCGCAACGCCGTCCTCGCCGCGCATCAGCAGGACGGGCACGCCGGCGAGATCCTCCGCCAGATAGCTCCCCGGTCCGGGCAGCCGGCCCGACAGGCAGGCCAGCAGGGACTTCCGGCGCAGAATGCCGGTCATCTCCGTCTCGAACCTGGCTGGATCCGTGTAGACGGCGACCGGATTGCGCAGGATATCCGGCGCCCGGTCGGTCGTTCCGGCGTCGAGATGGGCGAACACGCGCCGGACCAGCGATCGATGGGTATCTTCAATCAACGGCTTGCTCTGGATGTTCCTGTGACTGGCGAGGCCGGCATTCGAGGCGAGGCCGGCATTCGAGGCGAGGCCGGCATTCGAGGCGAGGCCGGCTTTCGAGGCGAGGCCGGCTTTCGAGGCGAGGCCGGCATTCGAGGCGATACCGACATTCTTGTTGACCGTCTTTCGCCAAAACACGCTATAACGGCATCAGTTCGGCCGCCGCAATAACTTCAACAGGGAGCAGCGCGGTCAATGGAAGCAGATTGACAGAACCATTGGGAGGGACGTCATGAAGAAACTTGTCATCGGCACCGCCGCGGCGGTGGCCCTTTCGGCCGGCCTCGCAGCGCCGGCGCAGGCCGAGAATTTCCGCATCGGCTTCCTCAACACGCTGTCCGGCGGCGCCGCCATTCTGGGCAAATCCCAGCTTGCCGGCTGGCAGCTCGGCCTCGAACTCGAGGGCTGGAAGAAAAATGGCGACAAACTGGGCGGCGTACCGACGGACGTCCATATCGGCGACGACCAGCGCAAGGTGGATGTCGGCCTGCGGGCGGTCCGAAAATGGCTAAAGTCCGAGCGAGTCCATATGGTCGCCGGCGTCATCTGGTCGAACATTCTGGCCGCCGTGCAGCGCCCGGTGACCCGCTCCAGGCGGATCATGATGAGCACCAACGCCGGCTGGTCCGGCATGGCGGGCAAGAACTGCAGCCCCTACTTCCTCTCGACCTCGTTCCAGAACGACGAGAATGCGGAAGCGATGGGCCAGTTGCTGAACGACGAAGGCCTGAAGAGGGTGTTCATGATGGCGCCCAACTATCAGGCCGGGAAGGACATGCTGAACGGCTTCCAGCGCACCTACAAGGACGGCAAGGTCGTCGGCCAGATCCTGTTCAAGCTGGGCACGCGCGACTATCAGGCCGAGATCAGCAAGGTGCGCGCCAGCGGCGCCGATTCATTGTTCATCTTCGCGCCCGGCGGCATGGGCATCGCCTTCATGAAGCAGTGGGCGGCGTCCGGCGCCGGCCAGCAGGTGAAGCTCTACACCAACTACGCCGTCGACTACATTACGATCAAGCCGATCGGCAAGGCGGCGGTGGGCACGTTCCACACGTTGCACTGGGGCCCGAATATGGACAGCCCGCGCAACAAGGAGTTCATCAAGGCCTTCATAGCGAAGAATAAGCGGATTCCTGACATGTTCGCCCTCCAGGCCTATGACGGCGCGCGCAAAATCGCCGACGGCCTGCGCGGCGTGAAGGGCAATTTCAAAAACCTCAAAAACCTGGTCAAGACGATGCGGGCCCAAGGGCTCAATTCGGTGCGCGGCCAGCTGAAATACAATGTCAACGGCTTCCTGATCCAGCCCTGGTACAAACGCTCGGTGACGCTCGATTCCAAGGGCGTACCGCAAATCCAGGTGAACCAGATGGTCACGTTCAAGACCGACAGCTTCGGCGACAAATGCCCGAAGAAGAGCTGGAACTGATCCCCGATTCCGTTTGACTCGGAAGGGCGCCCTCCGGGGCGCCTTTTTTTGCCTGCGCCACCGTCGCCTCAGCCCCGGCCGATATGGGGCATCTTGGTCGCCATGACGGTCATGAAGAGCGCGTTGGCGTCGAGCGGCAGGTTCGCCATGTGCAGGACCGACGTGGCGACATGCTCCACATCCATGCGCGGCTCGACCGTCTTCTGGCCGTTCGCCTGCAGGATGCCCTCGGCCATGACTTCCGTCATTTCCGTCACCGCGTTGCCGATGTCGATCTGGCAGGCGGTGATGTCGTCGGGCCGGCCGTCCAGCGCGATGCATTTGGTCAGGCCGGTGAGCGCATGCTTGGTCGACGTATATGGGGCGGTGAAGGGCCGCGGCGTGTGGGCCGAAATCGACCCGTTGTTGACGATCCGCCCACCCTTCGGATCCTGCGCTTTCATGATCCGGATCGCATGCTGGGCGCAGATGAAACAGGCGGTGAGGTTCAGGTCGACAACGTCGCGCCACTGCTGCGGCGTCAGCTCCTCCATCGGCACCTGCGGCGCGCCCCGGCCGGCATTGTTGAACAGCACGTCGAGCCGG
>FZLR01000304.1 GCA_900197615.1 Rhodospirillaceae bacterium Spongia-Bin9
CCGAAGCCATGTATTACGATCTTGGGTTGCTGGACATCCATGTGGTTTCAGCCTCACCTGGCGTCACCAAGACACGTCTACTCGCAAGGACAACGGATGCTTCTCAAGCTTATGCAAGTATGCCGGAAGAAGGCAAAGAATTCTATAAGG
>FZLR01000225.1 GCA_900197615.1 Rhodospirillaceae bacterium Spongia-Bin9
ACGAGGAGTTGATCACGCAGCTTCAGGCGAAGATCGGCGAGCTGGTGGTGGAGCGGGATTTTTTGGCCAGAACCTTCGATCGCTGAGTGTGGATCGGAGGCGAGGGATGATCGATCCGCAATACGAAGAGCTCAGCCTGGTGCGCCAATGCGCGCTGGTGGGGATCAGCCGCTCGAGCTTCTATTACCGCCCGGTGGGCGAGTCGGAGGCGAACCTTCGGCTGATGCGGGTCATGGACGAGTTGCACCTTCAGTGTCCGTGGTACGGCTCCCGGCAGATGGCCCGTGCGCTGCGGCGCATGGGCCACCGGGTGGGGCGCAAGCGGGTTCGCCGGCTGATGCGCGTGATGGGGCTTCGCTCGGTGGCGCCGCGGCCGAACACCTCGCGCCGGGCTCCGGGGCATCGGGTGTATCCGTACCTGCTGCGCGATCTGGCGGTGGATCGGCCCAACCAGGTGTGGTGTGCCGATCTGACGTATTTGCCGATGGCGCGCGGTTTCCTGTACCTGATCGCGATCATGGACTGGTATTCGCGCAAGGTGCTGTCCTGGGGGCTGTCCACGACCCAGGACACGGTGTTTTGCGTGCATGCGCTTGAGGAGGCGATCGAGCGTCACGGCACCCCGGAGGTGTTCAACACCGACCAGGGCAGCCAGTTCACGGCCACGTCCTGGACCGGGGAGCTGAGCGCGCACGGCATCGATATCTCCATGGACGGCAAGGGCCGGTGGATCGACAACGTGTTCATCGAGCGGCTGTGGCGCTCGCTGAAGTACGAGTGCGTGTACCTGCGGGCGTTTGCCGATTTTCGCGAGGCCCGCGACGGGATCGGCGCGTGGGTGAGCTACTACAACGAACAACGTCCGCATTCAGTGTTTGACGGGCTGACGCCGGCAGAGGTGCATGCCGGCGTCCAATGCCTGGACCTGGCGGCGTAAGACGTCGATGCTGGGATCGGCGGATATCGGGCGGGTTGCCGGACGCTCGGCACGGTCGGTGCGTGTCCGGCGCCCTGAGCGGTTCGGAGCCGGCGACCGCGGTCGGCCTGCTGGGAGTGAACTTGGATAATCGAGCGGTTGAAGAAAGTCACCGGGCCCGAGGGCTCGCACCACCGGAGCGCCCTGTGCTGTGGATTTGTGGACGAGTCCTTCGGACCGGCGCGAACCCTGCGGGCCGTGTGGACAGCCCCTGTGCAACGCCAAGGCGTTGCACACCGCCTGACCACACTTTCGCGCCTCTCGCCCACGAACTCCACAGCATCAACAATACAATTTTGATCAAGAACGAGAAGACGAAGACTGTTCAATCTGGCAGCATATGATGGACAGCAGATACCACCTTAAATTAGCTGCCAACCTGTCCAACGATTGGGGTCCACCTCTGGACGCATCGGTCGACTCGATCTTCGCAACCGTCAGTAGCGCTTCCAGGAGTTCGGGACGTTGGCGTTCGTACAGCCGCTGCTTGCCGCGGTATTCTCCCAGAGCCCTCATGACGGAAGCTTGTTCGGCGCTGAAAGCTAGGGCATCAAGGTACGTGGTAGTGAGGGAATTCATCTGAAAAGGCTAAAGAGGGTATTTCACGATCTATTTTACCCTCTTTTGTCGCTCACTACCCTTTATGTATCTCTATTTTGGCCGACGAAGTATGGTCGGGCGACCGAACAGACTGCTCTGCGCATCGAGATATCCGGTTTCCATTGTGATGAAGCTGGCCGCATAAGCGATATGCCCACCCCAGAAAATGTCGTGCGATTTCCGCATCCCTCCGGCCCGGAGGGAAGTCGCATCTATGCGGCTCGCTGATAGAGTCGTATGGGAGTCAAATGCTTCGGCAACAGATCGACCTGCGCCAATTCCTCAAGCGCCTTGTGCAGTGTTTTCCGGTAGAGGCGACGATTGGGTGGCTGAGCTTCTCCGGTCAGAAATGGCTTCCACCGTTCCTCGGGCGCTGGTTTCAGAACGCGGTCCACTGTTCCGAACGCCTGTTGGTTCTCCCGGAGCGTTAACGCCAACCCGGTAGAGAAGCGTTCCATCACATCCTCGATGGAGACACCGCCGGCCGCATAATCGATCTCAAGCCCTTGAGCCATCCAGCCATCGTCGTTCTGCCAGACGACAACACGCAAGCCCTCGATTTGGAAGCGCTCCGAATTTGACATAACTAAACGCTTGATTGGTTTCAGTAATTTACGAAGCAGGTTCAATACATTACCTTGCAGGCTTCAGTTTACCTGGCCGTTTGGACAATCAAGAATACACGAAATTACGTCATTTCAAGGTAATTTGGACGTTGACTTCGTTGAAGGCGCCTTCGGACAACCTCACGCGGCGCCGTTCCACTGAAATTCGCCTCCGGGTCCAGGCGGCGAGAACGGGTTCCAGGCGAATTCCCAGACATGGCCGTCAGGGTCGGCCGCATAGGCGATATGCCCGCCCCAGAAAATGTCGTGCGGTTCCCGTATCCCTCGCGCGCCGGCGGCAAGCGCGGTTTCGTACAGTGCCGCAACCTCATCCTTCTCGCGAACGTTGTAGGAGAGCGTTACCCCGGACCCCCGGAGTTCCTCCGTTGCCACCCCCATGTCTTCAGCAAGCTTCGCCCGGGGATAGAGTCCCAGTACCTGCCCGATCAGATCGAACACCACGATGCCGTCGGGGCTGTCCACCCGCCGCCATCCCAGGGCTTCGTAGAAGGCTGTCGCGCGATCGGGATCGTCCACTGCCAGTGTGATCAGGCTGACTCGCTGGTCCATGTCATCAAATTCCTCTTCGGTGCAGACGCGTGAGCGCCAATCGTTCTGCAAAGTGCCGGACAGCAGTCTCGAACTTGTCCCGGTACCCGGGATTGTCTTTCATTTCTGGCAATTTTGCGCAGATTTGCTTGTGGCCAGTCCGTACATCCTGTGCTGGACTTTCGCGAAGTGCGAAACGAAGGCCGCCGTTCGCATGGATCGGCAGGCGGCAAGCTCCAATTTCGTAGAACAACAAGACCATGTCCATCACCGCAAACGAACAATCCCGGGCAATCACCTTGCTCGACAGACCGCTCCCAACCTACCGCCAGGCCTACAGCGACCGAACCGCCTGGCTCATGGCGTGCCTGTCGGAGTTGGCCTACCTCAGATTCAATCCCCTGTTTGCAAGCGCAGATCAGAAGGAGTGGTTCCTCGAACACATCGCAAAGCTGATCGACGACGGCCGCAAGGCGTCCCTCCTGAAACTCGTCGACAGCGTGGCGTACGACCCCGAGGGCGAACGGCGCATCCTCGAGGACTCGCTGGATTCCCTGAGACTGGAACTCTCGGCAACGTTCGATCGGGGCGGGACCCAGGCCATACTGGTTTCCGGCGAGCACTTCATCGCGCTGGCGTTCCGGGGGACCGAAGCGATGAGCATTAGGGACGTCAAGTCGGACGTGAGGGCCAACAAGCGAGCCTGCGAATCGGGCGGGCAAATGCATTCCGGCTTCTACGACGCCTTCGAGAACGTTCGGTCGATGGTTGAGGCAGCCATCAACGACCCGGCGCACGCGGACAAGCCGCTCTACGTGACGGGACACAGCCTCGGTGGAGCGGTGGCAACCGTGGCCGCCAAGAAACTGGCGCATCCGGGCGGCATTGCGGCCTGCTACAGTTTCGGGGCGCCGCGAGTCGGGGATGACGACTGGATCGCCGAAATCAGGACGCCGAT
>FZLR01000105.1 GCA_900197615.1 Rhodospirillaceae bacterium Spongia-Bin9
CTTCCCCCGCCGCGCGCCCCCGACAGCGACGCGCAGGTCATGACTGTGGTGAGAAATCCGGGCTAGGCGTTGCCGGCGCCCTGCACCATTTGCGCCTGGACGATGGCGTTGAAATCGATCGGCTGGAGCATGAGCGGCGGCATGCCGCTTTCCGAGGTTGCCGAAGCGATAATGTTGCGCGCGAAGGGGAACAGGATCCGCGGGCATTCGACCAGCAGGATCGACCCGATATACTCCTCGGGAATACTGCTGTTCAGCTCGAACAGTCCGGCATATTCCAGTTCCGCGACAAAGGCCGTTTCGTCCCCGAGCGTCGCGCGCGCTTCGATAATCAGGACAACCTCGTAGTCGCCGTCGCCCAGCTCGTCGGGATGGACGTTGATCTGGACCTCGATCTCCGGCTCGGTATCCAGCCTGCCGAATATCGCGGGCGCGCCCGGCATTTCGAACGACAGATCCTTGATATACTGGGCCTTGACGATCAGCGGCGGGGTTTCCGTCATGTCCATACCGGAACCGTTGTCATCTGCCGCCATCGCGGGGTCTCCTGAAAAATAGGGGGCGTGCGGCCGGATCGCCGGGATCGGGTTTCGGGCGCGTCCGCAATCGATGACACGGGTGTAGGACAACCGCTCCGCCGCGGCAACCGCGCCGCCCCGGCCGGCGGCAACGCCACCGCATCACCGCCGACCGATCCGGGGGGCGTTTCCGTCGGGATCGTCTCCGGTTTCCGGGTCGGGCTCGACGGTCTCGAACTCGCCGTCGATCACCGTGTCGTCGTGCCGATCGAAACCGGATGCGAAACCGCCGACATGGACCGAACCGCGCGCCTGCATAAACGCCCACAGCCGCGACGCCAGCCATCGGCGCGCCGCCGGCAGCAGCAACGCGAAACCCACCCCGTCGGTCAGGAAACCGGGCGTCAGCAGCAGCGCGCCGGCCAGCAGCAGCCCGATCCCGTCGAGAAGATCGGCCACCGGCGGCTCGCCGCGGCGGATTTTCTCCTGCGCGCGGGCCAGGACGCGCCGGCCCTGGGCGCGCAACATCGCCGATCCCGCAACCGCCGTCAGCACGACAAGGCCGATGGTGGGCCAGGTGCCGATCAGTCCGCCGAGCTCGACGAACAAGTAGATTTCGATCAGCGGCACGCCGATCAGCAGAGCGAACAGTATCCAGCCCATCGGGGTGTTCCGGACGCCTTCGTTCAGCCCGCCGGCCGCCGGGGACCGGGCGGCAGGGCGCGCTTGTTATCGCGGATACGCCTGCCTATGTAGGAAGGACCGGGGCGGGCCGCCAGCGCGGCGGCGCTGCTTTCTCCGGTTCTGCCCGGCCAATGCGTCGAAATAGTGTGGAAAGCGGGTCACAACCCGGACGGTCGGGTGTATAACCGTAGACCCACGGCAGGCGGCCGCAAAGCGGGCATTGCCGGAAATGTCCGGATAGAAGCACCGGTCCGATGAACAACGACCTGATCCTGACCCTGATCTTCGCGGCTGTCGCAGCCTTTGTGCTGTACAAGCTCCGCTCCGTGCTGGGCCGGCGGGAAGGTCACGAGCAGCGGCCGCCGGACATCTTCGCCGAAGCGGAACGCAGCGCGCCGGCCGAGACCGGCAGCGACGCCGTTCTGCCGGGGCCGGGCCAGCCGAGCCGCGAGACCGACGGGGCCGATCCGGAGTCGCCGGCGGCCGGCGGCATCCGGGAAATTCAGGCCATCGACCGCAGTTTCGATCCCGCCGGGTTCCTGGAGGGCGCCAAGGCCGCCTTCGAGATGATCGTCGAGGCATTCGCCCGGGGCGACCGCGACGCGCTGCAGCCGCTGCTGGCGCCCGGCGTGTTCGCCAATTTCGAAGGCGCGATCGCCGAGCGCGAAAAGGCCGGCGAAACCCTGGAAACCACCATCGTCGCCTTCAATTCCGCCGAACTGACGGCCGCCGGAATGCAGGGGCGGGAGGCCCGCGTCACCGTGACGTTCGTTTCAGAACAATCCAATACGGTCAAGGATGCGGACGGCAATCTGGTGGACGGCGACCCCGCCGCGGTCGAGAAGATCACTGACATCTGGACGTTCGCGCGCGACACGCGCTCGCGCGATCCGAACTGGCACCTCGTCGAGACCGACGGCGCCTGACGCCCGGCCGCCTGCGGCTTCCGATCCGCCGAACCGCAAAATTCGTTTCGCCGCGCGCCGCCAACGGTCGCGATTCGCTGCGCCGCGCTGCGGGCGCTCTTGGCCGCCGGCACGGTTTGGCGTAAATCGGCGGGGCCGCAGCGACAAGGCCCGCCATGCCCGATTCCCCGACCGTCGCCCTGTTCGTCACCTGCCTCGTCGATCTGTTCCGGCCGTCGGTCGGCTTTGCCGCGGTGAAATTGCTTGAGCAGGCGGGCTGTACGGTCGAGGCGCCGTCCGCCCAGGCCTGCTGCGGCCAGCCGGGCTACAACAGCGGCGACCGCAAGTCGGCGCAGGCTATCGCGAAGGGAGTCATCGCCGCGTTCGAGGGCTACGACTATGTCGTCGCGCCGTCGGGTTCCTGCGGCGGCATGATCGCGAAACACTATCCGGAACTGTTCGCCGGCGATCCGGCCTGGCAGGCCCGCGCCGAGGCGCTGGCGGCGAAAACCCACGAGCTGATCTCCTACCTGGTCGATGTCCGCGGCATGACCGCGGTGGAGAGCCGGCTCGACGCGGTCTGCACCTATCACGATTCCTGTTCCAGCCTGCGCGAGATGAAGGTGAAGGCCCAGCCGCGCCGGCTCCTGCAATCGGTCGAAGGCCTCGCCCTGCGCGAGCTGGAGACGCCCGAGGTCTGCTGCGGCTTCGGCGGTGCCTTCTGCGTCAAGTATCCGGACATCTCCAACGCCATGGTCGCGGACAAGACGGCGGACATCGCCCAGACCGGCGCCGATACGGTGCTCGCCGGCGATCTCGGCTGCCTGATGAACATCGCCGGCAAGCTGAGCCGCGACGGCTCGGCGATCCGCGCCTGGCACGTCGCCGAGGTTCTGGCCGGCGTCGAAGCGCCGCCGATCGCGCAGGCGGAGACCCCCGGCGGCGGCTCCGGAGGCAGGCCGTGACCGAACTTTCGCCCGCCCGGTTCAGCGAACAGGCCGCCGCCGCGCTCAAGGATGCGGCGCTGCAGCGCGCGCTCGGCAACATGCGCATCGGCTTCATCGAGAAGCGCCGCAAGGCCGCCGACAAGCTGCCGGAATTCGAGGCTCTGCGCGACGAGGGCGTGGCGATCAAGAACCACACCCTTGCCCATCTCGATCTTTATCTCGAGGCCTACGAAAAGAAGGCCGTCGAGGCCGGCGGCCAGGTCCACTGGGCGCGCGACGCCGGGGAAGCCCGGCAGATCGTCCTGAGAATCTGCCGCGACGCCGGCGCGCGCACGGTCACCAAGGGCAAATCGATGATCGGGGAGGAAATGCACCTCAACCCGTTCCTCGAAGCCAACGACATCGAGCCGGTCGAAACCGATCTCGGCGAATACATCATCCAGCTGCGCCACGAAACGCCGAGCCACATCATCGCCCCGGCGATCCATGTCAACAAGGACCAGGTCGCCGACGCCTTCCGCGAACACCACACCGCCCTGCCGCCGGACCGCCCGCTCGACGAAGGCCCGGACCTGCTGGCCGAGGCCCGCACCGAGCTGCGCGAGCGCTTCATCGAGGCCGATGTCGGCATCACCGGGGCCAATTTCCTGATCGCCGAGACCGGCTCCTCGATCATCGTCACCAACGAGGGCAACGGCGACCTGACCCAGATCCTGCCCCGGGTCCACATCGTGCTCGCCAGCCTGGAAAAGGTCGTGCCGACCCTGGAGGACGCGACGACCCTGATGCGCCTGCTCGCCCGCTCGGCGACAGGGCAGGAAATGTCGGTCTACACCACGGTCTCGACCGGCCCGCGCCGCGCCGGCGACCCGGACGGGCCGGAGGAATACCACGTCATTCTGCTCGATAACGGCCGCAGCGCGCTCTACGGCACCGAGTTCCAGGAGGTCTTCCGCTGCATCCGCTGCGGCGCCTGCCTCAACCACTGCCCGGTCTACGGCGCGATCGGCGGCCACGCCTACGGCACGGTCTATCCCGGCCCGATCGGCAAGGTGCTGTCGCCGGCGCTCATGGGCATCGACAAAGCCGGCAAGCTGCCCAATGCGTCGAGCTTCTGCGGCCGCTGCGAAGAGGTCTGCCCGATGCGCATTCCGCTGCCCAAGCTGATGCGCCACTGGCGGGAGGAGGAATACGACCGCAAGCTGAACCCCGCCGCGGTGCGCTGGGGCCTCGGCCTGTGGGCCTGGGCGGTCCGGCGGCCGGCGCTCTACCGTTTCGGCGCGCGCTTCGCCATCGCCGGCATGGCTTTCCTCGGCCGCAGGCGCGGGCATCTGAAAGCGCTGCCCATGGCCGGCGGCTGGACGGCCCACCGCAACCTGCCGGCGCCCCAGGGCGGCACGTTCCACGATCTCTGGCGCAAGCGGAAATCCACCCGGCGAAGGACGGACCGATGAACAGCCGCGAGGCGATTCTCGGCGACCTGCGGCAAAAGCTGAACCGCCCTGCCGATGGCGGCGCCGGCGCCCAGGCCGTCGCCGAGCGCCTGTCGGCCCACCGCCGCAACCTGATCCCGCAGCGCGGCCAATTGGACCGGGCCGGCCGGATCGACCTGTTCGAGGACTACGCCGCCGGCGCGGACGCCACAGTGGCCCGCGTATCGTCGGCCGAAGCCGTGCCGGCCGCGGTCGCGGATTTTCTCAAGGCGCACAACCTGCCGGCCAACCTTGTCCGCGCGCCCGATGCGGATCTCGACACCGTCCCGTGGGAGAGCCAGCCGACCCTGACCCTGGAGGCGCGCAAGGCCGAGGAGCCGGATGCTGCCTCGGTCACGGCGGCGTTCGGCGCGGTCGCCGAGACCGGCACGCTGGTCCTGGTCTCGGGCGACGACAGCCCGACGACGCTGAATTTCCTGCCCGAAAACCATATCGTCGTGCTGTGGGCCGACCGGATCTCCGGCGATTACGAGGCCCAGTGGTCGGCGTTGCGGGATCGCTATGGCGAAGGCGCGTTGCCGCGCACGGTCAACCTGGTCACCGGCCCGTCGCGCAGCGCGGATATCGAGCAGACCATCCAGCTCGGCGCCCACGGCCCGCGCCGGCTCCACATCGTGATCGTCGATGAACGGCCGTGACCGCAAAGCCGGCGACGACCCTGCCGGCGATGACGACGACGCCCGCCTGTGGGAGAGCGTCACCCGGTCGGTGAAACCGATCGCGCGGAAAGATATCGCGCCGGAGGCTGCCGCGCCCGTCCCGGAAAGGCCGCTTCCCGCTGCCAGAAAAGAGCCGGCTGAAAAGCCCGCTGGGCAGCAGTCACGCCCGCAAGGCGGTTCACGGGGCGAACGCGAGCGCGTCGATATTTCCGGCCTGTGCATCGGCGGGCAGGACCGCCCGGCGCAAGCTGCCGGCACGCGTCCCGGCGGTGCAAAAACCGGTTCGGACGGCCTGTCCTACGGCGACGCGCCGGGCGTCGACCGCCGCACCGCGACCCGCTTCCGCCGCGGCCTGATGCCGATCGATGCCAAATTGGACCTGCACGGCCACACCCGGGCGAGCGGCCGCGCGGCGCTCGCCGGGTTTCTGCGCGCGCACCGGGCGGCCGGGCGGCGCTGCGTCCTGGTCGTCACCGGCAAGGGGCTGAAGGACGACTGGTCGGTCGGCGCCCTGCGCCAGGCCCTGCCCGGCTGGCTCAACGCCCCGGACCTGCGCCGCCTCATCCTCGCCTACTGCCACGCCCAGCCCCACCACGGCGGCAGCGGCGCGGTGTATATCCTGCTGCGGCGGGAGCGCGGGAAGGGCGGCAGCCGGGAGGGCGATTGAGGCGCTCTCAGCGCGGTCAGACCCAAATATTAATACTGGGACGTTCAATTAAATCATGGCCCCCGATTTCATGGCTTGCGCCCTTATCTTTCTTTAGTGAACTATACGCACGCGATAACCGCGCCGGGCATCGGCGCGAATCGCTGCTGTAACAATGCCTGGGAGCTTCCGATATGGCTAAAGCAAGAAACGGGCAAGAACAGCAGTCCGGCCCGAAGACCTTGGAGGCGTTACGCAAGGCGGCCGGACGGCCGATGACGTCCGAAGAAAGGCGTCAGCAAATGATTTCTTTCGTCATGGGCACGATGGGCAGCGACAGCACAATCACGCGCAAGGAGGTCGCCGAGCTTCTGGACAAACAAGCCATTTGACCGGGGTTCGATGATTCTGAGCGAACTGGTCGGGCACAATGAAGACCATCCTGCGTACCGCGGTATGGAAGTCGCCAACGGTATGCGACATTACGGATTCCTCCGGTCTGCGATCGAGGCGGCGCTGGCGGTCGAAAGGCCGTTTCTCTCGCAGACCGTAATCAAGGCGATCAATTACCACGCCATCGCCTGCCTGCATCCCTATGCGGGAGAATACCGGCCCTGTCCCGTTACGGTCGGCGAATACGAACCGCCGGCGCATTATCGCGTCGGCACGCTGATGGACGATTTCGTCAATCAAATTAACCGGAACTGGCACGAAACGGACGAAGTGAGTCTCGCTGCCCATGTCCTCTGGCGGCTTAACTGGATACACCCGTTTATCAACGGCAATGGCAGAACCGCGAGGGCGGCCTGTTACTTTGTGCTATGCCTGAAGATGGGAGGATGGCTGCCCGGGAATGTCATTCTCCCGGAAGCCCTCCGCCAACAGGAGTTCCGTGAGCGCTATATCCAGACTCTCCGTCACGCAGACGATACGGCTCAGGTCGGAGCGGTCGACTTGGGGCCCATGGCCCAATTGTTGCTGGATTTGCTGGGCCGGCAGCTGGCAAGCATAGATCCGAACGGGGAGTCGCGGTAGAGCTCGCTGGTGCCGCCCGTTTCGCGGCTAACCCGCACCGCCCCCCTACAAAATAAACTTGCTCAGGTCCGCGTCCTTCGCCAGCTCTTCGACCTGTTCGCGGACGTAGGCGGCGTCGATGGCGATGGTTTCGCCGCTGCGTTCGGTGGCCGAGAAGCTGATCTCCTCCAGCAGCCGCTCCATCACCGTGTGCAGGCGGCGCGCGCCGATATTCTCAACGCTGCTGTTGACCTCGGCGGAATAGCGCGCGATCTCGGCGATCGCGTCGTCGCTGAAGTCCAGGGTCACCTCCTCGGTCTGCATCAGCGCGCGGTATTGCAGGGGCAGGCTGTTCTCGGTCTCGCTCAGGATGCGGACGAAATCGTCGACATCGAGCGCCTTGAGCTCGACCCGGATCGGCAGGCGGCCCTGCAATTCGGGCAGCATGTCCGACGGCTTGGCGAGGTGGAAGGCGCCCGACGCGATAAACAGGATGTGGTCGCTGCGCACCGGCCCGTGCTTGGTCGCCACCGTCGTGCCCTCGATCAGCGGCAACAGGTCGCGCTGGACGCCCTCGCGGCTGACATCGGCGCCGCCGACCCGTTCCGACCGGCCGGTGATCTTGTCGATCTCGTCGAGAAAGACGATGCCGTTCTGCTCGACCAGGTCGATGGCCTCGGCGACGACCTGGTCCTCGTCGAGCAAGTTGTCGCTCTCCTCGGCCATCAGCAGTTCGTAGCTCTCGCCGACGGAGAGCCGCTTGGTCTTGGTCGCGCCGCCCAGCGCCTTGCCCAGCATGTCGTTGAGATTGATCATGCCCATCTGGGCGCCCGGCATGCCGGGAATGTCGAAGGTCGGCAGGCCGCCGCCGCGGCTGTCGCGGATCTCAAGTTCTATTTCCTTGCCGTCGAGCTCGCCGTCGCGCAGCCGCTTGCGGAAGCTCTCCCGGGTGTCGTTGCGGGCGTTCTCGCCGACCAGGGCATCGAGCACCCGCTCCTCGGCCGCCATCTCCGCTTTGGTCGTGACCGACTTGCGCAAGCGCTCCCGGGTCATGCCGATGGCGATTTCGACCAGGTCGCGGACGATCTGCTCGACATCGCGGCCGACATAGCCGACCTCGGTGAACTTGGTCGCCTCGACCTTGAGGAAGGGTGCGTTGGCAAGGCGCGCGAGTCGGCGCGCGATCTCCGTCTTGCCGCAGCCGGTCGGGCCGATCATCAGGATGTTCTTCGGCAGCACCTCTTCTTTCATTACGTCGTCGAGCTGCTGGCGCCGCCAGCGGTTGCGCAACGCCACGGCCACCGCCTTCTTGGCGTCGTTCTGGCCGACGATGAAGCGATCCAGTTCCGAAACGATCTCGCGCGGGCTGAAGGCGGTCGGGGTGTAGCCGGTCATACGCGCTCGATCACGATCTGGTCGTTGGTGTAGATGCAGATGTCGGCGGCGATGCCCATGGCGCGGCGCGCGACCTCCCCGGCCGGCAATTCGGTCTCGGCCATCAGCGCCTTGGCCGCCGCCAGGGCGTACGGGCCGCCGCTGCCGATGCCGATCAGGCCGTCCTCGGGCTCGAGCACGTCGCCGTTGCCGGTCAGCACCAGCGAGACATCCTTGTCGGCGACGGCCATCATGGCTTCGAGCCGGCGCAGATAACGGTCGGTGCGCCAGTCCTTGGCCATTTCCACGCAGGCCCGGGTCAGCTGGCCGGGGTGTTGCTCCAGCTTGCCTTCCAGCCGCTCGAACAGGGCGAAGGCGTCGGCCGTCGCGCCGGCGAAGCCGACCACCACCTTGCCGTCGGCCAGCCGCCGCACCTTGCGCGCGCCGCCCTTGAGCACCGTGTTGCCGAAAGTGACCTGGCCGTCGCCGGCGACCACGACCTCGCCGCCGCGCCGCACCGAGAGGATGGTCGTGCCGTGAAACAAGAGGGTGTCGGGATCGCTCATTCCGCCCTGTATGTGGCGCGGCGGTGGCGCGGGTCAACGCGCGCAAATGCGGCAGGGGCCTCGGCGTGCGCCGCCCGGCGACCTACATTCGGATGCAACGGCAGAAATTCCGGGTTAAGAACGGGCGAAAGACGCCGGAGATTTCCGATGAACCAGGCCATAACCCCCGATACCGCTCCCGATACCGCCCCCGATACCGTTGGGGCGCGCACCGCGAGCGTGGCGCGCCGGACCGAGGAAACCCGGATCGACGTGTCGCTCGACCTCGACGGCACGGGCGAATACACGGTCGATACGGGCATCGGCTTCCTCGATCACATGATGGAGCAGCTGTCGCGCCATTCGCTGATCGATCTGGAGCTGAAGGCGGTCGGCGACCTGCATATCGATTTCCATCACACCACCGAGGATACCGGCATCGCGATCGGCGAGGCGGTGAGCCGCGCGCTCGGCGACCGCAAGGGCATCTGCCGTTATGGCGATGCGCTGATCCCGATGGACGAGACCCTGACCCGGGTCGCGCTGGACTGCTCGAACCGGCCCTACCTGATCTGGAAGGTCGGCTTTTCGAAGCCGAAGCTCGGCGAGATGGATACCGAGCTGTTCAAGGAATGGTTCCAGGCCTTTGCCCAGGCGGCCGGCGTCACGCTCCATGTCGAAAACCTCTATGGCGAGAATAACCACCATATCGTCGAGAGCTGCTTCAAAGGCCTGGCCCGCGCGCTGCGGGCCGCCATTGCGCCGGACCCGCGCAAGGCCGATGCCGTGCCCTCGACCAAGGGCGTGCTCGGTGGCTCCCTGTAGCTGCGCCGCCGGCCGGTACCGGCTTTCGGGCCGGTGACCGCGATGGCGGACGGCATCGCCATCGTCGACTACGGCGCCGGCAACCTGCGCTCGGCGGAAAAGGCCTTCGTCCGCATGGCCCGGCAGGCGGAGGCCGACCTGCCGGTGACAACGACGGGCGACGCCGACCGGATCGCCCGGGCGAGCCATGTCGTCTTGCCGGGGCAGGGCGCTTTCGCCGACTGCAGGGCCGGCCTGCACGCGCTCGACGGCATGGCCGAGGCGCTGAGCGAAGCGGTGCTGGCGCGCGGCGCGCCGTTTCTGGGCATCTGCGTCGGCATGCAGCTGCTCGCCGACCGCGGCCTGGAGCATGGCGAAACGCCGGGTTTCGGCTGGGTGCCGGGCGAGGTCGCGGCGCTCGAACCGGACGATCCCGATCTCAAGATTCCCCATATGGGATGGAACGACCTGACGTTTCACAACCATGGTCACGACAACGGCGCAGGCGCCGGGCGCCATCCGGTGCTGGCCGGCCTGGAAGACGGCGACCATGCCTATTTCGTGCATTCCTACGGCTACCGGTGCGCAGAGGCTGCCGACCTGCTGGCGACCTGCGACTATGGCGGGCCGGTCGCCGCCATTGTCGGCCGCGACAATCTGATCGGCACCCAGTTCCATCCGGAAAAGAGCCAGCGGGCCGGCCTGCGCCTGATCGCGAATTTCCTCGCGTGGCGGCCATGACGTCGGAGGCGCGCGAACCGGCGGAAAAAGTGGCGGTTGCGACGCAGACGCCGGCCGGGAGCCCGTTTGCCCGTGCGGCACCCGAAGCGGTTCTGGGCGTCGAGGTCGTCACCCGCTTCGCGCCGGGCGACCTGAACGATATCTGCGATGCCGCGGAAAGCGCGATCGAGGCCGGCGGCGGATTCGGCTGGCTCCGGGCCCCGGAGCGGCCGGTGCTCGAAAGTTACTGGAAGGGCATCCTGGTCGTTCCCGAGCGCATCCTGATCGTCGCCCGGATCGACGGCACGATCTGCGGCTCGGCGCAACTGGTCCGGCCGTCGCCGGGCAACGAGGCACAGGCCTTCGCCGTCCAGCTCCAGCACGCCTTCATCGCGCCCTGGGCGCGCGGTCACGGCCTGGCGCGCCTGCTGATGGAAAAGGCCGAGGTGCTCGCCCGCACCGAAGGGTTCGACGTGATTACCCTGGATGTCCGGGAAACCCAGGAACGGGCGATCCGCTTGTACGAAGCGCTGAACTATGTGCGCTGGGGCCGCAATCCCTTCTATGCCCGGGTCGACGGCAAGCCGGTCGCCGGCCTGTACTACTGGAAGGACCTGCGCCCGTCCGACGACCCGTCCGACGACCCGTCCGACGACCCGTCCGGCGACCCGCCAGCGGGCGGCGCGGCATGATCCTGTATCCGGCGATCGACCTCAAGGACGGCCGCTGCGTCCGCCTGCTCAAGGGCGATTTCGGGCAGGAGACCGTGTTCAACGACGACCCGGCCGACCAGGCCGCGCAGTTTCAGGCCCAGGGCTTCCGGTGGCTGCATGTCGTCGATCTCAACGGCGCCGTCGAGGGCCGGGCGGTCAACCGGACGGGCGTCGAGGCGATTCTGGCGGCGGTGACGATTCCGGTCCAGCTCGGCGGCGGCATCCGCGACATGGCCGGGATCGAGATGTGGCTGGCGCGCGGCCTGTCCCGCGTGATCCTGGGCACCGCCGCGCTCATCGATCCCGGCCTGGTGCGCCGGGCGGCGCAGGCCTTCCCCGGCCGGATCGCCGTCGGCATCGACGCGCGCGGCGGCCGGGTCGCGACCCAGGGCTGGCTGGAAACCTCCGATGTGACGGCGATCGATCTCGCCCGGTCGTTCGAGGATGCCGGCGTCGCCGCCATCGTCTATACCGATATCGAGCGCGACGGCGCGCTGCGGGGCGTCAATGTCGCGGCGACCGCGGGGCTGGCGCGGGCGCTTGCCACGCCGGTGATCGCGTCGGGCGGCGTCGCCGGCCCGGGCGACCTCCGGGCGCTGAAGCGGGAAGCGGCCAGCGGCATCGAAGGCGTCATTTGCGGCCGGGCGCTGTATGACGGAAAAATCGATCCGCATCAGGCGCTTGCGCTGCTCGACGCGAAAATATGAACGAACATATTAAAACGATTGGGCAGCGTTATGGCTAACGGCACAAAGACCTCGATCTGGACCGGAGGACGCAAGTCCGTCTTCGGCTGGGCGCTCTACGACTGGGCCAACTCGCCCTTCACCACGGTCGTCACGACCTTCATTTTCGCCGCCTATTTCGCTGGCGCCATCGCACCGGACAAGACGACCGGCGCGTCCCAGTGGGCGTTTACCCAGGGCGCAGCCGCCTTCGTCATGGCGTTCCTCAGCCCGGTCCTCGGCGCCATCGCCGACCACGGCAAGGGCCGCAAGGTCTGGATCGTTTTCTGGACCCTGGTCATGATCGCCGCGTCGGCGGCCCTGTGGTGGGGCGCGCCCGGCGCCGACTCGACGGTCCTCGTACTCACCGCGGCGTTCATCGGCGTGATCGGCTTCGAGATGGGCCTCGTCTTCTACAACGCCATGCTGCCGGGCCTCGCGCCGGCGAGCCATATCGGACGGCTGTCCGGCTGGTCCTGGGGTCTGGGCTATATCGGCGGCCTGGCCTGCCTGATCCTGCTGCTGTTCCTGTTCGTCCAGCCGGCGGTCGCGCCGTTCGGCCTCGACAAGACGGCCGCCGAACATATCCGGATCGCCGGCCCGGTAGTCGCGCTGTGGGCGCTGGTCTTCAGCCTGCCGCTGTTCTTTTTCACGGCGGACACGCCGGGGGCCGGGCTGCCGATGGGCCGGGCGGTCGGCGCCGGTCTGCGCAAGCTGGGCAACACCCTCGCCAACATCCGGCAACACCGGAATATCGCACGCTTCCTGATCGCCCGGATCTTTTATGTCGACGGGTTGAACACGATCTTCGCCGTCGGCGCGATCTACGCTGCCGCGGTCTTCGGCATGGATACGGCGGAGATCCTGATCTTCGGCATCGTCGTGAATGTCACGGCCGGGCTCGGCGCCTTCGCCTTCGCCTGGCTGGACGACCGGCTGGGCGCCAAGGCGACCGTGCTTCTGGGCGTTGCCGGCGTCACGGTTTGCGGCTTTCCGATGCTGTTTACCGGCGACAAGACGTGGTTCTACGTCCTCGGCGGGATCATGGGGCTGTTCTTCGGCCCGGCCCAGGCGGCCAGCCGCTCGCTGATGAGCCATCTTGCGCCCCGGGGGCAGGAGGGCGGAAAGTTTGGGCCCCTCGCCCTTTCCCGAAAATGCAAGGCCCTTTTCGGCCCCCCGGTTTTCGGTTTTCTTACG
>FZLR01000107.1 GCA_900197615.1 Rhodospirillaceae bacterium Spongia-Bin9
CCCCTGGCCCCTCCCCCAAGGGGAGGGGAATACGGGCGGTGGCGCTGGTGCAGAAGAATCCCTAACAGGCGGCATCGTAATCTTCGCGCCGGTGGCGGAATTGGAGGGCGATCAGCGTCGCCTTGAGCGGGCGGAGCAACGCGACGGCGCCGGCGAGCGTGAGCGGCGCCCACAGGACGGCATGGAGCCAGAGCGGCGGCCGGAAATGCACTTCTGTCAGCAGCGCCAGCCCGACAACGACCGCGCCGAGCAGCAGGATGGCGAAGACCGCCGGCCCGTCGCCCTCTTCATGGGCCCGGAGGTCCTGTCCGCAGGCCGCGCATTCGGGAACGACCGACAGGAAACCGCGGAACAGGGCGCCCCTTCCGCAGGCCGGGCATTTGCAGCGGATGCCGGCGCCGAAGGGCGAGACGCTCATCCGCGCGGCGCTTTCCGTTGCCGCCGGCTAATGAATGGCGACCGGCGCACCGGCGCTGCCGACGACATAGATGAAGCAGAACAGGAACAGCCAGACGACATCGACGAAGTGCCAGTACCAGGCGGCGGCTTCGAAGCCGAAATGGTGGTCCGGCGTGAAATGCCCCTTGATCGACCGGAACAGGCAGACGGCCAGGAAGGCCGTGCCGACGATGACGTGGAAGCCGTGGAAGCCCGTCGCCATGAAGAAGGCCGACGAATAGATGCCGCCGTTCGCCATCCGGGCGCCTTCCTCCGTCACCTTCTGGCCGCCTTCGATCAGCATGGCGAAGCTGAACGGCGCCTGGGAATATTCGATCGCCTGCAATCCGGTGAAGCACAGGCCGAGGAAGACGGTGGCGGTCAGCCCCTGGATCAGCCCCTTGCGATTGCCCTCCTTCAGGGCGTGATGCGCCCAGGTCACCGTGCAGCCGGAAAGCAGCAGGACCATCGTGTTGAGCAGCGGCAGATCCCAGGCGTCGAAGACATGGATATGCGCCGGCGGCCACTGGCCGCCGTTGGCCATTTCGCGGGCGTACATCTTGGCGGCTTCGCCGACCTGCACGCCGCCTTCGCCGAACAGGGCGCTGTCGAAAAAGGCCCAGAAGAAAGCCGCGAAGAACATCACCTCCGAGGCGATGAACAGGGTCATGCCATAGCGCAGGCCGAGCTGGACCACCTTGTTGTGATAGCCGTCATGCTCGGCTTCCCGGATCACGTCGCGCCACCACACATACATGGTGAACAGGAGGCCGAGAAAACCCAGGGCGGAGATGTAGGGCCCGGTCACGCCGTGGATCCACAGGACGGCCCCGCCGAACAGGGCGAGCGCCGAGACGCCGCCGACGAGGGGCCACGGGCTCGGGTCCACCAGGTGATAGGGATGCTTGTGGGCTTCAGCCATGGTCGTTCGTTTCCTCTCCGCCCGGCAACGCGCCGGCCGTCATTGTCCCGTGCGTCAGTTGCGGACTGCCCGCGGGTTTGTGCCGTCTCCTGCCCGCGCCAGATCCTTCGCGTCGCTCCCGGCGGCGCGGAAGAAAGTGTAGGACAGGGTGATGGTCTCGACATCGCGCAGGTTGCGGTCCTTCGCGATGGCCGGATCGATAAAGAAGCTGACCGGCATCTTTACGGCCTGGCCCGGCTTCAGGGTCTGTTCGTCGAAACAGAAACAGGCGATCTTGGTGAAATAGACCCCGGCTTTGGCCGGCGTGACGTTGAAGGTGGCGATGCCGGTCGTCATGCTGTCGTCGAGGTTCCGGGCGCTGTAGGCGATCAGCCGCCGCTTGCCGACCGCGACCCGGACGCTGTCGACTTCGGGCTGGAAGCGCCAGGGCAGGTTCGGGTTGGTGTTGGCGAGGAACCGCACGGTCACGATCCGCCCGGAGGCCGCGTCGGCGCCGGCTGCTTCGGGCGCCGCCGCCGCCCGCTGGGTCGTGCCGCCGAAACCGGTCGCCCGGCAGAACAGGTCGTAGAGCGGCACGGCGTAGACGACGAGCAGCGTCATGCCTGTAAGGATCGCCAGAACGCCGAGAACGGTGTTCCGCTTGCCTTTTGCCAGGGAGTCGCGCGCCGCCATGATTTCGTTTCCGCCTCAGCCCGTCGCCAGTTCGAATTTGACGATCGTGACGACGTAGACGATCAGCACGAAGGCGGCGAGCACCGCCAGAAGCGCCAGGTTGCGGCCGCGCCGTTTGGCCCTGAACGCTTCGCCGCGGACGCCGGGCTCGCGGGTTTCCGTCGCGTCAGACACCGATAGGCCCTCCGAGCGGGCCGCTCAGCGCCCGGTCGGCACCGAGCGCCGCGAACAGGCCGAACAGATGGGCCAGCGAGATCAGGAACATGCGCTTTGCCGCGCCGTCGCTTTCGCCGTCGCCGTCGCCCGTCCGCCAGACGGCGATTGCCGCATGCAGGAACCACAGCGACAGGGCGACCGCGGCCGCGCCGTAAAGCCAGCCCGCCATACCGGCCGCGACCGGCGCAAGGGCGAGCGGCGCCAGAAGGGCGGTATAGATCAGGATCTGCTTCTTGGTCTCGCGCCGCCCCGCGACCACCGGCAGCATCGGCACGCCGGCGCGGGCATAGTCGGCGTCGCGATAGAGCGACAAGGCCCAGAAATGCGGCGGCGTCCACATGAAGATGAGCAGGAAGAGCACGAGGCTGCCGAGCCCGACGTCGCCGGTGACAGCCGCCCAGCCGATCATCGGCGGAAAGGCGCCCGCCGCGCCGCCGATCACGATGTTCTGGGGCGTCCGGCGCTTCAGCCACATCGTGTAGACGAAGATGTAGAAGCCGATGGTGAGCGCGAGCAGGGCGCCGGCGGCCCAGTTTACCGTCAGCCCCATCAGCATGACGGCGAAGACCGACAGGATCACGCCGAAGGCGAGCGCGCTTTCCGGCTCGACCCGGCCGGCCGGGATGGGCCGGTCGCAGGTGCGCGCCATGACCGCATCGATATCGCGGTCGAACCACATGTTGATCGCGCCCGACGCGCCGGCGCCGACGGCGATGCAGATGACGGCGAGCGCCGCGATCACAGGATGGATCGCGCCGGGCGCCAGATACAGGCCGACCAGGCCGGTCAGCACCACGAGCGACATGACCCGCGGCTTGAGCAGGGCCAAGTAGTCCCGCCAGTCCGCCTCATCCGCGGCGGCGGCAACCAGCGGCGATGTTGCTGTCGTCTCGGTCATGGCGCCTGCGGCCCTGCTTTCCGTTCCGCCGCGCGCCTAGTGGTGCGCGCCGGATTCGACCTTCGGCAACTCGTCGTAGGTGTGGAAGGGCGGCGGCGAGGACACCGTCCATTCCAGGGTCGTCGCGCCTTCGCCCCACGGGTTGTCCGCCGCCTGCGCACCCCGGGTGAAGGCCCGGAACAGGATGTACAGGAAAAGCAGTGTTGCGAGGCCGCCGAGATACGCGCCATAGGACGCGACGAGGTTCCAGCCGGCATAGGCGTCCGGATAGTCGACATAGCGGCGCGGCATACCGGCCAGGCCCAGGAAGTGCATCGGGAAGAAGGTCACGTTGGCGCTGATGAACATCAGCCAGAAATGCAGCTTGCCCAGCCGCTCCGAATACAATTTCCCGGTCATCTTCGGGAACCAGTAGTAGAAGCCGGCAAAGATCGCGAACACCGCCCCCAGCGACAGCACATAATGGAAATGCGCCACGACATAGTAGGTGTCGTGCAGCACGTAATCGATGCCGGCATTGGCCAGCACGACGCCGGTCACGCCGCCCACGGTGAACAGGAAGATGAAGCCGAAGGCGAACAGCATCGGCGTTTCCAGCCGGAGCGAGCCGCCCCACATGGTGGCGATCCAGGAGAAAATCTTCACCCCGGTCGGCACGGCGATCACCATGGTCGCGGCGGTGAAATAGGCCCGCGTGTTCACGTCCATGCCGACGGTGTACATGTGGTGGGCCCACACGATGAAGCCGACGAAGCCGATCGCCACCATGGCGTAGGCCATGCCGAGATAGCCGAACACGGGCTTGCGCGAGAAGGTCGAGACGATCTGGCTGATCATGCCGAAGCCCGGCAGGATCAGGATGTAGACCTCCGGATGGCCGAAAAACCAGAACAGGTGCTGGAACAGGATCGGGTCGCCGCCGCCGTCCGGCCGGAAGAAGGCCGTGCCGAAGTTGCGGTCGGTCAGCAGCATCGTAATGGCGCCGGCCAGCACCGGCAGCGACAGCACGAGCAGGAAGGCGGTGACCAAGATCGACCACACGAACAGGGGCATCTTGTGCAGGGTCATGCCCGGCGCGCGCATGTTGAAGATCGTCGTGATAAAGTTGATCGCGCCGAGGATCGAGCTTGCGCCGGCGATGTGCAGCGCGAAAATCGCCATATCCATCGCCGGCCCGTCATGGCCGGTGAAGCCGAAATCGGCGCCGGTCGAGGAGAGCGGCGGATAGATCGTCCAGCCGGTTCCCGCGCCGCCGCCCAGGACCGCCGACAGGATCAGCAGGACCAGCGCCGGCGGCAGCAGCCAGAAGCTGATATTGTTCATGCGCGGGAAAGCCATGTCCGGCGCCCCGATCATGATCGGGACGATCCAGTTGCCGAACCCTCCGATCATCGCCGGCATGACCATGAAGAAGATCATGATCAGGCCGTGGGAGGTGATCAGGACATTGAAGAAATGGCCGTCCATGAGCTGGACGCCGGGATTCTGGAGCTCGGCCCGGAACCAGATCGACATCGACAGGCCGACCAGACCGCCGATCACCGCGAATATCAGGTAGAGAGTCCCGATATCCTTGTGGTTCGTGGAATAGAGCCAGCGCACCCAGAAACTCGGGGTGTGATCGTGCCCGTGATCGTCAGGGGCGTGGGCTGCACCGTAGGCCATATCCCGTCCTCTTCCCAATATCTTCCGGCGCTGTGGGGCGCCGGCTCTTTTCCTGTCCGCCGTCTACCGTCTCACCGAGGCTGCCACGACCGGCGCCGGCGATTCGATCCGCGCCGTTTTCTGCGGCTCGCGCACCACGCTGAAGCCGTCGCTGTCTTCCTTCGCCTTCTTCCACGCCGCGGCGAGCCAGGCCTTGTAGTCGTCGGGCGATACGACCCGAAGCGCGATCGGCATGTAGGCGTGATCCTGGCCGCAGATTTCCGAACACTGGCCGAAATACCAGCCGGGGCTCGTGAACCGCACCCAGGTCTCGTTGGTCTGTCCCGGCACGGCATCGACCTTTGCGCCCGATGCCGGAATGGTCCAGGCGTGGATGACGTCGGTCGCGGTGACGTAGACCCGGACGGTCGCGCCGACCGGCAGCACCATCTCGTTGTCGACGTCGAGCAGGCGGATCACGTCGCGCTTGAATTCGGCCTGGAAGCGCTCGTTGGCTTCCTCGCACTGCTTGCGGTTGTCGGGATCGATCGTGCCGCGGCAGACGATCCGGCTCTCGAAGCTCAGTTTGCCGCCTTCCGGCGTCGCATACTCGTAGCTCCAGTACCACTGGTGGCCCGTCGCCTTGACGGTCATGACCGTCTTGCCGGCGGCTTTCTCGGCCGCGGTCGGCTCGGGCGCCTTGTCCGTGTAGTAGAGCAGGCGGAAGGACGGCACCGCAATGACCACCAGGATCAGGACCGGCACGACCGTCCACACGACCTCCAGCAGCAGGTTGTGGGTCGTCTTCGACGGCGTCGGGTTCTTGGATTCGCGGAATTTCACCACCGTCATAACCAGCAGGGCCAGCACGAACAGCGAAATCAGCGTGATGATGATGAGCAGCAGGTCGTGAAACTCGTCGACCCGCTCCATGACCGGAGTTGCCGCTTTCTGGAAGCCCATCTGCCAGGGCTCCGGCTGGGCCGCGAACGCTGCGCCGGAAGCTGCAAGCGCCGCGGCTGCCGTCAGGGTCCCGGAAAGGGCCGTGGAAGCGGCGCGGCGCGCCGAACGGAAGGCGAATGACATCGGTTCGTCCTGCTATGCCAAGATACGCCGCTGCTGCCAGCGTCGCAGAATTCCGGTTCCCGGCGAAAAATCTTTTCAATCGACCCGCAGCCGGGGCATTCCCGGATCGCGCCGGCCGTGCCTTCGGCAAGGTCATATGCCCGGCAACGCGCCCTCCGGAACTGCGCCGAAAATAGAAGCCGCGGCACCGTTGCGGCCAGCCGATTCTTCGCGACCTGATGTCACATAAATCGCGGAAATCCAAGGATTCCGGGGGTTTGCGCCATATCGGGCGGCGCGCTTGCGACATCCCGGCTCGCCGGGACGCAGCGGCGGCGACGGTCTGTCAGGTCGGCGCGGCGGGACGAAGCGGTTGCCGAACCCGCCCCGGCAATCCGCGCGTCAGTCCTCGAAACCCTGCCAGTCGGCGAAGAAGCCGGCCGGCTCGCGCTCGGAATAGAGCGCGTTGACAGTCGCCGAGGTGTCTTCGTAGCCGAGGCTCATACCGCAGATCAGGATATGGTCCTCGGGAATGCCGAGCAGGGCTTTCACCGAGTCCGTGTAGTCGACCCAGGCCGCCTGCGGGCAGGTGTCCAGCCCGTGGCCGCGCGCCGAGACCATCACATTCTCCAGGAACAGGCCCATATCGATGAAGGAGCCGGTCTCCATGCGCTTGTCCATGTGGAAGAACAGGCCGGCCGGCGCATCGAAGAAATCGAAATTGCGTCCGTGCTGCCGGTAGGTCTTTTCGCGCTCGCCCTTGGCGATGCCGAGCAGGCCGTACATGTCCCAGCCCAGCTTGCGCCGCCGCGAGATGTAGGGCTCGAACCATTTCACCGGGTAGTAGTTGTAGCCCATTTCCTGGCCGCCGCCGTCGCGCCGCTCGTGGATCGCCGCGCTCACCCGGTCGCGCGCCGCGCCGGTCACGACCGTGACGTGCCAGGGCTGGACGTTGGTGCCGCTCGGCGCCCGGGCGGCCACGTTCAGGATATGCTCGATCAGTTCCTTCGGCACCGGCTTGTCGGGCAGGAAGGCGCGCACCGAGCGCCGGGTGGTGATCGCCGCATCGGCGCCGTTCAGGCCGGCCGCCGGCTCGCGTCGTCCGTAACCGAAGTCCGGCGGCGACTGAATTTCCGCATCGGGCATTCCTGATCCTCTTTCTTTTCGTCTCGTTGGTGCCGGCGGTCAGGCCGCCGCGGCCATGGTGCGCAGGACGTAGTGCAGGATGCCGCCGTTGCCGAAATAGGCGACCTCGTCGGCGGTGTCGATCCGGCACAGCAGGGGGATTGTCCGGGCTGCGCCATCGGCATAGCGGATCGTGCAGTCGACATCCATGCCGGGACGAATGCCGCCGGCGATGCCGGCGATGTCGAAGGTCTCGTCGCCCTTGAGGCCGAGGCTTTCGCGGCTCGCGCCGTCCTTGAACTGGAGCGGCAGCACGCCCATGCCGACCAGGTTGGAGCGGTGGATGCGCTCGAAGCTCTCCACGATCACCGCCTTGACGCCGAGCAGCCGGGTGCCCTTCGCCGCCCAGTCGCGCGACGAGCCGGTGCCGTATTCCTTGCCGCCGACGACCACCAGGGGCACGCCCTCGGCCCGGTAGCGCATGGCGGCGTCGTAGATCGGCATCTCCTCGCCGGAGGGCTGGTGGCGGGTCACGCCGCCTTCGGTGCCGGGCGCCATCTCGTTGCGGATGCGGATGTTGGCGAAGGTGCCCCGCATCATGACCTCGTGGTTGCCGCGGCGCGAACCGAAGCTGTTAAAGTCGCGCGGGCGGATCTGGTAGGTCTTGAGATAGTCGCCGGCCGGGCCGTCCTCCTTGATCACGCCGGCGGGCGAGATGTGGTCGGTGGTTACCGAATCGCCGAGCCGGGCGAGCGAGCGGGCGCCCGCAATGTCCCCGACCGCGGCGGGTTCGGCGCTCATGCCCTCGAAATAGGGCGGATTGCGGACATAGGTGCTGGACGAATCCCAGTCGTAGGTCAGGCCGCCGGAAACCTCGATGGTCTGCCAGTTCTCATCGCCCTTGAAGACATCGGCATAGCGCTCGCGGAACATGGCCGGCGTAACGCAGCGGTCGATGGTCTCCGCGACCTCCTGCCCGGTCGGCCAGATATCCTTGAGATAAACGTCGTTTCCGTCGCCGTCCTGGCCGATCGGGTCGGCGTAGAGATCGACCCGGAGCGAGCCGGCGAGCGCATAGGCGACGACGAGCGGCGGCGAGGCCAGATAGTTGCCCCTGGTCAGCGGGTGGACCCGGCCCTCGAAGTTGCGGTTGCCGGAAAGCACTGCGCATACCGTCAGGTCGCCGGCCTCGACCGCGTCGTGGATCGGCGCAGGCAATGGCCCGGAATTGCCGATGCAGGTGGTGCAGCCGTAGCCGACCAGGTTGAAACCGAGGGCGTCCAGATCGTCCTGGAGACCGGCCGCCTCGATATAGTCGCTGACGACCTGGGAGCCGGGGGCGAAGCTGGTCTTGACCCAGGGCTGGCGTTGCAGGCCCTTTTCGCGCGCCTTGCGGGCGAGCAGGCCGGCAGCCACCAGCACGGCGGGGTTCGACGTGTTCGTGCAGCTCGTGATCGAGGCGATGACGACATCGCCGTCGTCCAGGGTCCAGTCCTCGCCTGCAACCGGCTGTTCGCGCCGGCGCGATTCGAGCGCGGCGAATTCGCTGCTGGCGTCGGTGAGCGCGATCCGGTCCTGCGGCCGTTTCGGGCCGGCGATGGACGGCACCACGTCGCCGAGGTCCAGCTCCAGCGTGTCGGTAAAATGGGGATCGGGCGTACCGGCGTCGCGCCACATGCCCTGGGCCTTCGCATAGGCCTCGACCAGCGCGACGCGGCCGGGATCGCGGCCGGTGAATTCGAGATAGCGCAGGGTTTCGCGGTCGATCGGGAAGAAGCCGCAGGTCGCGCCGTATTCCGGCGCCATGTTGGAGATCGTCGCCTTGTCGGCCAGGCTCAAGCGGTCGAGGCCGGCGCCGAAGAATTCGACGAACTTGCCGACCACGCCGTGCGCGCGCAGCATCTGCGTTACCGTCAGCACCAGGTCGGTCGCCGTCGCGCCCTCTTTCAGCGTGCCGGTCAGCTTGAAGCCGATCACCTCGGGAATGAGCATGGAGACCGGCTGGCCGAGCATCGCCGCCTCGGCCTCGATGCCGCCGACGCCCCAGCCGAGCACGGCGAGGCCGTTGACCATCGTGGTGTGGCTGTCGGTGCCGACGCAGGTATCCGGATAGGCGAAGGTCTCGCCGTCCTCCGCGCCGGACCACACGGTCTGGGCCAGATATTCGATATTGACCTGGTGGCAGATGCCGGTGCCCGGCGGCACGACCCGGAAATTGTCGAAGGCGGACGCGCCCCAGCGCAGGAATTCGTACCGCTCCTGGTTGCGCTCGAACTCGCGCTCGACATTCTGCCGGAAGGAGTCCGGCGTGCCGAAATGGTCGATCGTCACCGAGTGGTCGATCACCAGGTCGACCGGCACCAGCGGATTGATCCGCTTCGGATCGCCGCCGAGCTCGCCGATGGCGTCGCGCATCGCCGCCAGGTCGACGACTGCCGGCACGCCGGTAAAGTCCTGCATCAGGACGCGGGCCGGCCGGTAGGCGATCTCGCGGGTCGATTTGCGCTGCGCCAGCCAGGCGCCGAAGGCCCGGATGTCGTCGGCCTTGACCGTGCTGCCATCCTCGTGGCGCAGCATGTTCTCCAGCAGCACCTTCAGCGAGAAGGGCAGCCGGGCGATATCGCCGCCGATTTCGTTCAGGCCGTTTTCGGCCGCGGCCGGCAGGCTGAAATAGGTATAGGATTTGCCGCCGGCCTCGAGAGTCCGGCGGGCGTCGAAGCTGTTCTGCGTTCCGGTGAGAGGCATGGTTCGGGGCTCCGGGTGCAGCGGCAGGGGGGCCGGGTGCGGCGCGCTCGGGGCCAATGGCGGCGCGGCGGTTCCGGCACTCTGGATTTAGGAATGGCGCTGCGGTTACACCATAGCTATGGATCGGGTGTCCATATCGCGGCCCCGCGACAGATGCTGACAGACGACCGGGCGTTCGAGAGGCGCAACGTATGACGACACCGCAGGATGTGCTCGATTTCTGGCTTGCGCCGGCGACGCGGGAACGCTGGTTCGACAAGGACGCAGATTTCGATGCCGAAATCCGGCGCAACTTCGAGGTCGCGCACAAGGAGGCCCTGGCCGGGACGCTGGACCGCTGGCGGGAAACGGCGGACGGCGCGCTGGCGCTGGTCGTCCTGCTCGACCAGTTCCCGCGCAACATGTACCGCGATACGCCGCGGGCCTTCGCGGCCGATCCCAAGGCGCGGGAGGTAACGAAGGCCGCGATCGGGCGCGGCTTCGATCTGGCGCTGACGGACCGGGAGCACCGGATGCTGTTCTATCTGCCGCTCGAACATTCGGAAGACCCGGCCGACCAGCAGCGCTGCGTCGACCTGGTGCGCGAGCGCTGTCCGGACACCGAATTCGTGCGCTATGCCGTCGACCACAAGGAGGTCATCGACCGCTTCGGCCGCTTTCCGCACCGCAACGCGATTCTCGGCCGGCCGAATACGCCCGAGGAAGAAGAATACCTGAAGGACCCCGATGCCGGTTTCTGACCGCCGCGCCGCGCCCGTGCGGACCCGAGCCCGCGCAGGCGCCCGATGAACGTCCTCGTCGTCGGCGGCGGCGGACGCGAGCATGCGCTGTGCTGGAAGCTCGCCGCCTCGCCGCTCTGCGCGAAGCTCTATTGCGCGCCGGGCAACGCCGGGATCGCGCAGGAGGCGATCTGCCTCGATGTCGGGGCGGAAGATCTCGAGGGCATAGTTGCGGCGGCGCAAGACAACGCCATCGACTTCGTCGTGGTCGGCCCGGAGGCGCCGCTGTGCGCCGGGCTGGTCGACCGGCTCGAAGCCGCCGGTATCGCCGCCTTCGGCCCGACGGCCGACGCCGCCATCCTGGAAGGCTCCAAGGCCTTCATGAAAGACCTGTGCGCCCGCTACGGCATCCCGACCGCGGCCTGGCGCCGGTTCACGGACGCTGCGGAGGCGCGGGCCTGGATTGCCGAACGGGGCGCGCCCATCGTCGTCAAGGCGTCCGGGTTGGCGGCGGGCAAGGGGGTTATCGTCGCCCGCTCGGTCGCGGAGGCCCAGGCGGCGGCCGGCGCCATGTTGGAAGAGGGCGCCTTCGGCGCGGCCGGGGCCGAGATCGTGGTCGAGGAATGCCTCGAAGGCGAGGAAGCCAGTATCCTCGCCCTGGTCGACGGCAAGAATTTCGTGCTCCTGCCCTCGGCGCAGGACCACAAGGCGGTCGGCAAGGGCGATACCGGGCCGAACACCGGCGGCATGGGCGCCTATTCGCCGGCGCCGGTGGTGACGGAGGCGCTGGCCGAGCGCATCCGGGACGAGATTATCGCGCCGACGGTGGCGGCGATGGCGGCGGAGGGCCGGCCTTTCAAGGGCGTGCTCTATGCCGGCGCGATGATCGGGCCGGACGGGCCGAAGGTGCTGGAATTCAACACCCGCTTCGGCGATCCGGAATGCCAGCCGCTCATGATGCGCCTGATGTCGGACCTGCTGCCCGCGCTGATCGCGGCCCGCGACGGCGAACTCAAGGACTTCGACCTGCGCTGGTACGAGGAGCCGGCGCTGACGGTCGTGCTGGCGGCAAACGGCTATCCGGGCGCCTACGAAAAAAGCTCGGAAATCCGCGGCCTCGACGCGCTCGGCGGCGATCCGGACACGGTCGTCTTCCACGCCGGCACAGCGGCCGACGGGGAGCGCATCCTGGCGGTCGGAGGCCGGGTATTGGGCGTAACGGCGATGGCGCCGACCATCGCCGACGCGCAGGCGAAGGCCTATGCCGCCGTCGACGCCATCGACTGGCCCGAGGGTTTCTGCCGCCGCGACATCGGCTGGCGCGCGGTGGGGAGGTAGCGCGGTGGGCAGGACCGTCGATTTCTACTGGGAGGTCGGCAGCACCAACAGCTATTTCGCGCTGCACCTGCTCCGGCCGGTCGCCGCGCGGCACGGTGCGGCGATCCGCTATATCCCGATCAATCTCGGCCACGTTTTCCGCCACCATAACTATGTGCTGATGGAAGAGCCCGAGGCCAAGATCGCCAACCGCATCCGCGACCTCGAACGCTGGGCGGAGCATTACCGGCTGCCATTCCGATTTCCCACAACCTTCCCGATCAAGACCAGCCGGGCCCTGCGCGGTGCCATCGCCATGCGGCGCTGGGATAAGGAGGTCGCCTTTATCGATGCGATCTTCGCCGCCTACTGGGAGCGCGACGACGCCTCGATCCGGCATTATGCCGGCCTGCGCCCGATCGCCGAAGGGCTCGGCGTCGATCCGGACGACTTCGAGGCCGCGGCGGAGAGCGAGGAATGCCGCGCCGCGCTGATCGAAGCAACCGACAGCGCCCTCGCCCGCGGCGTGTTCGGCGCGCCGACGATGATCGTCGGCGACGAGATTTTCTGGGGCAAGGACCGGATGGATTTCGTCGAGCGGGAGCTCGCGAAAGGCTGAACCGCTGCGCCGCGCGGCCTTCGGAACAAGCTTCGGACGCCGCGTTCGGCCCAAGGTCCGCAGGGGAAGGTTTCAAACCCACCCCTACAAAGACGGGCTGGCTATGCAACACGCTCCCAACTCCGTCATTTCGACCGAAGCGCCGGAGGCGCGAAGCGGAGAAATCTTTCCGGCGCGGCGCTTCGGGCCTCGCTCAGAGCAGGAAAGATTTGGGAATTATATGCCTGACTATGCGGCGCCGGGGCGGCGGCGCGCATGACGCGCGCCGACCTCCCCCCCTCAAGAGGGGGGG
>FZLR01000108.1 GCA_900197615.1 Rhodospirillaceae bacterium Spongia-Bin9
CCCCGCGCCGGGGCGGCGGCGCCCCCCCCCAACGACGAAATGCGCCGTATCGCCGACGATCCGGTACTGTCCCGCGAATTTCTGCTGCGCAGCTCGATGATCGCCGGGTTGCGCGAAGCGGAGGCAATACCGTAGTAGTTGCATTATATTGCAGGATATAGGCATTATATTGCCGGTTAAACCCGGCCGGCCCGGAGGAGGAAGTTCATGGTCGATTCGATCGGTCACCGCATGAAATTCGGCGTCATTGCGCCATCCACCAACACGGCCGTACAGCCGGAGTTCGATTCGCTCCGGCCTTATGGCGTGACCAACCATTTCGCCCGCATCCACATCCCGGACAATCCGGTGCGCAGCGACGAGGATTTCAATCAGCTCATGCTCGACATCCGGGCGGAGCTAATGGTGGCGATCGACCGGGTGGTGACCTGCTCGCCGGGCGCCGTCATCATGGGCATGTCGGCCGAGACCTTCTGGGACGGCCTCGAAGGCTCGAAGATATTCCACAAGAACTGCGAGGAACGGGCCGGCGTGCCGGTCTCGATGGGCTCCGACGCCTGCCAGGCGGCGCTGCGCAAATACGGCGACATCCGCAGGATCGGCGTCATTACCCCCTACATGCCGCTCGGCGACAAGAATGTCCGGAAGTTCTTCGAGGATTGCGGCTTCGAGGTCGTCAATCTCAAGGGTCTGAAATGCGCCAGCCCGCAACTGATTGCCCATGTTTCGGAGCGGGCGTTGCGCGATTCGATCGTCGAAGTCGACGACAGCCAGGTCGAGGCCATCGTGCAGGTCGGCACCAACCTCGCCATGGCCCGGGTCGCGGCGATCGCGGAATTCTGGCTCGACAAGCCGGTGATCGCGATCAACACGGCGACCTACTGGTGGTCTCTGCGCCAGCAGGGCATCGAGGACAAGGTCTACGGTTGGGGCAGCCTGATGCAGGAATTCTGAGACGGACTGGCTGACGGATCGGCGGTACCACGCTTCGAGGTCTTCTTCCGGCAGCGGTTCGAAAAATTCCGGACCGACCTCGACAAGACCCTTCATCGAACCGAAGCCCTTCGACGGGCGTACTTTCGAAACATAAGGCACAAATCGGACGACCGGCCGGTTGCCCCGCGCAACGACGATTTCCTCGCCCGCCTCGGCGCGCCGGATTAGTTCGGAAAAACGGGCTTTCGCCGCGCTAATGTCGAACGTCGTCACGATAATTTCCGTTTTCGTGCCATTCGATCTTTGCAGCCGATAGCGCTGTAGCACAACCCCTCGCCACTCACTCCCCGGTGTCGAGGCGGAACGCGCCGCGGTGGCGCACGATGCGGCCGGCGACCGGGGTAGGAAAGTGCCCGGCCAGCAGGATCGACTCCGTATCGGCCAACTTTTCGACCATCGCGGTGCGGCTGCGGGCCGACATGGCCGGATCCTCGCAAAAGGCGCTCGACAGGCCGGGATCGCACAGCTGCAAGGGCGTGTGCATGGTGTCGCCGCACAGCAGGGCGTGGCCGCCGCCGTTGCAGACATTGACGTTCACGTTGCCCGGCGTGTGGCCGAACGCGGGCTCGAGCCAGATGCCATGGTCCAGCTCGTGGTCGGCCTCGACCAGGACCGCCCGGCCGGCCTCCATGACCGGCAGGACGCTGTCGTCGAAGCTGCCGTGGTTGGGCGGTTCATCCGCGCCTTCGGCCTTCGCCCGGCGCGCCTCGGCTTCCCAGAACTCATATTCCCGGCGCGCGAAGACATAGCGGGCGTTGGGGAAAGTCGGCACCCAGCGGCCGTCGACCAGCTGGGTGTTCCAGCCGACATGGTCGGCGTGCAGATGGGTGCACATCACGACGTCGATCTCTTCCGGAGCGACGCCGGCGGCGCGCATGGTGTCGAGAAACGGCGTGCGCTGCCGGTGCCACATCGGCCGCAGCGGCCGGTCCTTGTCGTTGCCGACGCAGCAATCGACCAGAATGGTCTGGCGCGGCGTGCGCAGGACCATGGCGTGGAAGGCCATGATCAAAAGTCCGTCCGGCACGATGAAGCGGGGCATCAGCCAGTCGGCGTTCGCGTCCACAAGCTCCTGCGTCGCGCCCGGCAGGATGAAATCGTACGCAGCGAAGGCGCCTTCGGCCTCCACGATCCGGTCGATCGCGATGTCGCCGATGACCTGTGTCTTCAAGTTTCGGTCTCCGTATTGCTCCTGCGCCGGGACGATGCGGGAAGTGGCGATGGCGCCCGGCTGAAGCTCGGCTAAAGAATGCCGGGCTTTCCGTGATGCCGGTCCCGCGCCCCGGCGGCGGCTTCGTCCGGCGACAGCGCCTCGTCCCACAGGCGCGCGATATAGCGTTCCGCCGTATGGCCGTTCGAGCGGTCCGAACACAGCCACAGGATCGGCGCGCGCATGATCTCCGGCCGCAGCAGGCCGCCGTCGGCGCCGCGTTTGTGCGACATGTCGGGCAGGATGGCGGTGTCGGTGGCGCCGCCGGGCAGGTAGACGTTCACGGTCACGCCCGTGGCCTCCAGATCCTGCGCCCAAACCCGGCTCATCGCCTCCAGCATCGCCTTGCTCGGGCCGTAGGGCGAATAGCCGACCCGCACGATGGTGACGTCGCTGGTCGAGACGTTGACGATCTTGCCGAAGTTCTGGTCGATGAAACCGGGCGTGAACGCGCGCGCCATGTTGAAGACGCCGTTGATGTTGGTGTCGACGATCTCGCGCCAGCCGTCGAGCGGCGCTTCCCAGAATTTCGGCCGCTCCTCGACGTAATTCGGGTGGACCAGCTTCATGCCGCGTCCGGCATTATTGACCAGGCAGTGTACTGCGCCGAAGGCGTCGAGGGTCCGCTCGCGCACCTTCAGGCAATCCTCGTAGTCGCGCACATCCGCCTGCACCGCGATCAGCCGGCCGGGCCCGGCCAGCGCCTCGGCCTGCGCCTTTACGCCGGCCAGTTCGCCCGCCTCCCGCGCACTGGTCACGGTCACCCGCGCGCCGGCTTCGACCAGGGCGAGCGCCATTTCGAGGCCGAGTCCCCGGCCGCCGCCGGTTATCGCGACGACACGATCCCTGAGCGACGGGTAAAGGTCGGCGGCAGCGCCCATCAGCGTTCCCTCAACAGCCGGCCGATGCCGGCCGGATGCTTGCAATATTGCGGTACTCTTGCGGTCCGCCTCAGTCCGTCTCAGACCGTCCATGACAATCGCCAGTCGGCCCGATTGGCCGGAAGGGCGAGACGAGGGGAGTCTAGTCGTTCTTTGACATCAGATCCGCGACGCCCAGGTTCTCGCCGACCCGGTGGAACGGGCGGCCTGCATCGCTGACCGCCACGACGACCACGATCTCGTCGTCGCGCGGGGCGTCGGTGACCGCAACCTGCATGGCGTCGAAATGGCTGAATGTCCACATTTCGTCCTTGTGATGCAGCGGGCAGTCGATCGCCGTGCCCGGCCCGCCGATCTTCTTGGTCGACGGCATGATCGACTTCGCCGGGCCGACGATCTCGCGCACCGGTTTGCCCATCCTGGGGTGCATCACCGCCGCCGCGTGCTCGCGCTCTCCCTTCACACCGACGATCGCCGCCTTGCCGTAGCTCGCGACCGACGCCCCGTCGATGCCGAGCGCGTCGATCGCGCGCTGGACCAGGAGAGCGCCGAGCTCGGCGCCCGCTCGCTGCAGCTCCTCCAGTTCCTCGTCATAGACCCCGGCATAGGGGTTCGAGATCACTGCGATGGCCGCGGCGTGGCGGGTCGCCGGCTCCACTGGCCGGTCGATCTCGCGCCGGGTCTCCTCGACGACGGTAACGATCTTGCGGATCTTCATCCCGTTTACTCCCGATCGTGGCAGGCATGACTGGTCCGGGGCACTATGCCATCGCCGATCCCCGTTGCAACGCCTGCGTTCGGCTACCGCCTGCGATAAGCAAATTTCGATCCCGTCGCTTTTGCGGCAATTCGTGGCTGACCGGCGAAGGATTGTCGTCCGGTGTGCGACCTGGACGCCGTTCCGCCCGGTCGCGCACTGACGCGCCTTGAATTCGAGGGGCGAAAAAACTGCGTCGCGATACGATGGCCGTTAATGGGTATCGGTTTCTGTTCGTAATGCAATCAGATCGAAATCCCGGCTAATATCGACATTTTGTACATTCATAAATCGAACGACAGCGCATCGGACTCACGAATATGACGAATAATGTCAATTCATGACACCTGCACACTTTCTCCGTTATTCCGACCGGAGCGCCCGCGAGGGGTGCGGAGTAGCCTGCCCCGAGCGAAGTCGAAGGGGAGAGCTCTTTCCGCTACGGCGCTTCGGACTGCGCAACGCGGGTGAAGGAATCCTCCACTGCGCGGCGACGCCGCTCCGGTCGGAATGACGGGGCGGAGGTGGCGGAGCGGGGACTCCGGGCTACCCCGATTTCCGCACCCAGAACAGGTACATGCCGTCGAAGGTGTCGGGATTGTCCCGCTCGAAGGCCGCCCAGGCCCGAAGATCGAGCATGGCGGAACCGCCCTGCGCCGCGGCAAATGCGTCGGCGATGTGCGGGCGCACGTCCATGTGCAGGAGTTCCAGGCCCTCGTCCGCCAGAAAGCCGCCGATGGCGTCCAGGGTAAGCGGTCGCTCATGGGCGTGGAACAGCAGGTCGCGCGCATTGCTCAGCGTGTAGAAATCCGCCGAAGCGGCGAGCGAGCGCTCGAACGCGTTCTCCGGCCGGGCGAGAATCCGGGCGCGGACCCTTCGGATCGCGTCCGGGTCGGCCGGATCGATGCCTTCGCCGACGAGCCGTTCGCGCGCGATTCGTTCACGCAGCGCGGTCAGGCCGCGCCGGGCCGTCGCGCTGTAGAGCCCGACATACATCAGCCCGCCCGGCCGCAGCCGCTCCAGCAGGATACGCCAGCCGGCGAACGGATCGGCCATATGGTGCAGGACGCCGACGCATTCGATGAGATCGGCCGGCCGGTCGAACGGCGGGTCGAACGCCGGCAGGTCGAGGATGTCCGCCTGCCGAAAATGGATGGCGTTCAGGCCGTGCTGCCGGGCCTTCATCGCGGCATAGCGCAGGCTGGCGCGGCTGAAATCGAAGGCGAGCAGCCGGGCGTTCGGCGCATAGGCGAGCGCGGCCTGGACCGCCTCCTGCCCGGTGCCGCAGCCGGCAACCGCGATGCGCAGCGGCCCCTTCGCCCAGCCGCCGGATGGCGCGGCGGGCGACGTGGCCTCGAATTGCCCGGCGATCCGTTCGAGAAAGGCGCGGCCGGCGCCGCGTGGCGTCGGCTGCACCCAGCCCCAGCGCGGATAGGGATTGGCCTCGTACTGCGCCGCGACCGCGCCGCCGGTCGCGTCAGCCGCGCCGATGGCGGGGCCCAGCGCGGCGTCGGCCCGCGCCATCTCATGCCGTTCGCGCCGGATGTCTCCAACCAGTCCGGCGAAGTCTTTCGGCAGGGCCGCCGCCCCGGCGTCGTCCGGACACCACCGTTCCGGCGGCAGATACAGCGCGGCGAGCGGGACCTGGCCCGGATCGGCGGGGTCAAGCGTGTCCACCGCCTTGCGCTCTTCCCCGTCGGCCGGCCACACGCCTTCGTTGAGCCAGACCTGCCGGGCCATCGCGGCGAGCAACGGCTCGTCCAGTAGCTCCTGTGCCTCCCGCACTTCGGCCGGGCCGAGCAGCACTGCACGCCGGCGCGCGACCAGCCAGCTTTCCAACGCCGGTTCGCGGACCGGCGCGGCTTCCAGCAGCGCGAGCAGCAGGGCGAATTCGCCGGAACCGCGCCGGAAGGCCGAAGCTTCGCCGCGCTCCGCCAGCAGCAGCCCGGCCGCGCGGCCCAGCGGATCGGCTGCCACCCGGTCGAGGCGCAGCGCCGCGGTCAGGCCCGCGGCATCGACGGTCGCGAAACTCACCGGCGTCACCGCGGCGAAGATGTCCGAAAGGCTGCGGGCGGCATCGGCGGAGCGCGGATTGACGGCGAGATGGTCCGCCAACCCCTCGACCGCCTCCATCGGACGGCCCAGCGCGAGCAGCACATCGGCGAGCAGGCGGGCGGCGCCGGCGTCCTTCGGCGCGGCGGCGTACGCTTCTCTCAGCAGGAGGAACGCGTGGTCCGTCCGCCCCTGCGCCAGCGCCTGCTTTGCCTGGGCGAGCAATTTCCGCGGATTGGCCCTCGCCATCGCCGCGCTCAGTCGCTGAGCGCCCTCGGGTCGAGGGCGTCCTGCAGGCCGTCGCCGAGGAAATTGAAGGCGATCACGGTGATGAAGATCATCAGGCCGGGCCAGATCATCAGCAACGGCGCGTTGGTCATCTGTTCCTGTGCGCCGGTCAGCATGTTGCCCCAGCTCGGGATCGGCGGCTGGATGCCGAGGCCGAGGAAGCTCAGGATCGATTCGAACAGGATGATGCCGCCGACGGAGAGCGTCGTCGCCACGACGATCGGCGAGATCGCGTTGGGCAGGATGTGGACCCGCATGACCCGCCACGGGCTCGCGCCCATGGCGATGGCGGCGCGCACGAACTCCCGTTCCTTGAGCGACAGGGTGGCGCCGCGCACCAGCCGGGCGACGCCGGTCCAGCCGAACAGGGCGGTGATGACGATGATGCGATAGAGGCTGATATCGCCGTCGTTGGCGACCGAGGCCGGCAGGCCGAGCTTGGTCAGGTCGATCGCGGCGAGAACGATCAGCAGGGGCAGGATCGGCAGGGCGATCACGCCGTCGGTAAAGCGCATCAGCAGATCGTCCAGCCGGCCGCCGAAATAGCCGGCGAGGATGCCGATGACGGCGCCGATCAGGGCCGAGAAGATCGCCGCCGTCAGCCCGACGAGCAGGGAAATCCGCCCGCCGTAGAGCAGGCGCACCAGCAGGTCGCGGCCGAGTTCGTCGGTGCCCAGCGGATGGGCCAGGCTCGGGCCCTGCAACAGCGCGGTCAGGTCGACGTTGCGGATATCCGCCCCGAGCAGCCGCTCGACCGCCGGGGCGAAGGCGGCGGCAAGGATGAGAAGCGCCAGAACGATGGCGGACGCCACCGCCAGCCGGTGGCGCACGAAACGGCGCAGCCGCCGGCGGCGCAGTTCTCGCCGGCCGGATACGGTGCCTGCCGCGGCGCCCAGGACGGCGGCGCTCATGCTCCGGCCGTCATGTCGACTTTTTCATTGGAGGGCGATCCTCGGATCGAGCACGGCATAGGTCACGTCGGCGCCGAGATTGGCGGCCAGCGTGACGAAGGTGGCGAACAGCAGGCCGACCAGGGCGAGATTGAAATCGTTGGCCAGGATCGAATCGAAGATCATCTTGCCCATGCCGGGATAGGCGAACACCGTCTCGGTGATCAGCGCGCCGGAGAACAGGGTGCCGAAATCCAGCGCGATGACGGTGACGATCGGGATCATGGCGTTGCGCAGGGCGTGGCGCAGCAGCACGTCGCGTTCGCTCACGCCCTTGGCCCGGGCGGTGCGGATGAAATCCTGGCGCATCACCGCCATCGTCTCGGCCCGGACGAAGCGGGTGAAGCCGGCGACGTTGAGCAGCGTCAGCGACAGCACCGGCAGGACGAGATATTGCGCCCGGTCCCAGAAGCCGCCCTTGCCGATGGTCTCCAGCCCGCCGGCCGGCAGCCAGCCGAGCCAGACCGCGAAGACGAAGATCAGGATCAGCGCCAGCCAGAAGGAGGGCGCGGATCGGCCTGCAAAGCTGAACAGGTTGATCGTGTAGTCGCGGAACGAATAGGGCCGCGCCGCCGCCCAGACGCCGAGCGGGATGGCGATGGCGACCGAAATCACGAAACTGAGGCCCATCAGCAGCAGGGTGCGCAGCAGATGTGGCCCCATGACGTCGAGCACCGGCCGGTTATGGGTGCGCGAGAAGCCGAGATCGCCGCCGAGCGCGGCGGTCAGCCAGTTCCAGTAGCGCTCGCCGATCGGCAGGTCGAGGCCGTAGAGGCTGCGCAGCCGGGCGGCGTCCGCCGGCGTCAGCTTCGGATCGGAGGAGATCATGATGTCGATCGGATCGCCCGGCATCAGCCCGATCAGGGCGTAGACCAGGAAGGACATGATCGCGATCACCGCCAGCGACTGCATCAGCCGGCGGATGAGGAAAGCACTCATTGCTGCTTCGCGTCAGCTCCGGCGTGCCAGTCCTCGACCCACAAGGTGGTGGAAAACTGGTGCCCGGTCGGCCGAATGCCCTTCAGCCAGCGGGGGAACACATAGGGGTTGGCCCGGAAATAGAGCGGCAGGACCGGCAATTCCCCGGCGTAGATCTGCTGGATGCGCCGCCAGATCGGCACGCGGTCCTTGAGCTTGAGCGTCACTTCCAGCGTCTCGATCAGCCGGTCCATCTCGGCGTTGCGGAAGCCGGGAAAATTCTGGCCCGACCAGTTGTTCTCCGCCGTCGGGATTTCCGACGAATGCAGGGTGCCGCGCGGGTTCGATTCCGGCGCGGAAATCCAGGCGTACATCGCCATGGCCGGGAATTCCCGCCGGAGCACGGTGCGGCCGAAATAAACCCGCGCCGGCTGGGTCTTGAGCCGGATTTCGACGCCGATGCGCCGCCAGTAGGCCTGGAGGATTTCCATGACCTGCTCGCGTGCCCGGTTGCCCGCCGTGGTCATCAGGGACAGGGTGAGCCGCTCGCCCTTCGCGTTATAGCGCCAGCCGCCGCGCCGCTTCCAGCCGGCTGCGTCGAGCAGCGCCGCCGCCTTTTTCGGGTCGAACGGGTAGGTCGTCACATCCTTCGACGCCACCCGGTCGAGCGGGCTGATATTGGTGTGCGCGACCGGCTGCAAACCGCCGAACAACTGCTCGCTCATCAGCTTGCGGTCCATGCCGTAGGCCAACGCCTGGCGCACCCGCTTGTCCTTGAGGATCGGGTTGTCGAGGTTGAAATCGATATGCTCGTAGATCAGCCCGGCCTTGAAGATGAAATCGTAGCGGTCCGGCGACCGGCGGCGCAGCCCGGTCGCCTGGTCGAGCGAGAGGCCGAGTTCTCCGGCCGCATAGTCGATGTCGCCGGCGCGCAGATTGGCTTCCAGCGCCGCCGTGTTGCCGATCACGCGCACGACGACCCGCCTGAAATTGGGCTTGCGGCCCCACCAGGTCCCGTTCGGAACCAGTTCGACATGGGAGCCGGAGACGATCCGGCCGATCCGGTAGGGGCCGTAGTAGAGGCCCGGATTGGCCGGGTCGCGGTCATAGGCGGTGCGCCGGCGGTATTCCTTCGGGTCGCTGAAAGCTGCGCTTTCGAGATGCGCCGGCATCGGGTCCGGGACGAGCTGGTTGTAATCGTAGCGCAGCTTGTCGAGGACCTGGACGAAGGTCCGGTCGTCGATCCGCTCGATGGCGACGGTGCGCAGGAACGGCTCGCGGCCGGCGACGCCGCTTTGCGGATGGCGGCCGACCTTCCAGGCGAAGACGACGTCGTCCACCGTGACCGGCCGCCCGTCGCCCCATTTTGCACCCTTGCGGATGCGCCAGGTAATGCGCAGGCCCTTCTTGCCCTTGAGTTCGCCCTTGTCGAAGGTGAAGACTTTGGCGCCGCCGTTCTCGACCGTCGGCAGGGTCTCGCACAGCAGGCAGACCAGTTTCCAGTCCCGGTCGAAGGTGACGAACGGCCGCCGCACCATGGCCAGGATGTAGCTCTTGGCCAGCATCGAATCGATCATCGGGTTGAAGGTCGACGGGAACTGGGTGATGCCGATGGTGAGCCCGTCGCGCCGCTTCTCCTGGGCCTGCGCCGGCGCCACAGCCACGCAGAGAAGCGTGAGTAAGAAAATCGCTGTCCCGATCATGCAGCGCAGATTGGCCGAAGCCCGCATCCGGCGCAATCGCCTATGCATCGCCATGCCGGGAGGGATCGCGGAATTTGCCCGGTAAACGGTCGAATTTCGGGCCGAAACAGGAGCCGGTGCGGCTCCCATTTGTAGGGGAGCGTTTGAAACCCTATGGAATCGATCGAATGTCCGAACGCGAAACAGGCCGGAACTGCGGCGGGAAATCCGCGCTAATAGGCGCAGGCGGTCCAGATACGGTCGATGTCTCCAGCCCATTCGCCGGCATAGTCTTCGAGCAGCTGGTCCGCCGGGCTCTTGCCGGCGTAGGCGCGGTCGTGCAGCACCTGGAGGAAGCCGGTCTCGTCGTTGCCGGCCTTGTCGAGCGCCCGGCGCGCCGACAGCCCGGCCTGCGCGATCTCCAGCGTGCGCAGGGCGAGGTCGCGCACCGTGCCGGCGCGGAACGGCGCCTGGAACCCGTATCTGGCGACGCCGGTCCGCAGGGCTTCCCGCTCTTCGGCCGACCAGTCCTTTACGAGGTCCCAGGCCGCGTCCAGCGCCGTCCCGTCATAGAGCAGGCCGACCCAGAAGGCCGGCAGGCCGCACAGGCTTTTCCACGGCCCGCCGTCGGCGCCGCGCATCTCCAGGAAGGTCTTGACCCGGACTTCCGGGAACGCCGTCGTCATGTGATCGGCCCAGTCGCTCAGGCTCGGTGTTTCGCCGGGCAGCGCGGGCAGCCGGCCGGTCATGAAATCGCGGAAGGACTGGCCGCTCGCATCGAGATAGCGGCCGTCGCGATAGACGAAATACATCGGCACATCGAGGATGTAGTCGACCCAGCGCTCGAAGCCGAAGCCGTCCTCGAAGGCGAAGGGCAGCATGCCGGTGCGGTCCGGGTCGGTATCGGTCCAGATTTGCGCGCGCCAGCTCTTGAACCCGTTGGGCTTGCCTTCGGTGAAGGGGGAATTGGCGAACAGGGCGGTCGCGACCGGCTGGAGCGCCAGGCCGACCCGGAACTTCTTCACCATGTCGGCTTCGGAGGCATAGTCGAGATTGACCTGCACCGTGCAGGTGCGCGCCATCATGTCGAGGCCGAGGCTGCCCTTCTTCGGCATGTAGTCGCGCATGATCCGGTAGCGGCCCTTGGGCATCCAGGGCATGTCTTCGCGCCGCCATTTCGGGTCGAAGCCCAGGCCGATCAGGCCGGCGCCGAGTTCCTTGGTCACCGCTTCGGCCTCGGCCAGGTGGGAGTGGACCTCGTCGCAGGTCTGGTGGATGGTCTCCAGCGGTGCGCCGGACAGTTCGAGCTGGCCGCCGGGTTCGAGGCTGACCGCCGCGCCGTCCCGCTTCAGGCCGATCGGGGTCTGCCCCTCGCGTATCGGGTCCCAGCAGAAGCGTTGCAGGCCTTCCAGCAGGGCCCGGATGCCGCAATCGCCGTCGTAGGGCAGGCGCCGGTAATCCTTCCAGTCGAAGGCGAATTTCTCGTGTTCGGTGCCGATGCGCCAGTCGGCGGCCGGCTTGTTGCCCCGTTCGACGCTCTCGATGAGCTGCGCCCGGGACTGCACCGGCTCGGCATTGGCGGCGGCGGGGATGGACATGCGCAGGCGATCCGGAATTCAGCGGCAGAGGGCGAAGAACGGGTTAAGGGTTCGTCGGGGCGGTCCAGTCGCCCAGCACGGCCTGCCAACACGCCAGCGCCGCAATCGCGGCGGTATCGGCGCGGAGCAGGCGCCCGCCGAGCCCGACCGGCGTGACATTGGGAAGGCGGCGCAGAAGGTCAAGCTCCTCCGGCGCATAGCCGCCCTCCGGTCCGACGAACACGGCCCATGGCCGGCCCCGCGCGTTGCCGCGCCGGCGCAGCGTGTCGACGATGGGAATGCCGGTTTGCGTCTCGTCGAGCAGCAGGATGTGGCGGCCGGCCGGCCAACCGGCGACCAGGTCGTCCAGTTTGCGCGGCGGGAACACGTCCGGGACCGACAGGCGCGCGCATTGTTCGGCGGCTTCGATGGCATTGGCGCGCAGGCGTTCCGTGTTGACCCGCGTCACCTGGGTATGGCGGGTCATTACCGGTTGCAGGGCGGAGACCCCCATTTCGCAGGCTTTCTGCGCCACGAAATCGATCCGGGCCTTTTTGATCGGGGCGAAACACAGCCAGAGGTCCGGCTCCGGCTGTTGACGGCGAGTCCGGGCGGTCACAGCCAGCGCGGCCCCCTTCTTGCCGAGCGACTCGATCGTCGCCAGCCATTCGCCGTCGCGCCCGTTGAACAGCCGGACTGCCGCGCCTGCGGCCGTCCGCATCACATTCTTCAGGTAGTGGCTCTGCGCCGCCGCCAGGACGACGGCCTGTCCGGCCGCCAGCGGCGCCTCGACATAGAGCCGGATGCCGGGATCGCAAGGCGCGCCGGAGAGCGCCGGCGTCGTCACGCCGCAGCTTCCGCCCGCGCCTGCGCGGCGGCCAGATGGCCGGCGAACCCGGCCGGGTCGATATTGGCGCCGCACACGATCAGGCCGACGGCCTTGCCCCGCAGCCTGTTGCGCAGCGGGTCGGCGAGCGCGGCCAGAGCCGCCGCGCCGGCCGGCTCAACCGCCAGCTTGAGCCGGCTGAAGCTGGTCAGCATGGCGTCCTGCAGGGCGTCGTCGGAAACGGTGACGATCTCGTCCACCGACCGCCGGACGATGCCGAAGGAATAGGGCATATGCAGCGGCGCCCCGAGGCTGTCGGCGATGGTCGAGACCGCGACGCTGTCGAGCGGCGCGCCCCGTGCAAGGCTGTCGCGCATGCCGCAGGCTCCGTCCGGCTCGACGCCATAGACCGCGGCCTTCGAGCCGGCGAGGCGGAAGCCGGTCGCCACGCCGGCGATCAGGCCGCCGCCGCCGACCGGGACGATGACGG
>FZLR01000221.1 GCA_900197615.1 Rhodospirillaceae bacterium Spongia-Bin9
GTCTTGCGCTGTCCTCGACCGAGACTCCCAGCCAGATATGGCGTGGTGGAGCCGCGTCTGCGTAACGGGCGTTGACATACGCGCGCATCCGGGAACTCCGCTTGGTAAGCACTTGAAAGACATGCCAATCGGCCTGCTCCATGCTCTCGAAGACGCGGTCGACGAATTCCGCGGGGATGCCTTTGTGAAACAGGTCGCTCATCGAATTGACGAAAATCATGCGCGGGCGTTGCCAGCGGATCGGCTGTAGCAACCGTTCCGGCCGCAGCGTGAGATCGAATCCGTATTCGAACGGATGCCCGTTCACGCCGCGGAACCGTTCGGCGAATCGCTCCGCATAGCAGCGGTCGCAACCGGGGCTGATCTTGGTGCAGCCCGTAACCGGGTTCCAGGTCGCGTCGGTCCACTCTATGGCAGTGTTCTCGCTCATGGCCCTTTTCTAGAACGAAAAAAGAACAAATATCATCGACTGTCGATGTTGTAAATACCGCTGCCGACTCCTCGCGGTCAGCCATACCGATTCGGCAAATCGCGAATGTCAAGCCTCCGCACATTCCTCGGCCGGCTGAAAGCAGGCATTCGTCGTCGATCAAGAAAAGGCGACCGGCGGGCGCGCGCAGCTTCAAGCGTAGCCGCCGGCCATGATCCGGTCGAGATAGGCGTGCACGTCCTCGGCCCTGCCCTTCCGTACCAGTTGGTCCGCCGTCGCGCCGTCGAAACCGGGCAGCGGCTCGGAAAGGAACCAGACGTCGGCGGCCAACGGCGAGCCGGTTTTGGCCTCTACCCGATTGAGAATTTCCTGAACCTCAGGCGGCACCTGCCGTCCCCTCACCCGTACAGCAGCGCACAGCGGACTTCGATGCTCCAGCGGTCGGGGGCGTCGGGCGGGGTGGCGGGGTCCTTGAAGGCGCTGTGGAAGCTGAAGGTGCTGGACCGGCCGCCGGAGCCGGAACCGCCGTCGGCATCGGCGCGCGCGCCATTCGAGCGGGCCATCTCGCCGGCCGAATCCCACTGCTTGATGAGCAGCGCCTCGTCGCGCGTCATGCCCGACCAGTAGACCCAGCGGTGGCGCGGGGCGTGCTTGGCGAAATAGTTCTCGCCGATCCGGTCGGTGTAGTGGATCTCGAAAACGACCAGCTCCTCCGGCTGCACCGTCGCGGCGTCGCAGAGCGCGAGCGGCCGGGTCGCCACCGGCTCCGGCACGATGTTGCGCCAGAGGTTGATGAGCGCGAAGCGCCCGCTTTCGATGGCGCGCTCGACCGCGTCGGAGTCGAGCAGAGTCTCGCCCTCGGCCAGCGCCGTGCGGTAGGTGTCGTTGAGGGTCGGCGCGCGCGCCAGGTCGCGCATGCGCTGGGGCGCGCTGGTCAGGGTGTAATCGCCGTGGACGACATGGGCCGGGCCCTGGACCTGCTGGCCGCCGGCGATGCGCTTCTTGTCGGACTTGCCGGTGGCCGAGCGGACATTGTGGTCGAACGCGGCAACGGTCGCCGCCCCGGTCGCCGCCTTCACGATCGCCACGCATTCCGGATAGTAGGTCCGCACCACCGCCTCGTGATCGAGGAAATCCAGACCGGGATGGGCCGTTGGCCGGTCGAGCAGTTCGAAGCCGTTGGCGGCCAGGGTCGGCTGCTCGCCGGACGCCAGGGTGCGCGCATCGGTTATCGCCATCTCGCGGCTTTCCAGGTCGATGCCCTCGAAGCCGCTGTCGCTGCCGTCGCGGTCGCGCCGGGTGAGCACCTTGCCGTTGCGGTAGAGCGACGATTCCGCCGCCGGCGCCATGTAGCGGAAAGCGCCCTGGCTGCGGGTCTCGTACAAAAGGTCCGTGGCCGATTCGGTCATCGCGGAGTTCCGTAGTTCATGCGTTCGGGTCGATGCCAGCCCGAATTGAGTTCGCCGGGGCGCTTTGGCAACCGGATACGACGGCGCGCCGGATGCTGCGCCTCCTCCTACAGCCCCATCTGCGCCTGGATCAGCCGGCTGAGCGGGCTGGCGGGATCGCGCAGGCAGAAGGCGGCGGCGAAATGGTCGGCGCCGCCCTGGACATACAGGTCCGCTTCGATGCCGCTGTCGGCCAGCGCCTTCAGGTAGGCCGCGGCCTGGGGGCCGAAATCGGCCGGGTCCTTCGTGCCGTAGGAGATCGTCACCGGCGCAGCGACGGGGGGAGGATTGTGGACCGGGCTGACCCGCGGCACGTCGGCCGGCTCCAGCCGGATCCACTCGTTGATGTAGGCGAGGCGCAGGGGCTCCAGGTCGAACAGGCCGCTGATCGGCGTGACGCCCTTGATGGCGTCGGCGGGCAGGCCGTAGCGCGTCCAGTCGGTCGCCAGCATCATCGCGGTGAGATGGCCGCCGGCGGAATGGCCGGAGACGAAGAGGCGGTCGCGGTCGGCGCCGTAGTCCGCGGCATGGTTCCAGCACCAGACGACGGCCTGGCGGCATTGCTCGACGATCGTGTCCAGCGTGACTTCGGGGCACAGGTCGTAGGAATTGACCGCGACCGTGGCGCCCGCCGGCACAAGCCCGGAAGCGACGAAGCTGTGCTCCTCCTTGGTCAGAGCGCGCCAGTAGCCGCCATGGATGAACAGGTGCATCGGCCCGCCCTTGCCGCCGGCGGGGAAGACGTCCAGCACCTCCATGTCCGACGATCCGAAGGACAGGTTCGGATCGATGTCGAGCGCCTTGCGCGTCGCTGCGGCCTCCGCCTCCCATAGTGCGATCGTGGCGTCGAAATCGACTGTCGCGCGGGCGTTGTAGGCGGCGTCGAGCGCCTCTTGGTCGTAGTCGCGATACACCCTGGCGCCCATGGCCCGTCCCTTCCCGTTCGTAACCGTCGCGCGACCCTACCGCCTCGCAGCGATCCGCGAAAGCCGGTCGAGGCCCGCGCCCGGTCAGGCCGCTTCGGCCTCGCGCATGAACAGGCCGAGCCATTCGGCGACCATGGCGGGCTTGTCCGCGCCCTCGATTTCGACGGTCGCGCGGGTCGTGCTCAGGGAGCCGCCGCTCGGGTGCGGATCGAAGGCTTCGAGCGCGAAGCGCCCGCGAATCCGCCCGCCGACCGGCACCGGCGCCATCCAGCGCACCCGGTTGAGCCCGTAGTTCAGGCCGTAACCCGCGCCGTCCGGCCACAGGCCGACCTCGTGGGAAAAGGCGGTCAGCAGCGACAGGGTGTAGAAGCCGAAGGAGATCGTGCCGCCATAGGGCAGCTCGCGCCGGGCGCGCTCGGGATCGACATGCATCCAGTCATGGTCGCGGGTCACGTCGGCGAACCGGTCGACCTGCTCCTGGGTGACCCGGTGCCAGCCGGTGACGCCGATTTCCCGGCCGACGAACTCGTGGGCGTTGTCGAAGGTGAAGGCGCAGAAAGTCTCTGACATGACGCGGGGCCCGTTTCGTTGTTCCCGGCGCGGCCGGAGGTCGTTTGCCGGACGACGATAGCGGTTTCCGGCCCGCAGCGGCAATCCAGTCGGTTTCAATCCGGTCGGTTTCATTCCGTTTGGTTTCCGGCGCCCGGCGCGCTATCGATACCGCCGCATTTTCACCAGCCGTAACGGAACCCCGCCATGATCGACTTGTACACCTGGTCCACCTCGAACGGCCGCAAGGCCTCGATCGTGCTGGAGGAGCTGGGCGCGGACTATACCGTCCACCCGATCCATATCGGCAAGGGCGACCAGTTCACGCCGGAATTCCTGGCGATCAACCCGAACGGCAAGATCCCCGCCATCGTCGATTCGGACGGGCCCGGCGGCGCGCCGATAACCGTCTTCGAATCCGGCGCCATCCTGATCTAC
>FZLR01000076.1 GCA_900197615.1 Rhodospirillaceae bacterium Spongia-Bin9
GGCGGGGACCGTCGCACGGCGGGTCCGTCCCGGCCCTGCATGCGGGCGAGCTGCGCGGCGGCGCTGCGCCCCGCCAGCAGCCGCTCGCCGTAGCGCTGCACCATGTCCGGGCTCTTCCAGCGCCCCGCCTGCTGGATCGCCGGCAGCTGGATATCGCATGCGACCATGTCCTGCGCCGCGCCGACGCGGGGGCTGTGCCCGGAGAGGCGCCCAGCGACCTCCGGGTCCAGCCCGGCCTTCCTTGCCATGGCCTTGTAGATGCGCGGGATCTGGCTCGGGTCGAGCGCCTCGCCGAGTTGTCCCCGGCTCAGCGAGCGGAACAGCCGCCCGTCGGCAATGCCGCTCAACTCCAGCCACTCGGCCAGCAGCGCCATGGTGTCGGGGGCGATGTACAGCACGGCGCCCTCGCCCTCGGCGTCGGTCTTGGAGTTGCGCACCAGCACGGTGCCCGCGCCGGTTATCCTGTCGCCCGTGAGGTCGCATACCCTGAGGGCGGAGAGTTCCGAGCGCCGCAGCATGGTGTCGTAGGCAACGGCCAGGAGCGCGCGGTTGCGGATGTCGATGAGGCGGTCGCCCGGGACCGCGAGCAGGCGCTCGCGCAGCGCCCCGGTGAGCCCCGTGGCCTGCTCCTGGCGCCGTCCCTTGCGCCGGTGCATGCGCTGCAGGGCGAGCTTCGCCGCCGGGCTCTTCGTTGCGTCCGGGCAGTCGTGCGCCCGGTGCGCGGCCGCGATGCTCGCGACGTAGCGGCGGACCGTGGCGGGCGCGCGCACGGACGCCATGGCGTCCACGAAGGCGGCGGCGGTGTCGGGCGCGGCCGGCAGCGCTTCCCGGCCCTGTTCGGCGCACCATGCCCTGTAGATGCGTAGATCGGCCTTCAGCGCGCGCCTGGTATTGGCGCTGAGCGCGCCGTCGGCGGCCTCGATCCAGGCATCGGGCAGTCCCCCGGCGGCGCGGTCTTCGCCGCCGGCTCCGGGCACGGGGCGTTCGGGACGCGTCGGCGGGCCGTCGGAGCGCCGATTCCGGGACAGGACGAAACGCGGGCGCAGCCGCGGGCGCCGGGCGCCGGCGGGCTGAGCCTCCGGGGCCGCCGTCCATGGCAAGCGAAAACGGAACATTCCGGGCATTCCAGGACCCTGCATTGCGGACCTGCGGGAGGGGATCGCTGGCGTGTTCGGCGGAACCCGGTCCCCGCGGACGCGCGGAGGTTGCCGATGAAGAGGCCCCCTTTGCCCCATCCTCAAGTATGGGTTTTGCAAAATATTTGCGGCGGGCCCGTGCGCACGCCGGCGCCGGATGCGCCGCCCCGGATCGCCTCAGCCCCGCGCCCCGGGAGGTCGGCCAGCGACGCGACCAGCTGCGCCAGCTCGATCTGGCGGGAGACGCCGAGTTCGGCGTAGATGTGCTGGGTGTGCCACTTGACGGTGTTCCGGCTCCGGCCCGACGCCGCCGCGATCTCGTCGATGGTCCGGCCCTCGGCCAGCGCGGCTGCGACGCGGCTCTCCGCCGGGGTCAGGCCGAGCGCCTCGCCCACCCGCTCCGGGTCGACGGGCGCGCGCTCGGCGGGATCGACGACCAGCACGAGCGCGCCGACGCCGCCCCGGCCGGATTCGACGCCCTCGCCGTGCACCGGGCTGACATGCACGACCAGCCGGGACCGGGCCTCCGGGCGGCCGAGCGGCATCGAACCGCCGACGCCGGGCCCGTCGCGGGACGGCAGGGCGCGCGCGATCAGCCGCTGGAGCGCCGCATCCTCCCCGGGCAGCGCGGCGCGCAGGCGGCCGTCCTCGTCCCGGAGCGCGTCGCTGCGCCGCAGCAGCGCGAGGGCGCGGCCGTTGACGGCGATGACCCGGCCGCGGCGGTCGAGCTGGACGACGCCGGCGCGGACGTTGTCGAGCAGGTCGAGCAGCGAGGCGCCGAGCGCCCCGGCCTTGAGCAGCCCGTGCCTGACCGCCACGAAGTGGCGCAGATGCGGCAGCAGCCGCCGGATCGTCGCGACCCGCTCCGACGTCCAGCCGTCCCGGTCGACGGGGTCGCCGATCGACCAGACGATGCGCGAAGCGTCGGGGCCGTCGAGGCGCACGACGAGGCCGTCCCGGGCGCGCACGCGCGGCAACAGCTCGTTGTAGACCGGAGAGGTCTTCTTCTCCGCCTCGGTCGAGAGCGCGGGGGTGGGCGTCAGCCGGCCGTCGGGCAGGTTCCTGATGCGCGGCAGCCGCTCGTCGATCGGGTAATAGGCCCCGTAATACGCCCGTTCCAGCTCCCGGTGGCGCTCGCCGCGGGCGCAGATCCGGGCGAAGAAGACATCGTCCCGCGTCGCCCCGTCGCCGTAGGCCAGCAGGCTGCCGTGGGCCCCGATCGCCTCGTCGATCAGGCCGGAGGCGGCGGTCCAGCGCGCATCGGCGAACGCCGCGGCGTGCAGCGACTGCAGGATGCGCTCGAAGGCGTCCTGGCGGCTCATCGGCGCTCCCCCGCGCGGGGGCGGTTGCCGCTACCCGGCGCCCGATGCTTTCGGGGCATGAATTCTCCCGTGCAGGGCATTTTCTTTCCCCGTTCGGCTCTGTTAATCGCTGGAGGGAGGCGGCAGGAGACGCGGCGCCGCAGGGTCCGCGCCCTCCCGCCGCCGGTTCTCGCGGACGGCGCCATGCGCCGGGGCGGGTCGAGCGTCGAGGGGCGGTTCGGACGGCCGCGCTGCCGCCCTCGACGGGTCAGGAGCGCACGGGCGGCCGATGACGCGAAAAGGGGGCGATGGCGGAGAAGCGGCAGGGTCCGGCCGGCGCGATTTCGATGGCGGCGCCCGGTTCCGGAGCCGGGAGGCGCCTCATCCCGGACCGGGCCTCGCCGCGCGCCCGGCGGACGAAAACGGTGCGCCGGGAACGGTCCGCCCGGCCCCCGGGGCCGTGCCTGCCGGGAGCGCGGGGCGTGAGCCGTGTCCTGCGTCCCGGAATGACCGCACGGGATCCGAAAAAACACGCAGAATCAATGGCCTGTATCTATCCGCAGGGGCCGCGAGACGGGTATTTCGGGGATAATGCGTCTCCCGATAACTGGCGTTATCGCGAGACGGACGTCAATTTCCAGTCTGCACCCTGCAACCCGGGTGCTTCCGCATAACTCTATCCCGGCAATCCGCCAATGCGCCATACCCTAATATAACTCTCTGATTCAATGGTCTGTTTTGGCGCCCGGGGGGCCGTCGGCCAATTGCAGCGCCCCGCGGCGGCGCCAACCGACGCCATTGGCCGGCGTTCCGACGGGCGGTTGCATCGACTCACGATAAGTTTTTCGCCGGAGCCCGCCCCCCGCACCGGGTCCGGCGGGGAACGCCCGACGACACGCCGCCGCACCCCTATTCGCGGTGCTGAAGACGGGCGAGCTGCGCCGCGCCGCTCCGCCGCGCCAGCAGGCCCTCGCCGTAGCGGTTGACCATCGCCGGGGTCTTCCATCGGCCCGCATGCAGGATGGCCGCCATGCCGATGCCGCCCGCCACCATGTCCTGCGCCGCGCCCACCCGGGTGCTGTGCCCGGAGATGCGCGAGACGACCTCGGCGGGCAATCCGGCCCGCTCCGCCATGGCCTTGAAGATGCGCGGCACCTGGCTCGCGTCGAGCGTCTCGCCGAGCGCGCCCCGGCAGAGCGAGCGGAACACCCGGCCGCGGCGCACCCCGCTTAGCGCGAGCCACGCCCTGACCAGCGCCAGGCTGTCGCGCGCGAGATACACCGTCGCCCCCCGGCCCTCGGGGTCGGCCTTGGAGCGGCGCACCAGCACGGTGGCGGACCCGTCCAGTTCCTCAACGATATCCGTGACTTGCAAGGCCACCAGCTCGCCCCGGCGCAGCAGCGTGTCGTAGGCGGTCGCGAGCAGCGCGCGGTTGCGCGCGTCGATGAGGCCATCGCCCGGGACCGCGAGCAGGCGCTCGCGCAACGCCCCGGTGAGCCCCGTGGCCTGCTCCTGGCGCCGTCCCTTGCGCCGGTGCATGCGCTGCAGCGCACGTCTCACGACCTCGCTTCGCGCCGTCTTTCCCGCCCCGACCGCCCGGTGCGCGGCCGCGATGCTGGCCACGTAGCGGCGCACCGTGGCGGGCGCGCGGCGCTTCGCCATGGCGTCGACGAACGCCGCGATGGTCTCGGCGCGCGCGGGCAGCGCCGGCACGCCGCGGTCCTCGCACCAGGCGGCGTAGATGGCGAGGTCGGAGCGCATCGCGCGCTCGGTGTTGGCGCTCAGCGCCCCGCGCGCGGCCCTCGCGCAGGCCTCGAACGGGTCCCGTTCGTCGCGACCGGCACTCGCCGGGCTCAGCGTTTCGACGGGCATCGCCACGCCTCCCGGCCCAGGGAAGACGGCCCGGAGATCGACTCTCGATAACGAGAGTTATCGCGAGCCGGGCGTGAGGTGGGCGAAGCGATGAGGCAGCGGCCGACGCGCTGGGTCGTTCCTCAACGACGGGAGAGAGTTCATGTCTGACGACTACACGCAAGACACATCGACCACAGGTTCTGTCGCGGTTGGAGGCGTGGCCGCAGGGGAGATCGGGAGTTCCGGCGACCGTGACTGGTTCGCCGTCGATCTGGTCGCCGGGCATACCTACGTCATCGACCTGCGGGGACGCCCGACGGACGACGGCACGCTGAGCGATCCCTATCTGCGCGGCCTCCACGATGCCGACGGCAACCTCATTTCGGGCACCACGAACGACGACGGGGGAGAGGGACGCAACAGTCGGCTGACCTTCACCGCGTCCGAAAGCGGCACCTACTTCATCGCGGCCGGCGCCTACAGCAGTAGACAGGGCACCTACGAGCTGGAGGTGACCGAGAGCGTTTCCGATGACACGCAGGACGGCGCGAAGGACCTCGGCGACATTACCGGCCTGGACGGCCCCCGCTTCCCGAATGCCTCGCTCGACGGTGATGGCGACGGCATCGACTACTTCCGGTTCACCCTGACGGAAGCGAAGGAAGTGGGGCTCGGTCTTCGCCAACAGGATGCGGATGCCGACCTGTTCCTGGAGGATGCCGAAGGCAACGTGCTCTACAGCAGCACGGAAGACGGCACGGCGAACGAGGCGATCAACGAGACGCTGCTCGCCGGGACGTATTACGTCCGTGTGGAGGCGCAGGAAGAGGGCAACAACGACTTCAGGCTGCGCTACGGGGTAAGCGCGCCCGATCCGGACGAAGTGGCTCGTCTGGAGCAGCGGGAACAAGGAGGCGCGGACGAGGCGCCGGGGTTCGCACAGCAGAGCTATACGTTCTCGCTTGCCGAGAACGCGGACGGCAGCACGAACCGGGTCGCTTTGGGGACGGTGACGGCGACGGATCCCGAAGCCGCGACGGTGACCTACAGCATCGAGGGCGGCAACACGGCGGGGTTGTTCGAGATCGACGCAGCGACGGGCGCGCTGTCCTACAAGGGCACGGGCGAAGACTACGAGTCCGGTACGACCGGCTATGAACTCACGGTGCGGGCCAGTGACGGCACACAGCACAGCGACGTGACCGTCAACGTCAATGTCACCGACGTGCAGGAAGCACCGGCGTTCGGCCAGCAGAGCTATGCATTCGACCTGGCGGAGAATGCGGACGGCAGCACGAACCGGGTCGCGTTGGGGACGGTGTCGGCGACGGACCCCGAGGCCGCGGCGCTGGCCTACAGCATCGAGGGCGGCAACGCGGCGGGGTTGTTCGAGATCGACGCGTCGACGGGCGCGCTATCTTACAAGGGCACGGGCGAAGACTACGAGGCCGGTACGACCGGCTACGAGCTGACGGTGCGGGCGAACGATGGCAGCCTGCACCGCGACGTGACCGTCACAGTGAACATTACCGATGTGGAAGAACCGGTTGTTCCTCCCCCAATCGTCGACTACCGGGACAGCGCGACCGACCTCGGTGACATCACCGATCTGGCTGGTCCACGCTTCCCGGCGGCCTCTCTCGACGGCGACGACGACCGGATCGACTACTTCCGGTTGACCCTGACGGCAGCGAAGGAGGTGGGTCTGGGCCTTCGCCAACAGGATGCGGACGCCGACCTGTTCCTGGAGGATGCCGAAGGCAACGTGCTCCACAGCAGCACGGAGGATGGGACGGCGAACGAGTGGATATCGCAGACGCTGCTTGCCGGGACGTACTACGTACGCGTGGAATCGCAGGAACAGGGCAACAACGACCTCAGGCTGCGCTACGGGGTAAGCGCGCCCGATCAGGACGAGGTGGCCCGTCTGGAGCAGCAGCAACAAGGAGGCACGAACGAGGCGCCGGCGTTCGGCCGGCAGAGCTATGCATTCGACCTTGCGGAGAACGCGGACGGCAGCACGAACCGGGTCGCATTGGGGACGCTATCGGCGACGGATCGTGAAGACGCAACGCTGACCTACAGCATCGAGGATGGCAACGCGGCGGGGTTGTTCGAGATCGACGCGTCGACGGGTGCGCTGTCCTACAAGGGCGCGGGCGAGGACTACGAATCGGGGACGACCAGCTACGAGCTGACGGTGCGGGCGAGCGACGGCAGCCTGCACAGCGACGTGACGGTCACAGTCAATGTTACCGATGCGGCGGAAGCACCGGCGTTCGGCCAGCAGAGCTATGCCTTTGACCTGGCGGAGAATGCGGACGGCAGCACGAACCGGGTCGCATTGGGGACGGTTACGGCGACGGATCCCGAGGCCGCGGCGCTGACCTACAGCATCGAAGGCGGTAACGCGACGGGGTTGTTCGAGATCGACGCGTCGACGGGTGCGCTGTCCTACAAGGGCGCGGGCGAGGACTACGAATCGGGGACGACCAGCTACGAGCTGACGGTGCGGGCCAGTGACGACGGTCTCCACAGCGACGTGAACGTCACGGTGAACATCACCGATGTCGAGGAGCAGACGGAACCTGATCCGCTGATTTCGCAACTGCAGCAAGCCGTCGTGCAGGAGACCGTATCCGAGCCCGACGGTGAGGACTTCTCAGCAGACAGTTCTTCCCAGGGCCGAGTGGCGGTCGGCAGCACCGCGACGGGGGAGATCGGGGCTTGGTGGGGCGACCGTAACTGGTTCGCGGTGGATCTGGTCGCCGAGGGCGACCGCGACTGGTTCGCGGTGGATCTGGTCGCCGGGCGTACCTACGTCATCGATCTGAGGGGACGCCCGACGGGTGACGGCACGTTGAGCGACCCCTATCTGCGCGGCATCCACGATGCCGACGGCAACCTCATTTCGGGCACGACGAACGACGACGGCGGGACGGGATACAACAGTCAACTCACTTTCACCGCGAGCGAGAGCGACACCTACTTCATCGCGGCCGGCGCCTACGGCATTTTTAGTCAGGGCACCTACGAGCTGGAGGTCACGGATACCGCCGCCGCCGATGACTTCCCGCAAGACACCTCCACGACCGGACGGGTGGCGGTCGGTGGCTCCGCCACCGGCGATATCCAGAGTGCGAACGACCAGGACTGGTTTGCCGTTGAGTTGGTTGCGGGCCAGACCTACCAGATCGATGTACGCGGCAGATCGACTGGCGACGGTTGGCTGCCAGATCCCTATCTGCACGGCATCCACGATGCCGAAGGCAACCTCATCGCCGGCACGACTAACGACGATGGAGGAGAAGGCAACAACAGCCGTCTGACTTTCACGGCGACGGAGAACGGCACCTACTACATCGCGGCGGGGGCCAATTCCGGCCAAGGCACCTATGTGGTGGAGGTAGCGGAGGATGATTTCGCGCAGTCTACCGAGACGACCGGAACCGTCGAGGTCGGTGGCACCACCTCCGGCGAAATCCAGCGTGCCGACGACCGCGACTGGTTTGCGGTCGAGCTGGAGGCGGACAAGGCGTACCAGATTGACCTGAGTGGGGTGCGTTCGGGGGGTGGAACGCTGAACCTCCCACACCTGCGCGGTGTTTACGATTCCGAGAGCAATCAGATACCCGGCGTTTATAGTCCACTAGCATTCGCATTCCAAAACTCACACAACAGACTCATAGAGGGAAGCGCTTCTGTCGACATTCAAGTATTTCGCGGAGAAGACAGCCGGGCATTTTTCACGCCGGACGAGGACGGCACCTACTACCTTGAGTTGGGCAATTTCGATTTCAGCAGCACCGGCACGTACACGGTGGGGGTGACGGAAATTGAAGACGATTTTCTGCGCACAGTCGACACGACCGGCACGGTCGAGATCGGCAGTTCCGTCACCGGCGAAATCCAGTACCCGAATGACCGCGACTGGTTTGCCGTCGAGCTGAGCGCAGGAGTGACGTACAAGGTCGAGCTGTTGGGAGAGGATGACAATGGTGGAACACTGCAACTTCCCTATATTCGAGGAATCCGCGACGCCGACGGTCGCCAAGTTTCCGACACGACTTATTACGCAACCGACCCTTATCCTAATTCGCAGAGCGAGTACCAAACCTACCCTCATTCTAACAGCGAGTTGATATTCAGTCCCGACGCAGACGGCACCTACTACGTAGCTGCGGGGAGCTACATGACTGGTAGCCGAGAGGACGATGCTGGCACTTACACGCTGAAAGTATCGATCGACGATACCAGAGTCGATCCGACCAGCACGTCGGAACCGGCAAGTGGTGACCTCGCGGCTGACACTTCCACGATCGGCCGGCTTGCGGTCGGCGGCTCTGCCTTCGGAGAAATCGGGAATGCGGCAGACCGCGACTGGTTTGCCGTGGAGCTCGAGGCGGGCGAGACGTACCGGATCAACACCGATGGGCGGCAGTCGGGCGGCGGAACGCTGCCAAGGGGTCGTTTGTTCAATATTTACGATGCCGACGGCAATGAGATTCCCGGCGTAGATGACCAGCCAATAACCTGGGTACCGATACATTATCCGAGTCCCCGACAAGTACGAAACATGGATGGGCTGGCATTTTTCACGCCGGACCAGGATGGCACCTACTATTTGGAAGTAGGCAGCGGCTCTTTCGATACAGGCTTGAGCGTAACCACCGGTACCGGCTCCTACACCGTGCGCGTAGCGGAAATGGAAGACGACTTCTCTGCGTCAACCGACACGACTGGCACGGTCGAGGTCGGTGGTACCGCCACCGGCGAATCCCAGTACGAAATCGACCGCGACTGGTTTGCGGTCGAACTGACAGCGGGAGAAACTTACAAAGTCGAGCTCTTGGGAGCGCGTGCTAAAGGTGGAACGCTGCCTCAACCATACATCTGGGGAATCCACGATGCCAACGGTGACCTAATTTCCGACACGAGCGACTACGCAAGTGGGCCACACTCAAACAGCCAAGTGTTTTTCACGCCCAATGAAGATGGCACCTATTACGTGGCGGCGGGGAACCATGAATCCGGCGCTCTTGCAAGCGATGTTGGCACCTACACGCTACAAGTCTCGATCGACGATTTCACAGACGATATTCACACGACCGGCACGCTCGAAGTCGGTGGCTCCGTTACCGGAGAGATCGAGGCTCAAGGCGACCGCGACTGGTTCGCCGTCACTCTTGAAGCGGGCACAACGTACCAAATCGACATGGAGGGATCAGCAACGGACGGTGGTACGTTGGACAATCCGACGCTCTATTCCTTGCGCGATGCCAATGGCAGCATTCTCCAGTTTGTAGGATTCGATCGGGATAGCGGCGAGGGCCTCAATGCGCGCGCGACATTTACGGTGGACGAGGACGGCACTTACTACGTGGTTGCTCTAAGCGGCGGACACATGCACGCCGACGATTCCCACGGCCGGTCTATAGGCACCTACACACTATCGGTCGACGAACTGGTACCTGCGGTTGTGGAACCGGTGGACGCTATCTGACCGGACGGCTGTTTCTGTCTCGCTTCGATCACCTTGATGAGAAGCGTACCGGAAATCCGGCCGATCGCAGACAGGCTGTGAAAACGCGGTCGGTCAGGGATCGGGACACCGCCGGCGCTCGCGAGATTCGTGCGGCGCTGGGTGAGAGCCGGCGGCTGTTCGTGTCGGTCGGCCTGTTCAGCGCCTTCGTCAATCTCCTGATGCTGACCGGCCCGCTGTTCATGCTGCAGGTCTACGACCGGGTGCTGACCTCGCGGTCGGAAGCGACGTTGGTGGCGCTCATCGGGATCGTCGCCTTCCTGTTCCTGATGATGGGTCTCCTCGACCACTTCCGGGCGCGGGTGCTGGCCCGGGCCGGCGCGCGCTTCCAGGCCCGCCTCGATCCCCGTGTACTGGGCGCGATCCTGACGCGGGCCGGGTATTCGCCGCAGGCTCGCTCGGCACCAGCGACCGGACTTGCGGATCTAGAGGCAATGCAGCGTTTCGCTTCGGGCCCGGGGCCGTTCGCCTTCTTCGATGCGCCCTGGACGCCAATCTTCCTGTTCGTGCTGTTCGCCTTCCACTGGCTGCTCGGTGCGTTGGCGGTCTTCTCCGGTGTGCTGCTGGTGCTGTTGGCATTGCTCAACTCGGCCCGGACGGCACGGCTCCAGGCCGGGGCGGGCGAAGCGTCGGCCCGCGCGTTTCACTTTGTCGAGCAGGTGCGGGCGGGTGGCGAGACGGTACGCGGCCTCGGCATGCGCCACGCCGTGACGACGAGGGCCGGCGCACTGCGCAATGAGGCGCTGACCGGCACGTTGGAGGCATCCGACCGGGGCGGCGCATTCGCAGCGACCTCGAAGACGCTGCGGTTGTTCCTGCAGTCGATGATGCTGGGTCTGGGCGCCTGGCTGGCGATCCAGGGTGAGGTGACGCCGGGGATCATGATTGCGGCGTCGATCCTGCTGGGCCGGGCACTGGCGCCGATCGACCAGGCTGTGGCGCAATGGCCGGTATTCCAGCGCGCGCTGCAGGGCCGACGTTCTCTGGCACAGTTCCTGCGCGACACCCCGGAGGAGCCGGAGCGCACGCCGCTCCCAGCCCCGGAGGCCCTGCTGGAAGCGGAGAACCTGGTCGTGGCGGCGCCGGGCGCGCGGATGCCGGCGGTGCGCGGCGTGTCGTTTCGTCTTGAGCCAGGTCATGCCGTCGGGATCGCGGGACCCTCGGCCTCGGGAAAGTCGACCTTGGCCAGGGCCTTGGCCGGGGTGTGGCCGCCGGTTTCCGGCAAGGCGATGCTCGGCGGCGCTGCACTCGACCAATATGGTGAGGAGGCGCTGGCGCGCCACCTCGGATGGTTGCCGCAGGAAGTGGTGCTGTTCGAGGGCTCGGTGGCGGAGAACATCGCCCGTCTCGATCCGGACCCCAATCCGGAAGCGGTGGTCGAGGCGGCCATGCGCTCGGGCGCGCATGAGATGATCCTCGACCTTCCGGGCGGCTACGACTTCCAGGTCGCAGCGGGAGGTGCGGCGCTTTCAGGCGGGCAGCGTCAGCGAATCGCGCTGGCGCGGGCCTTTTACGGCGAGCCGGCAGTCGTAGTGCTCGACGAGCCGGACGCTCATCTCGATGCGGCGGGCGCCGAAGCGCTCAACCGGGCGGTGGCGGATCTAAAGGCGCGGGACGGCGCGGCGGTGATCGTGGCGCACCGGCCCACCGCGTTCTCCGAATGTGACGTGGTCTACCTAATGGAGAACGGTCAGGTACGGCCGGGCGGGGGCTTTCTGCCGTCCCCCGGCGAGCGGCAGCGCCCAAAGAAAGCCGCGGCGGCCGCGGCGGGCGGGACGACGGTACCGGTACGGATGTTGAAGGGTCCGCCACCCGGAGCCCGTGAGGGCGGGACGGACAGCCCGGCGCGGCTCGTGAAGCCGCCGCCCGGCGACGGGAGCGGCGACGGCCGGGACGGAACATGACGGCGCTTGCCCTCAATGGCACGCCTTCCTTCGCGGCGCGGCGTCCGGTGATTCTGGGGTTCCTGACTCTGGCGGTGCTGGTTGGAGGAGCGTTCGGCTGGGGGGCGTTCACCACCATCGCCGGCGCGGTGATCGCGGCTGGCCAGATCGAGGTCGAGAGCCGCGACCAGGTGGTGGAGCACATCGACGGCGGCACGGTGGGCGAGATCCTGGTGCGCGCCGGCGACAAGGTCGAGGCCGGACAGGTGCTGATCCGCCTGAGCGGGGAACGGCTGAATTCCGAGGCGGCGCAGCTTGGAGCGGAACATGCGGATCTGGTGGCGAGGCGCAATCGCCTGGAAGCCGAGTTCCGGGATGCAGATGCGGTGACCTGGGATGCGGCGCTGGCCGGTCGGGCGGCAACCGATCCGTCGGTCGCAGAGGTGCTCGACGGCCAGGCGCGGCTGTTCGCGGCCCGGCGCGAGTCGCGCGCGGGGCATGCGGCGCAGCTGCGCGAGCGGATCGGGCAGACCCGCAAGCAGATCGCCGGTTTGGAGGCGCAGGCGGCGGCGGTGGCGCGTCAATCCGGCTTTATCGCTCGCGAGCTCCAGGCTCAGCGGAGCCTGTTCGAGGAAGGTCTGGGCGAGCTTCACAGGCTGCTTGAGCTCGAGCGCGAAGCGGCGCGGCTCGACGGCCAGGCGGGCGACATCGACGCCCGGATCGCGGGCGCGCGGGGACGGATCGCGGAGATCGAGATCCAGATCCTGCAGCTCGCCGCGAACCGGATCGAGGAGGCGGAGGAACAGGCGCGGGAGGTGCAGGCTCGCGAGAACCAGGTCGCCGAGCGGCTGTCGGAGGTGCGCCGGCGTCTGGCCTCGATGGACGTGCGGGCGCCAGTTGCGGGCGAGGTGCTGGGAATGCAGGTCTCCACGGTTGGCGAGGTGGTGCGTCCGGGCGAAGGGATCCTCCAAATCGTGCCGGAGAAGGCGGGCCTGGTGGTGCGTGCGCAGCTTGAGCCGATTCATGTCGACCAGGTCTGGCCGGGCCAGGACGCGGTGCTGCGCTTCTCGGCCTTTCCGGCCCGAACCACCCCGGAATTCCAGGGCCGGGTGATCCGGGTGTCCGCGGACGCGCAGCACGATCAGCGGACGGGTCTCTCCTGGTACGAGGTCGAAGTAGCCATGGGGACGGCGGTCGAGGCGGACCCGGATACCGGGATCTCATCCTGGCCGGGCCGGGCGGTGCGGACCGTCGCCGGCTGGCTGCCGGCAAGTGCGCGGGACTGGATGAGGGAGAATGCGGCGGACTGGCTGCGCGAACCGTTCGAGAGTCGGCAGGCCGCTGTAGCGGATGTAGGCAGGGCAACCGCGACGCCTGCCCATGCGCGCGACCTGGCGCTGGCGCCGGGCATGCCGGTCGAGGTGCATATCCGCACCGGCGACCGGGCGCCGCTGACCTACCTCGTGAAGCCGCTGACCGACTACTTCTCGCGGTCGCTGAGGGAGGAGTGAAGCGGGCGATGGCACGGTTCCCCAACAACAGCCGGACGGGCGCACGAGCCACCGCCAGGAGCTGCGGGAGGCGGCGCGGCCCTGCGTCGCGTCGATCCTGCGGGCGCGCGTTCGTCATAGGCGCCATCTCGCTGGCAGTGCTGGCGGGCTGTGCGGTACAGCCGGAGCCGCTGACGCCGGCGCAAACGGTGCTGCGCGTCGAGACCGATCTGGCGCGGCTGGCCGCCGAGCAGCCGCCGCTCGACGGGCCGCTCACCCTCCATGGCGCGATGGCCCGCGCGCTGCTCCACAATCCCGACGCGCGCGTGCAGGCCATGGAAGAGAGCCTGGCGCTCAGACAAGTGGAGCAGGCCCGCCTCGGGCTGCTCCCGGCGCTGACGGGGCGCTACGGCGTCGAGACGCGCAGCAATGTGCAGGCCTCGTCGAGCCGCTCGGTCGAGACGGGCCGTGAGTCGCTGACAGCCTCGACCTCGACCGACCGGTCCCGGCGCTCCGGGAATCTCGCCGCGGTCTGGCACATGCTGGATTTCGGGGTGTCGTATTACGGGGCGAAGCAGCAGTCGGACCGTGCGCTGATCGCGCATGAGCGCCGGCGCAAGGCAGTGCACGGAGCCGTCGTGGAGGTGCGCCGTGCTTGGTGGCTGGCGGTGGCGGCAGACCGTGCGCTGACTAGGTTGGAGCCTTTGCTGGCTCAGGTTCGGTCCGCGCTCGCGGACAGCGAGCGGCTCGCGGCACAGCAGGTTCAGGCGCCGGTACAAGCGCTGCGCTACCAGCGGGCGTTGCTCGAGGCGGTGGACGCGCTCGAGCGGCAGCGGCGTGAGAGCCGGCTCGCGAAGATCGAGCTCGCCCGACTGATCGGTCTCCCGCCGGATGCGGACTACAGGCTTGCGGTGCCGACAGGCGCGCCTGAGCAGCGCTCGCTCGCTGTCACGGCCGACGAGCTGGCGGCGCTGGCGCTGGACCAACGCCCGGAGTTGCGCGAAGGACAGCTCGATGAACGCATCGCTGTACAAGAGGTGAGGAAGGCGATGCTGCGGATGCTGCCCGGCCTCGAGCTGCGGGCCGGCGCACATGTCGACAGCAACTCCTACCTGGTGGAGAACGACTGGCTGTCGCTTGGGGCTGCGGTCACGGTCAACCTGACCGAACTGTTCACCGGGCCGGCGGCGATCGAGGCGGCGCAGGCAGGGCGCGACCTGGCGGCGGCGCGGCGCGAGGCGCTGAGCATGGCGATACTGGCGCAGCTCTACGTCGCCCTGGCGCGTTTCGAGGAGGCGCGGGCCCAGCACACGACGGCGGACCGGATCGCCGATATCGAGCAGCGCATTCTCGAGGCGTTGCGGTCGAGCGGCCGGGTGGGTGCGGTCGACCGGCTGCAGACTTTGCGCGGCGAGATCGATGTCCTGCTGGCGCTGCTTGCACGCGATCTCAAGCTTGCTGAGGTCGAGGACAGTTTCGGGCGGATTTTCCTGGCGGTGGGTGCGGACATCCTGCCGGTCGCACAAGCGCAGCCGGCGCTGGCGGATGTCGCCGCATCGATCGCGGCCACCGAGGAAGCCTGGGGCCGCGGCGAGGTCGTGATGCAGACCTGGCACGGGGCCAAGGCCAGGGCGGGCGATTAGCCGTTGTACCGGCGACGGGAGAGGAAGCGCCCGCAGCAATCGGGGCGTGCGCCGGGGATCGTTCGGCGCCGACCTCCGCTGCACTCGCGCACGGACAACCGGACCGGCACACCACCCTGCAATTCTAGATACCGGAAACAGCGTCCAGGACCCTCCGATTCGGCTTCGGGGGATTGGGGGAGGCGCGGCGCCGATGAAAGGGAAAGGTGAAATGAACGCTTGCGACACTGGCGGAACCTGTCCGGAAGCTGCCGGCCTGGCCGGCTGGCAGGCAGATAGGCCGCTGCGGGAAATCGCCGTCGAGCTCCACGGGCGGGAGCAGGTGGACGCCCGCTGGCATGCCGACAGCCCGATGCGCGCGAGGATGCGGCTGCTGCTGTTGAGGGCCAGGGTGAGGGCCGGCGCCGAAACGGATGCCGAGCACGAGGCGAATACGGAGCCCGAGCTCCCGTGATGCCGCGTCGCACAGTGAAGGAAACGTGCGCGAAGGAGACCGGGGACGGCGTCCTGGCCTGGATGGCCCTCAGGCGGGTCGAGGCCTACGAGGACGCGTGGCGGCGGTACGGTGCGGACGGCAAGGCGCTTTTACTGGAACCGGGACCGTTCCGGATCCGCCTCCAGACGAAAGCCGACCTGGAGGCCGGCCGGTTCGAGTTGCTTGCCTGGGAAGACCCCCGGAAGGCGGACGGTCCCGCCTCGCCTTTCTGGCGCCAGGACGGGATGCTGGAAGGCCTGCTGGAGCCGGGCGCGCAGCCGCTGGCCGCGACGGTCGCGGACGGCGGTTCGGTCGAGGGGCTCCGCCTGCTCGGCGGCGGCCTGGTGGTCAAGGTCGAAAGCGCCGACGCGGTGGTGCAGATCCGGCTCCGGAGCGCCGCGAAGTTTCCCGAAGACGGCGGAATCTTCATCAAGCATCCCTTCGGCCTCAGCATGCCGCAGTCGGTGCGGCGCATTCTCGACTTTTGGAGCGTGGCGGGTCGTCCGGCCCCTCGGAACGGGCGGGGTCGGGGGGCGGAGCAAGCGAGATGGACCGGCTGATGACGGTTCTGGACGGGCTCAGGGCGGGCAAGAAGCCGCGCGGGATTGCCGAGGACATCTGGAAGAAGGAGGACGTGGCCGCGGTGTGGACCTCCGACAGCTGGATGCGCTCGCAGGTACGGCGCTGGATCCCGAAGGCGCAGGCGCTCGCCGAGGGCGGATGGCGCGATCTGGTGCCGCGCGGGCCGGCCGGGGAGTGACGGGACGTGCGAAGACGCCGACGGAAGAAAACCGGCGCCCGTCGGTGAGAGTCGAAGTCTGGATTCGGTTCGCCTTTCGCCCGGCCGCGAGGGTCCCGACGGTTAGCGGCCCATAGCCTGCTTGAGGGAGGTGGCGATGCGCTCGGAGGCGCCTTGCGGGGGATCGTCGGCGAGGTGGCATACCTTGCGGTTGTCTGGGTCTGGGTGTGGCCCACGACTTGCCCCGCCATCGGCAGGCTCGCTCCGCCCATCACTGCTTCGGAGGCAGCCATCAGCTGCCGGCCGGCGGGGCGGCTGCGGGAGCCCTGGGGGACTGCAGCGGGTCGACTGCGTTACCGATCTGGGACCGGAACCGGACTCCCCGTCGCTGAACGAGTTCCTCGAGCGCCTGCACGCGCGCACCGGCCAACGCGTCGCCTCGGTTGTGCGGGCCGGCACGGCCGGTCTCGCCCTGATGGCATCGGGGCCGTATCTCGCCTGGCTGCCGCCGGAGATGCTGGTCCGGCTGCCGGGGAGACCGCTTTCTCCCCTGCCTCTCGCGTTCGGGCGGCGGCGCTGTCCGACCAGCTTGGTGCTGCGCCGTTTGGCGGAGGTGTTGGTAGCGACCGTAAATTTCCCATTTGTTGCGACCCAAAATTTCTCAC
>FZLR01000179.1 GCA_900197615.1 Rhodospirillaceae bacterium Spongia-Bin9
CCTCCAGGGTCTCGGCCTCGTCGGTGCCCGTGTAGCTGCTCTGGTAGAAAATGAAGTCGGCGGCGTCCAGATCGTCCGCCGAGACATCGCGGAGCCTGATCTCGCCGCCGCCATGGGCGCTCAGGTCGATGATGGCGTCACCGAACGAGTTGGTGGTGATGGTCAGGTCGTCGAAGCTGTCGATGCCGGTGAGCGCGGAGAGGTCGATGACGTCCTTTCCCACGGCGAAGTCGTTGATGAAGTCCGCGCCGTTGTTCTCTTCGAAAACGAAGGTATCGGCACCGCCGCCGCCATAGAGCGCGTCGTTGCCCGCGCCGCCGGTGAGAATGTCGTCGCCGCCGCCGCCATAGAGCGCGTCGCTGCCCGCGCCGCCATAGAGCTCGTCGTTGCCCGCGCCGCCCTCGAGCCTGTCGCGGCCCTCACCGCCATAGAGCTCGTCGTTGCCCCCTCCTCCGTATAGGCCATCCCCCTCCGCGCCGCCGTAAAGCTCGTCGTCGCCCGATCCGCCGTAGAGAGAGTCGCCCCCTTCGCCGCCGTAAAGCTCGTCGTCGCCCGATCCGCCGTAGAGAGAGTCTTCCCCTGCGTCGCCGCGTATCTCGTCGTTCCCGCCGTCGCCGTAGAGCCGGTCGGAGTCACCGCCGCCATAGATCGTGTCGTTGCCCGCATCGCCCCAGATCGAATCGTCGCCCGCCCCGCCCTTGATCATGTCGTCGCCCGAGCCGCCTTCGATATAGTCCTCTCCGCCGCCGCCAAAGATCATGTCGTTGCCGCCAAAGCCGAACATCTGGTCGTGGCCGTCGGTAGAGGTAAGCGTGTTGTTGCCCTCGTCGCCGGACACCTCGAAAGTGAAATCGTCGCCGCTGAGGTCGGTGACACCTTCGAGCGTGATCGTGCCGCCGCCGATCGCGGTCAGGTCGATGACGGTGTTGCCGTCTGGCTCGGTGATATATTTCTCTAGCTGTTCGAACGTCGAGACGTGTTGGTAGAAGGCCACGAGCTCGATCCGGTCCTCACCCTTGGTGAAGTTCTGGATCGTGTCGTCGCCATGCCGGCTGTTGTAGAAAATGTAGTAGTCGTCACCGTCGGTCCCGGTGTGGGTGTTGTCCTCGTTCCGGTAATCGACGAAAAAGGTCCAGTTGGTCATTTCAGGTCTTCCCTGTCCGAAGCGATGTCCCGGCGCTGCGCCCGCCATACGGCAAATGCCGTTGTCGTCGGTTCCGTAGTACTACGAAAAGTGTAGAATATCCTTTCATTATGCCGGTCCGGTTCCGCTAAATTCAGCGTATCCTTCCAAGAATATCGACAATTTTGAAAGACATTGGAAAACGACCGAGATCGCCGCCGCGCCGAATCGAGCCGCTTTTCCGGCGCGACGCGCGGAAACCGATGCGGCGTCCCCGCCGTCGGCAAGAGCGTGTCCGTTCTACCTGGAACCGCCGGCGATGCCGGCGCGCACCCCTCGATACGCGGCTGCGCCGCTATTCAGGGTGAGGGATGGGTTGTGGGCGGCCGGGAAATCTCCCTCGTCCCGAACAGGCGCGCAAGCGCCGTATCGAGGGACGCACCGCCGCCGCGGTTCCACCCAGGCCGTATGGGCTCTCCACGCCGACCTCGTAGCTGCCGGCCTCGATCGCCTGCTCGATATTGGCGGCGATGCGGTCTTCCAGCTCCGCGAAGAACAGGTTCTGCCCGGCGACAGGCAATGCCAACAGGCGAAAGTATTGGACGATGTTCGGCAAGTCGGCCGGATGCCGATATTGCTGAATTCAACGGGATCGACTGCGGCTGCCAGGCATCGTACGAAGAGGCTCGTTCAGCCCGGGTTCTGCCGGGTTCGACAGAAGCAGGATGCCGATATGGGAAGATCCGTTCTTGCCAGAGCAACCGTCAGCTTTTGCTGAAGCAATCGCGCTTCGTTCGAGTCGCCGTTTCCTTTCACGCACTCCAGCAGGCCGTGAAGGGCCCACACATTGTCCGGGTGCTGGCTGCATCGGGCAATATCGCCGGTGTAGCCGAGGTCCGCTCTGTAGACCGCTTCGGCTTCTTCGACCCGGCCCTGCTGTACGAGAAGCGCGCCCAGTGCGTGCCGCGGCGGATGCATCCAGGCCCAGGGCTCCGTGAAATTGAGATTGTCGTCGCGCTCTACTGCCAGCCGTAACGCATCGAACGCCGCCTCGTAGTTCCGCTTACGGTATTCCAGTTCTCCTACCAGCATTGCCTTGCCGACGTGCAGGATATCCCTGACGGTGTTGCTGAGAAAAACGGCGTCTTCGGGAATCTTCTCGAAAAAGTCGTCGAATTTGTATTTCTCCGCTTCGGCGCGCTCGATCTCGCCGAGTGCCGCATAAGCCACCCCCTTGCCGTAGCGGTGCATGGCGATCCGCATCGGAGTTCGTCCGGCGGATTCGGGCAGCGTATCTTCGATCAGTTCGCGCCACTTTCCAAAGCGGACATAGACATGGGTCCGCATCGCGGAATAACCGTCCAGGATGCTGGCCATGAACGGAGCGCTGCCGGCGACCAGGTCCGGCGTTGCCGTCTCGCAAATCCGGTCCGCAGCGGCGATCGCCGTCTCGTACTGTCCGAGGAACATCGCGGCATACATGAGCAGATGCAGGTTGTGACATCGCGCCGTCGTGTAAAAATTGTGGGGACCGGCAAATCGCAGATACTTGTCGTCGGCCCGGACGGCGCGCCGGTTCTGCTCGACCGCCCGCGCATAGTCGCCGCACAGAATGTCGATATGCGCCGACATATGCTCGATATGGCCCGCGTCCGCCACGAGCCCGCGCAGCATGTCGGCAGCGCGCAGGGCGCGTTCCGGGTACGGCGACATCTCCATGAGGTGGACATAGATGTGAAGAAGGCCCGGGTGCCGCACTCCGGAACTTTCGATCTCTTCGAGAGCGGTCTCCAGTACGCCGGCCGCTTCCTCGGTCAGGGCGTCAGGATTCGGTCTGCCGGTCTTGAGATCCCACAGGCGCCGGGGTGTGCAGGTTATGGCTGCTTCCGCAAAAAGGGCGGCGATATCCGGGTCGTGCGGAAAAACGGCGTGGACCTCACGCATTCTGTCGGCGAATCCGCGGTGCCACCGGTCCAGGACGCGACGATCGGACTCATCGGGCGATCGATAACGGGCCGAAACCGCCTCAATGAGCGCGCGCTCATCGGGATTGCCGTTGCCCGCCAGATCGACCGCGCGGCGCGCCTCGCTCGCCGCCTCGTGGCACAGGGGCAGGGTTTCGGCGATTTCCCGTTCGCTATAGCGGATCCACGGGCGGTTGTAGAACGGCCCGCCGGCATAGGCGATGCCCCACCAGGCCATCGCGCAATCCGCGTCGTGTTCGAGCGCCGCGCGAAAACAGGCGACGGCCTCTTCATGGTTGTAGGCATAAGTCCAGTTCAGGCCGAGATCGAACCAGGCCTGGGCCTCGGGCGACGAGGTCGCGATCTCCCTCGTCCAGGCGCCGAGCGAAAAACCGTATTCTCGGGGATCTTTCGGACACCCGGTTCCGGAACGATCATCCTTCATGGATCGATGCTCACCGTCTTTGCAGTTCTTCAGGCGAAGATAATCCGACAAGAGACGATTCTTGAAGCAGGATGAATGTCGGACCCGATTCCGCCGGCTTCGACTGTCGCGTCATCGAACGCCTCAACATCGATGTTTTCCCGATATCCGTTATTTTCCCAGTGTCAGGCGGCTTGCGTAGTTGGCCGTAAATTGCGTGTAGCCGTCACTGGTCGTCTTCAGATGCTTCCTGACGAGCCGGTGCAGGTCCGGAAGCCGGAAGAACGGCACCATCGGCAACGTGTGGTGCTCGATGTGATAGGGCATGTTCCAGGTCACGAACCGGACGATTCGGTTCGTGAATACCGTGCGCGAATTCTCGAACATGTCGTCGACTGCCGGACAAAGTCCGTGTTCGGCAAGGTGATAAAGTCTGAGAAGCGGAAACCCGACAACCAGCGGTACAAGCCAGGTCCAGATCAGTATGGGCGACACCCAGACAGAAAAAATCAGGACTAACGCATAAATCCCGATCGAAATTCTCGCTTCTGTCTTGAGTTGCCCAAAGGCGTTTTCCGGCACGAATTCGTCGAAGGCCTTGCCGCGCGCATTCGAAAACAGGAGAAGCACCTTGTTTTTCCAATAGAGGGGCGCCAGCGCGAAGACGACGTATTGGCGGACGGTCTTCGGCTTCGGTTTGCCGACCAGTTCCGGGTCGCGTTCCGCGTCGTTCGTGAACCGGTGATGGGCGAAGTGAAAGTATCTGAACCACTGAAACGGCTGCAGGATCAGGAGCCCGGAGATGCGACCGCACCATTCGTTGATCCATTTCGTCCTGAACGGGGTCGTGTGCACGCACTCATGTTCGAGATTGAAGAGAAAGGCCAACAGGATACCGAGCGGCAGCATCAGCAATGGCCACCCCGGCACGCGAAGTGCGACCGGGATCGCAAAGGCGACCGTCAGCGCGATGTAGACGGCCAGATGGCGCAGCCCGGGACCGTCCTTCTGTTCGGCGAGCGCCCTGCGGTCGGCCCTGGACAGGGATCGCAGAAAGGAGCGGTGGTCCATCGTTCGCGCGCCTCACATCGTCCGCGGCAGCCAGAGCGCGATGGCCGGAAACAGGATGACGAGGGTAAGCCGGACGATATCGGCGCACAGGAACGAAACGATCCCGCGGAATATCGTGCCGAGCGGAATATCGCGCCGGACGCCGTGCATGACGAAGACGTTGATGCCGATCGGCGGTGTGATCATGCCGATCTCGATCACCATGATCATGACGATCCCCCACCAGATCGGATCGTAGCCCAGCCCGTCCGTCACCAGCGGAAAGACGAAGGGGAGCGTGATGACCATGGCGGCGACCGAATCGAATATGGCGCCGAGCGCGATATAAATGCCCGCCAGCACGAAAATGATCGCCAGGGCCGGCAGGCCGAGGCCGACGACCCAGTCGACCAGGGCAGCCGGCATTCTGGTGACCGTAATGAGGTTGGAAAAGATGTGGGCTCCGATGATGATCGTATACAGCAGACCGACATTGCCTGCCGTTTCGCCGATGGTCCGAAAGAAGGAGTCGCGGTTCAGCGTGCCGCGGGCGACGGCAAACAGGAAGGCAATGAGCGTCCCCGCCGCCGCCGCCTCGATCACCGTGAACACCCCGCCGTAGAGCCCGACGGTCATAATGAGGATGATCGTGACGATTCCCCAGCTGTTTGCGGCCGTTCTGGCGGTCTGGGCCCAGGACTGCCTGGGGCCGGCCGGTGCGAGCGACGGGTTGCGCCGAACGACGATCTGAATGGCGACGAAATAGATTGCGATAGTCAGAAGGCCGGGAATTACGCCCGCGATGAAGAGCGTGACGACGAACTGCTCGGTGAGGAACGCATAGATCAGCATGATCGACGACGGCGGGATCAGGGATCCCAGGGTGCCGCCGGCGGCGATCGAGCCTGCGCCCAGGCTTTGCGCATAGCCCCGCCGCTCCATCTCGGGGAGCGCAATTCGCGCCATCGTGGCCGTCGTCGCGATCGACGAGCCGCAGGCGGCGCCGAAGCCGCCGCAACCGGCGACGGTCGCCATCGCCAGACCGCCCCGGCGATGCCCGAACAGCGAATTGGCGAGATGGTACAGGTCGCTCGCGAGCCCGGAGACACCCGCGAACGAACCCATGAGAAGGAACATCGGAATGATGATCAGCGCCGGACTGGAGATTGCGCTCGCCGTTTCCGATCCGAACATCGAGATCGCGGCAAGCGGATCTCCTGTCATAATCGCGAAACCGACGACACCGGAGATCGCCATCGCGATGCCGACAGGGACATGCAGCGCTATCAGCGTCAGCATCCCCAGGAACGACAGGAGACCGATGGCGATCGGGTCGGTTATCGCAGAACGTCCTCGACTCTATCCGGGCGACCCGTTTCCGAGCCTGCCGGGGGATCTCCGCGCCCGATGTTTGCAATAACATCGGCCACGACCAAAGCCTGCACCGGAAGGCAAAAAGCCAGCAACGCTGTCGACACGACCCAGCTCGGCCAGACCGGAATTTGCAGAAGCCAGGTATACTGTCCGTGCTCGACCAGCTTTGCGGTATAACGCCCGACTTCCCAGACGATGCCGACCATGACGAGCAAGGCGGCAGACTGGCCGAAGAGCTCCACCAGCTGACCTGGCCGGGGTTTCAGCCATCGCCCCAGGAAACGGATCGATATGTTCTGCATGTGCGCAAACGTCACCGGAAAGCAGGACGCAACGATGACCGGCGCAAGAATTTCCAGGAGGTCGTTCAGGCCGTATATCGGCGCATTGAATATCGTCCGCGTCAGCGCGTCCGCCAGAATGGCGGCAGACAGCAACAGCAGGCAGATCAGCCCGAGGACCGCCGAGTAATTCCCGGCGGTCCCGATCAGTCGGATCATTTGTCGGCTCCCGGACGCCTTCCCGGAAAGTCAGGGCGCCAAGCGGTGTATAGCAGGGATCACTTCGCGCCTCGCACCTCCTCGATCGCGGCCAGCACCTCCCTGTAAAGATTGACGCCCTTTGCATTGGCCTTGTCATGCTTCGCGACGATGGGCGCGAGCAGTTCCCGGGCCTTGGCGACGGTCGCCGCGTCCCATTTGTGGATCGTATGGCCGCCGCCCGACCGAAGTTT
>FZLR01000110.1 GCA_900197615.1 Rhodospirillaceae bacterium Spongia-Bin9
GCGTTGTAGAAGCTCTGCGTCTCGCCCTTCTCGTACGCCGCATCGCACCAGTCCCGGGCGAAGGCGGCGGCGCAGGCGCTCACTTCGTTCAACGAAAGGCGCATAGGTCAGATCCGCTTTTGCCCCATGCTCCTGACCAGTGCGATCGCCTCTTCGAGCTTTTCGAGCGCCGCCTCGCGGCCGGGCCGGAAATCCTGGGCGATCCACCAGCGTTCGACGAATTTCAGCCCCTTGCCGCCCGCCGGGCCCGCAATGCCGCGGGCGGCCAGGTCGGCGCCGCGCACCGGCAGGACGGGCCGTTCCCAGTCCGCAGCCTCCCGAACCAGGGCGCGGAGCGGCTCGATGCGCGGCTTCTCCGGCAATGCAGCGGCGAGCAGAGACGCGTCGCGCCAGATTTCGGCGCCGTGCCGGTAGAAGGCGGCGCGCATCGCCCGGGGCTGGGCCATATCCCTCCCCTGTCCGTCCGGGACCGCCGCTGCATCGGGCGCCACTCGGAGAATGTCCAGCAAGCGATCCGCCTGTTTGCGGGACAGGCGCAGCGACCGGCCGACCGCATCGGCCCGGGCGGGATCGCCGATCAGGGCCGCGAGCCGCCGGATCCGATCGGGCGGCAGGTCGAGCGCCAACTCGAGCCCCGCCATGCGCCGGAGCCGCGCCGGGTTCCAGGCAACTGCGGCGACGGCCTCCAGGATGCCGTCCGCCGCCATGGCGTCCACCGCCTCGCCTGCCAACGGCGCGGTGAGCGTCTTCAGGAACTCCTGCCCGACCCGCTCGCGGGACAGCGTTTCGATCCGGCCCGCCAGCGCCGAACAGGCCGCCCGGCTTGCGGAATCGCCTGCAGCGATCCCGAAGCTCGCGGCAAACCGGTAGAACCGCAGGATACGCAGATAGTCTTCCTGGATTCGCTCGACCGGATCGCCGACGAAGCGGATGCAGCGCGCCTCCAGGTCGGCCAAGCCATCGAAATAGTCGAACACCGCCCCGTCCGGGCGCAGCGACAGCGCGTTCATCGTAAAATCGCGGCGCAGCGCATCCTCGCGCCAGTCGCTTGTGAAAACGACCGCGGCGCGCCGGCCGTCGGTCTCGACATCCCGGCGCAGGGACGTGACCTCGAAGCCGACGCCGGCCGAGACCGCGGTCACCGTGCCGTGGGCGATGCCGGTCGGCACGACGCGCAGGCCGGCCGCTTTCAGCCGCGTCACCGCTTCGTCGGGCGGCAGCGGAACGCCGATATCGATGTCGCCGAGCGGGCGGCCGAGCAGCGCATCGCGCACGCAGCCGCCGACGAAGCGCACGTCGACGCCGCCATCGCCCAATGCCGTCAGGACCGGCAACACCGCCGGCGCGCGCATCCAGTCTTCGGCGACGCGAACGTCCGTTGCGCCCGTCGCGGTGTCCGGTGCCGCCGACATACCCGAGTGCAGGGCTCAGGTCTGCGGCCCGGTGGGCGGGATGACCGGGGCGAGCGGGTTGGCGTCCTTAAGAACGGCGAACAGCACGAAAGCCGCCACGGTCAGCGCGAGGCCGGACAGCACGATCCAGAACCACGGACTGTCCTCCCAGCGCGGCCCCACCAGGCCCTTTTTCCGGGCGCGGCGCCGCTCGATCTGGAAATAGATGAAATAGAGCAGCAGCGGGACGAGGAAAATCGCCAGTTGCTGGATGATCGTTCGCACCATGGCTCAGGCCGCCGCTTTGTGTGTGAGGACTTCGTAGAGATTGACCAGCATGGCGGCAGTCGCGCCCCAGATATAGCGGCCGTTCCAGTGCATGGCGTAGAAAGTCCGGTCGATCCCGCTCCACCGCTTGGTTTCGCGCTGGTGGTTTGCCGGATCCATGAAGAAGTTCAAAGGCACCTCGAACACATCGTCCACTTCCGACGGTTCCGGGACATAAGCCTGGCCCGGCTCGACAAATCCGACGATCGGCGCCACGACATAGCCGGTGCCGGTAATGTAGTCGTCCAGCCGGCCGGCGACAGCGACGTTATCCGGCGGCAGGCCGATCTCTTCTTCGGTTTCGCGCAGCGCGGCGTGGACCGGATCGCGATCCGTCGCATCCAGCCGGCCGCCGGGGAAGGCGACCTGGCCGGCGTGACGCGGCAGGCCGGCGGTTCTCTGGGTAAGCAGGACCTTCATGCCGCCCGGATGGTCGATCAGCGGCACGAGAACCGCCGCGTCGCGCAATTCTTCCGGGATGCGCATTTTGCCGTCGACGATATGGTCGCCGCGCAGGCGCGACTGGCGCCGCGAAATCGCCGCTTCCGGGTCCAGCGGATCGCGCAGCCGGGGCAACGATCCGGCAAGAATTTCGGCGATGAACGGCCGGTTCATACGGCCGCGCCCTCCAGATCGCCGATCGGCCAGAACCGACCGCCGGCCCACACGCCGAAATCCGCGCCGCCGAATTCCGCACCGCCGGCCTCGACTCCGGCCTCGACTCCGGCCCGGACATCCGGCGGCGTTTCCTCGCCCAGATCGACCAGTTCGTAGAAGACCGGCCTGGAAAGCCGGGCCTCCAGTCCGCGATGGACGTGAACATAGGGACGCGGCTGCCCGGTTTGCGGGTCGCGATCGAACCGCAACGGATGCCCGGAGCCGACAGTCACATTGTCGTCAATATTGGTGCGCAGCGTCACGCTTCTGTTGCGCCCCTCGCCCTCGACCGTCATCTCAACCGCCACGAACGGAACATCCTCGACTTCGATCCGTCCCTTCTCCACCGGCGTTATGAGCCAATATTCCCCGGAACCGTCGCGTTGCAACACGCTCGCAAACAGTTTCACCAGCGGCATCCGGCGAATCGGGGAGTTATGATAGTACCACGTTCCGTCGAACCCGATCCGCATATGCAATTCGCGCACCATGGCCCGGAATTTCCGGCGATCGGCACCTGTCGGTCTGTCCGGTCCGTTTTCGGTCATTCGGTTGTTCCCGCTGAACCCGGTCCGTTGCGGATTTCAGCGTTTTCGCGCCTGTCGTGCGCCTAATCCGGAGACTGTCGTTGACCACCGATCCCGCAGTGCAATCGTCGGCCGGCGACACCGCAAATCTTGCGGGCCCGAATCTTGTGACCCCGAATCTTGTGACCCCGAATCTTGTGACTGGCGAGGCGCCTGACAAGGCCGTCGCCGAACTGGAGCAGATCGGCGAGGCGCTGGGCCAAGTGCGCGACGGGGTCGAGCGCATCATATTCGGTCAGCGAGAAGTGATCGAGCAGACGCTGGTGACGCTGCTCTCGGGCGGCCACGTCCTGCTGATCGGCGTGCCGGGCCTGGCCAAGACCAAGCTGGTCGAGACGCTGTCGGCGGTGCTCGGCATCGACACCAACCGGATCCAGTGCACGCCGGACCTGATGCCGGCCGATATCCTGGGCTCCGAAGTTCTGGAAGAGCAGGCCGGAGGCAGACGCGCCTTCCGGTTCATCGAAGGGCCGGTCTTCTGCCAATTGCTCATGGCGGACGAGATCAACCGGGCCAGCCCGCGGACCCAGTCGGCCCTGTTGCAGGCGATGCAGGAGCATCGCGTCTCGATAGCCGGGAAATATCACGCCCTGCCCGAGCCTTTCCATGTGCTGGCCACCCAGAATCCGCTGGAGCAGGAAGGGACCTATCCGCTGCCGGAAGCGCAGCTCGACCGGTTCCTGTTGCAGATCGATGTCGGCTATCCGGAGCTGGCTTCCGAACGGGAGATGCTGCTGGCAACCACCGGGGTGACCGAGGAAAGAGCCGAGCAGATCATCACGCCCGATGCCTTGCGCCAGGCCCAGCGCCTGATCCGCCAGATCCCCGTCGGCGAAAGCGTGCTCGAAGCGATCCTGAGCCTGACGCGGCGCGGCCGGCCGGATTCGACCGATCTCGACGCGGTCAGGAGCCATGTCGCCTGGGCGCCGGGGCCGCGCGCCAGCCAGGCACTGATGCTCGCCTGCCGCGCCCGCGCCGTGATGCACGGCCGGCTGGCGCCGTCGGTCGACGATGTCGTCGCGCTGGCCCCGCCGGTCCTGCGGCACCGGATGGCGCTGAATTTTGCGGCGCGGGCGGACGGCATTACGGTGGAACATGTGATCGGGCAGATGTGCGATCCCTTGCGATAGGGGCCGATCGGACCGATGGCAGAGCCCGCTCCCCGATTTGCCATCCGGCGCCACGCCGAAGCCAGCGCGAGCCGCCTGCCGCCGCTGCTGCTGGCCGCGCAACGCGTCGCCGCCACCGTCGACCAGGGCGTCCACGGCCGGCGGCGGGTGGGCCTGGGCGAAACCTTCTGGCAGTTCCGACGCTACGAGACGGGGGATTCCCTGCGCAGCATCGACTGGCGCCAGTCGGCCAAGTCGGACCATCTCTATATTCGCGAAACCGAATGGGCGGCGGCGCAGAGCATCTGGCTGTGGCGGGACGCCTCGGCCTCGATGCACTGGTCCTCCGGGCGCAAGCTGCCGGAAAAACGGGACCGTGCGGATCTGATGCTTCTGGCGCTGGCGTCGCTGCTGACCCGCGCCGGCGAACGGATCGGTCTGCTCGGCATCGACGAGCGTCCGTCCGCCAGCGGCGTCGCGCTGGACCGGCTGGCCTTCAACCTGCTGAGCGACGCCCCCCGCACGGATATTGGGGAGCGACAGTCGCTGGAACTGCCGCGCTTCGAGAATCTGCCGCGTTACAGCCACCTGGCCCTGTTCGGCGATTTCCTGAGCCCGCTCGAAGACATCGACCGGCGAATGCGCCAATTCGCCGGCAACCGGATCGGCGGACATATCGTTCAGGTGCTCGACCCGGCGGAGACCGACCTGCCTTTCGGCGGCCGAACGCGCTTCGAAGGACTGGAGGACGAGGGCCGCATCCTGATCAAGCGGGTCGAGAACGTTCGCGACGAATATATCGAGCGAATGACCGAACATCAGGCCGGTCTGCGGGATATCGCGCGCAGCATCGGCTGGTCGTTCATCGTCCATACGACCGACCGGGCGCCGGAGCGCGCGCTGCTGGCGCTCTATGTGCGCATGGCGGCAGCGGCATGACACGGCCGGAGACGCCTGCATGCTGACGCTCGGCGCCTTTGCGTTCGCGGCGCCCTGGGTGCTGGCGGCTGCGGCAGGGTTGCCGATCCTGTGGTGGCTGCTGCGCATCACGCCGCCGGCGCCGAAACTGGTGCGCTTCCCGGCGATTCGGCTGCTGCTGCGCCTGCAGGAGAAAGAAGATACGCCGGCGCGGACTCCCTGGTGGCTTCTGCTGTTGCGCCTCCTCATCGTGCTGCTGCTCATCGTCGGCCTCGCCCATCCGCTGATGAACCCGGAAGAGGGGTTCGAGCAGGACGGCCCCCTGGTCATTGCGATCGACAACGGCTGGAGCGCCGCACCGAACTGGCAGGCGCGCCAGAACAGGGTTGCGGAGTTGCTGGATACGGCAGCACGCGAGGACCGGAAAGTCATTCTGGTCGCGACGGCGCGCCGGTTGCCGGACGGGAAAATCGGCGCGTCCAACCTGATGCGCGCGGCCGACGCCCGGGCGGTCTTCCAGGCCATGGGCCCGCAAGCCTGGCCGGTGGACCACAAGGCGGCGGCAGCAGCGTTCGACGACCTTGCCGAACGGGTGAGGAACGGCAACGTCGTCTGGCTGGCCGACGGGCTGATGCACCCGGATACGGAGGCCTTCGCGGCTGCCCTGGGAAAGGCCGGCCGCGTCGTGGCGCTGACCGACGAGGCCGGCGAGCTGCCGGTTCTGCTTCACCCGGCGCGCCTGGCAGGCGCCCGGATCGTTTTTGCCATGGAGCGCGCCGAAACCGGCCGGCGGGCCGTCTTCGAACTGGCGTTGACCGACGACAACGGGCGCGGGATCGGCCGGCGCAAGGTGACGTTCGCGGAGGGCGAGCGAAAGGTCGACGTCGCGCTCTCGCTGCCGTCCGAACTGCGCAACCGGCTGGCGCGGATATCGGTCGAGCGCCATCGCAGCGCCGGCGCGACGCTGCTGCTCGACGAGAGCCTGCGGCGGCGGCCCGTCGGCCTGGTCGCGCCGGCGCGGCTGAACGACGATCGGCCGCTGATGTCGGACCTGTATTACATCGAGCGGGCACTGTCGCCGTTTAGCGAAATCCGCAAGGGCCCGGTCGCCCAGCTTCTGCAACGGCCGCTATCGGTTATCTTCCTGCCCGACCGCTCGACCCTGACCCGGCAGGAGCGCACGCGGCTCGCCGAGTGGATAGACCGGGGCGGACTGCTCGTCCGGTTTGCCGGGCCGGCTCTGGCCGGCAATCCGGATCGCCTGGCGCCGGTACGCCTGCGGGGCGGGAACCGATCGTTCGGCGGCGCCATGACCTGGGCGCAGCCGGTCGGTCTTGCGCCGTTCGATGCCAAGAGCCCGTTTGCCGGCCTGACGATCCCGGCCGACGCCACGGTCAAGCGGCAGGTGCTGGCCGAACCGGGTATCGAGATGGAGCGCAAGACCTGGGCGCGGCTTCGCGACGGCACGCCGCTGGTCACTGCGGACGAGCGCGGCAAGGGCCTGCTGGTCCTGTTCCACACCATGGCCAATCCCGGCTGGTCGACCCTGCCGCTCTCCGGCCTTTTCGTCGAAATGCTGCGCCGGACGGTGGCCCTCAGCCGCGGCGTCGCCGAAGCCGGAGCGCAGCGGGCGACGCTGGCGCCGTTCCGGGTTCTCGACGGATTCGGCCGCCTCGTCGAAGCGCCGGAATGGATCAGGCCGATCGAGACGGGGCAGTTGCACCGGACGGCCGTCGGGCCGGCCAATCCGCCGGGCCTGTACGGCGCCCCGGCCAACCGGCGCAGCCTCAACCTCTCGGCCACGGTGAAATCGCTGGAGCCTCTGGCGGCGCTCCCGGCCGGCATTGAGAGACGGGCGTACGAGAAAGCCAATGAAATCGATCTCCGGCCGTGGCTTCTGGCGGCAGTATTCGCGCTGTTCCTGCTCGATCTCCTGATCGGTTTCCTGATGCGGGGCCTTGTGCCGCGCCGCGCCGCGGCGACAGCGGCCGCTCTCGCCCTGCTCGCCGTGCCGGCCGCCTGCCTGCTGGCGCCGCAGCCGGTACTGGCCCAGGCCGAAGGCCCCGAAGAAGAAGCGATTCGCGCCACCCGCGAGATCGTCTTCGCCTATGTCAGGACCGGCGACCAGGAGGCCGACCGCATCAGCCGCCGCGGACTGATCGGACTGGGCAACGTTCTGGCGTCCCGAACCTCCGTCGAGCCCGGTCCGCCGCGCGCGGTGGATGTCAACGCAGATGCGCTCGCCTTCTATCCGCTGCTCTACTGGCCGGTCACCGAAGGACAGGCTGCGCCGGGCAAACAGGGCAACGCCCGCGTCCATGCCTTTTTGCGGAACGGCGGAATGATCGTTTTCGACGTCCGGATGCGGGACGGGTTTCAAAGCAACGCCCTGAGAAACCTTGTTGCCGGCATAAAGATCCCGACCCTGCGCCGCGCGCAGGGCGATCATGTGCTGACGCGATCCTACTACCTGCTGCAACGCTTCCCCGGACGGCGGGCCGGCGCGCCCGTCTGGGTCGCGCAACAGGACCAGACGGCCAAGGACGGCGTTTCGCCGGTCATTATCGGCGCGAACGACTGGGCTGCCGCCTGGGCGACCGACCGTGCCGGGCGGCCGATGTTCCCGGTGCAACCGGGCGGCGAATATCAGCGGGAACTGGCCTACCGGGTCGGGGTCAACATCGTGATGTATGCGCTGACCGGCAACTACAAGTCGGACCAGGTGCACATCCCCACGATCATCCGCCGGCTCGGCCAATGACACAGTCGCGAAAATGATCGGGTCCGGAACCAGCATCGCCTTCACGCCGCTTTTGCCCTGGTGGGTCCTGTTGGCGTTTGCCGGAACTGCAGCCGTCCTGGTTCTCGGCGGGTTTTTCCTCAGAGCCCGCGGAATCACGTTCCGGGCCCTGGCGGCGGCCGTGCTCTGGACGATCCTGGCGAACCCGTCGCTGGTCGACGAAAAGCGGGAGCCGCTGCGCGACATCGCCGTGGTCGTTGCCGACGAATCGCCCAGCCAGCAACTCGACCTGCGCCGGCAGCTGAACGCGGATGCCCTGGCGGCGGTCAGGGAGAAGCTGAGCGGCCTGGACGATCTGGAGGTCAGGACCGTCCGGGTCGGGCTCGACCGCACGGAAGACGGCACCCTGCTGTTCGGTCCGCTCGAGCGCGCGCTCGCCGAGGTGCCGGGCAAGCGCCTGGCCGGCATCATCGTCCTTACCGACGGTCAAATCCACGATGCCCCGGACGGCGACAACGGGCTCGGCGGAACCGGACCGATCCACTTTCTTCTGACTGGCAGGAAGAAGGAGAGCGACCGGAGGCTGGTCGTCGAATCGGCGCCCTCCTACGGTCTGCTCGGCAAGCCGCTGGAGGTGAAAATCCGCCTCGATGACGACGCGGCCCGGCCCGGCGAGAGCGCCGTTATCGGGATAAAGCGCGACGGCAAGCCGTGGCGGCAGATCGCCGTCCGGCCGAATGCCACCGTGCCGGTGAAGATCGTGCTCGACCGTCGCGGCCAGACATTTTTCGAGTTCGAGGTGGATCGCGGACGCAACGAATTGACACTGGAAAACAACCGGAAGGTCGTGACCGTCAACGGCATTCGCGACCGGTTGCGGGTACTGCTGGTGTCGGGCGAACCGCATCCGGGTCAACGCGCCTGGCGCAACATTCTGAAATCGGATCCGGGCGTCGATCTGATCCATTTCACGATTTTGCGGCCTCCGGAGAAGCGGGATATGACTCCGGTAAACGAGCTCGCGCTGATTTCCTTCCCGGCGCACGAATTGTTTCGGGACAAGCTGAACCAGTTTCACCTGATCATCTTCGACCGCTACCGTCGGCGCGGCGTGATCCGCGCTCATTACCTCCAGAATATTGCCGACTTCGTCCGGCGCGGAGGCGCGTTGATGGTAGCGGCCGGACCGGCCTACGCCGGCCCGCTCAGCCTGGCGCACACCTCGATCGGCCCGCTGCTGCCGGGCCGGCCGACGGGAGAAGTCTACCGGCGGGGCTTCCGTGCCAAACGGACAATCCAGGGCAAGCGCCATCCGGTGACGGCCCGGCTGACCGGCGCCGGCGCCGGGCCCAGGCCCTGGGGCCGCTGGTTCCGCCAGATCGACGCCGACGGGAAGCGCGGCACGACCCTGCTCAACGGCCTGGAGGACAGGCCGCTCCTCATCCTGGACCGGGTCGGCAAGGGGCGCGTGGCACAGTTGCTGTCCGACCAGGCCTGGTTGTGGGACCGCGGCTTCGAAGGCGGCGGCCCGCAGGCGGAGATGCTGCGCCGGGTCTCCCACTGGCTGATGAAGGAACCGGAGCTGGAGGAGGAATACCTCCTGGGCCGGATTCGCAATCGCCGGCTCGAGGTGTTGCGCAGAAGCCTGAAGCCCGTCAACCGGGCGGCGCGGGTGACGGCGCCCGGCAGCGGGACCCTGCGGGTGCCGCTGAAAGACCGCGGCGACGGCACGGCCACCGGCTCGGTCCCGGTCGAACTGCCGGGCCTGTACCGGATCGCCGACGGCAAGCTGAACGCGATGGTGGCCATAGGCTCGCTGAATCCGCGGGAAATGTCGGATATCCGAACCACCGACAGGTTTGCGCTGCCCTCTGTCCGCGCCGGCGCCGGCAGCGTCGTCTGGCTGGGGGAAACCGGTGTGCCGGATATCCGACAGGTGGCGCCGGAGCGGCGGGTTGCCGGCAGGGGCGGCGTAACCGGGCGCTGGATCGGGTTGAGGCGAAACGGCGACTATATCGTGACCGGAATTCGCGACATCCCGCTGCTGGTCGGCTTCCTGGCCCTGCTGCTGGCGCTGCTGCCGATGCTCCTCGGCTGGCGGCGGGAGGGCGAGTAGCGGCCGGAGGCCGTGTATCGAGGTGGCGACCTGCCCGTGCGGCGCATTTGGCGCTGGCAGCCATAAGGCAGCCGACTATTGTGCGGGCGTCGGATTTCCAGCTTCCGCCCCGCCATGACCGTCCTGATAACCGGCGTCGCCGGCTTCATTGGCATGAGTTGCGCCGCCGCCTTGCTCGAACGGGGCGATGAGGTCGTCGGGATCGACAACCTTAACGACTACTACGATCCCGAACTGAAAAAGAACCGGCTAGCCCGGCTGGCGGAAAACAGCCGGTTCCGGTTCGAAAAGATCGATGTCGCCGACCCGGACGGCGTCGCGCGGATCGTCAATACGCTGCCGGACGGCGCCAGCATTCTCCATCTCGCGGCGCAGGCCGGCGTCCGCTACTCGCTGGAAAATCCCGGCGCCTATCTGGAAACGAATGTCCGGGGTCAGCTTTCGATCCTGGAGGCGGTGCGCCATCACGGCGGCATCCGGCATCTGACCTATGCCAGTTCGTCCTCGGTCTATGGCGGCAACACCAAAATGCCCTTTGCGGTCGAGGACCGGGTCGACCGGCCGATTTCGCTCTACGCGGCGACCAAGCGTTCGGGGGAGACGATGAGCTGGTGCTACGCCCATCTCTACGGCCTGCCGCAGACCGGGTTGCGCTATTTCACCGTGTACGGGCCGTGGGGCCGGCCCGACATGTCCGCCTATCTGTTCACCGAAGCGATCCTGAAGGGCGAGCCCATAAATGTCTTCAACCATGGCGACATGCGGCGCGATTTCACCTTCATCGACGATATCGTCGCCGGCACGCTGGCCGCGCTGGACCGCACGCCCGGAACGGACGGGGGAACCGAAGACAGCGTGGCGGAAAACGGCGAGCCGCCGCACCGGCTCTACAATCTGGGCAACAACCGGCCGGAGGCCCTGATGGATTTCATCGCGGAGATCGAGAAGGCGTGCGACCGCAAGGCGATCCTCGAGATGCAGCCCATGCAGCCGGGCGACGTGAAAGAGACCTGCGCGGATATCGACGCCAGCATACGGGACCTGGGGTATAGCCCGAAAACGACCATCGCCGAGGGCGTACCGCGCTTCGTCGCCTGGTTCCGCGACTATCGCGGGCTGTGAGCGCCGCTCCGCGTCAGTAGCCGCCTCGGCGAACCGATGTTGCGCCGACGGTTCCCGAACGAAGCCACGACGCAAGGTCCGGCGCCGTCCCGGAGAGATCGTCCCCGACCGCTTGAACGAATATAGCGAATACGCTATATGACTGACATGGAATGGACGGTCGAAACCGTTCCCGCCGTCGATGCCGAAATCGAGGCCCTGCCGGCGAAGTTGCGCGCCCGACTGGTCCGGCTGCTGGAGGCGGTGGAGAATGTCGGTCCGGAGGCGCTTCGCGAGCCGCATGTCAAACATCTCGACGGCAAACTCTGGGAACTGCGAGTCAGGGCCGAAGGAGGGATCGCCAGGGGGATCTATGTGACGGCGGCGGGACGGCGGGTGGTGGTCCTGCATGTATTCGTAAAGAAATCGCGCAAGACCCCGCGGCGGGCGCTCGCGACCGCCAGGGAACGGATGAAGCGGATGACGCCATGACGAAACTGAGAGACCTGAAGAAACGCCTCATGGAGGACCCGGAATTCCGGGAGGAGTATGCGCGGGCCGATGACGAGTTTGCGCTGATCGAGGCGCTGGTTCGCGCCCGCGCAGCGGCAAAGCTGACACAGGCGGAACTCGCCCGCCGCCTCGGCACGACCCAGTCCGCCATCGCGCGGCTGGAGGGCGGCCGGGTGTCGCCGTCCTTCGCCACCCTGCGCCGCTACGCCGAAGCGACCGGCACGCGGCTGACCGTGGGTCTGGTGCAATCGGACAGCTGAATCGGCCCGGCCGTGGTCCGAAAACGACCATCGCCGAGGGCGTACCGCGCTTCGACGCCTGGTTCCGCGACTATCGCGGCCTCCGCTAACAGCTGTGCGCAGGCGCCCGGCAATCCGGCGCCGGAACCGACGGAGACTTCATGACCGATCCGGCCCGCGATACCGACGGCGCAAGGGGAAACCGCGCCACGTCCGACGAAGGTCTGCCGGTCTGGACTCTCGACGATCTCTACCGGTCGCCGGACGACCCGGTGCTTCGCATGGACCTGGAGAGGGTTGCGGCGGACGCGGCCCGTTTCGCCGAACGCTGGGCCGGAAAGATTGCCGGGCTTTCCGGAAACCGGCTGGTCGACGCCATCGAAGCCTATGAGCGGATCGACGAGCGGATGGGCCGCCTGTCGAGCTACGCCCAGCTTCTCCACGCCGGCGACCGGACCGATCCGCAGATCGGCCGCTTTTACCAGACGTGTGTGGACGCCCCGTTTGACGCAAGCATTTTCTTCGGTCGGCTCAGC
>FZLR01000185.1 GCA_900197615.1 Rhodospirillaceae bacterium Spongia-Bin9
TCCTGGTGGAGGATCTGAATTTCCTTATGCCGCCGGGCAGCATCGTCGGCATCGTCGGGCCGAACGGCGCCGGCAAGACGACCCTGTTCCGCATGATCGCCGGGCAGGAGGCGCCGGACGCCGGCACGCTGCGGGTCGGCGAGACGGTGCAGCTCGGCTATGTCGACCAGTCCCGCGACTCGCTCGACGACGGCAAGACGGTGTGGGAGGAGATTTCCGGCGGCCTCGACATGCTGGCGCTCGGCAAGCGGGAAATTCCGAGCCGTGCCTATGTCTCCAACTTCAACTTCAAGGGCGGCGACCAGCAGAAGAAAGTCGGCATGCTCTCCGGCGGCGAGCGCAACCGGGTCCATCTCGCCAAGGTGCTGAAATCCGGCGCCAACCTGCTCTTGCTCGACGAGCCGACCAACGATCTGGACGTCGACACCATGCGGGCGCTGGAGGAGGCGCTGCTCGCCTTCGCCGGCTCGGCGATGGTGATCAGCCACGACCGCTGGTTCCTCGACCGCATCTGCACCCACATCCTCGCCTTCGAGGGCGAGAGCCGGGCGGTCTGGAACGAGGGCAACTGGCAGGACTACGAAGAAGACCGCCGGAAGCGGATGGGCGAGGCGGCCGACCGGCCACACCGCATCGAATACCGCCGGCTGGACGCCTGAGCGCCGGCGGCGTTGAAATACCGGGGCCGGAATATCCATCTTCACCGGCATTTGGCCGCGTTCGGGTTGAGAAATGGCCGCGCCGGCGCGTATAGACAGGGTTCGGGCGAGGCGTCATATTTCTGCCGGTTTTTTGGGCCGATTCTTTCTCTCCCCAATTCGCCGTTCAGGCATCCTTCGCGGTATTCTTCCGGCAAGGAAAGGCGTTCCATGCGACCAGCGCATCCGCACATCCGCCTGGCGGCGCTCGCCCTTGTCCTGCTGTCGGCGGCTGCGGCTGCAACAAACGCCCTCGCCTGCGCCAGGGTTTCCGCGACGATCGTCACGACCGGAAAGCCGGCGACCGGGACCGCCGGCGCCTCGGGTCCGGACCTGAGCCCGCCACTCGAAAATTTCGAGGCCTTCGCCGCTTTTATGGAGAAGGCCCGGGGCGACAAGCCGGCATTCCTGCGCGCGAAGTGGGACCGCTACCTCGCCATGATCGAGAACTACGACCTGTGGCGGGACAAGGAAAAACGCGCCTTCCTGGCGTCCCCGCGGGAAGAATTTTCCCGCACGCGGGACGCCGGCCGGAGCTATGCCCACTCCTTTCTCGATATCGGCTGCGGCGTGACGATTTCCGGGCCGCATATCGTCGGCCGCATGACCTCGGAACTGGATGTCAGGCCGGCGGACAGAGTGCTCGAGATCGGCACCGGCTCGGGTTATCAGGCGGCGTTGCTGAGCTACCTCACGCCGCATGTCTATTCCGTGGAGATCATCCCGTCGCTCTCCGAGGCGACCGACAGGATCTACACGAAGCTGACCGAGGCCAAATATGCCGAATTCGGCCGCATCCGGCGCAAGACCGCCGACGGCTATTTCGGCTGGCCGGAGCATGCGCCTTTCGCCAAGATCATCGTGACCGCCGGGATCGACCATATCCCGCCGCCCCTGGTGAAACAGCTTGCCGTAGGCGGCACCATGATCATTCCGGTCGGCCCGCCCGGCGCCCAGTCGCTTCTGAAGCTGACCAAGACCCGGAGCGAGACCGGCCGCATCCGCATCCAGCGGCACGATATCTACGCCGCAAAATGCAGCCGGGCGGAGAACCAGCGTTGCAAACGCAAGGTGAGCTTCGTGGCCCTCACCAAATACCAGGGCGAGAAGACGGTTTCGCGCTGGGGCGGGAAGTAGGGCGGTTTGTTACTTGCCGGGCGGGGACGGACTATCGGTTCGGCCGATCGGTCCCTCGACACGGCCCTTCGACAGGCTCAGGACAAGCTGCTGGCGCGCCTGTTCGGGATGAGGGTAAGTAATTTGTGCGGTATCCCTTACCCTGGGTAGCCCCGGATCCAATCCGGAGCGTATCGATGGGCCGGTTGCCGTGGCAGCCCCCACTCCGGTCGACCCGATCTCCCGTCCCGGTCAGATGAAAAGGCCCGCCCGTTGACCTCTCCGGCTTCCGAATCTGCAGGCGGCATGAACGGCCGGGCGCTCGATCTGTCCTTCTATGTCACGGTCGGCCTGATCGCCGGGGCGATCATCGCGCTGCAGATCGGCATCATGCGCATCTTCGCGATCGGCACCTGGTCGCATTTCGGCTCGTTCGTGATTTCCATCGCCATGCTCGGCTTCGGCGTGATGAGCGCAGCGATGTGCGTGAGCACGCCGGCCTTCCGGAAATACTGGCGGCCCCTGATTACAACCGCGCTGGTCGTCTTCGGGCCGCTGATGCTGCTGTCGAACAGCGTCGCCCAGTCGCTCGGCTTCAACCCGATCGAGCTGATCGCCAACCCGGAGCAGAAGTTCAAACTGTTCGCCCTGTTCCTGGTCTATTTCGTGCCGTTCCTGCCCGGCGCGCTGTTCCTCGGCCTGGTCTTCATGCGCGGCCAGGCGGTGTTCGGGAAGGTCTATTTCGCCGACCTCGCCGGCTCCGGCCTGTGCGGGCTGGTCTTCCTGGGCGGCCTCTATTTCGTGCCGCCGGACTGGATCCTGCTGATCCCGTTCGGCCTGTGGGCGGTCGCCGTCGTTATCTGGTTCGGCGCGACGCGGGCCTGGGTTCCGCTGACCGCCGCGGCCGTGCTCGGGGCGGTTTCCCTCGGCGTCGCGGCCAGCCATACGCGCATCGAGGTCAACCAGTTCAAGGGCGTCAGCTATGCGCGCAAGTTCCCGGATTCGAAGCGCATCTACCGGGATTATTCCCCCTTCGGCCTGCTCGAGGGCTATGCCAGTTCCTACCTGCACTTCGCACCGGGGCTGAGCGACAACGCCTCGGTCAACCTCGAGTCGATGCCGAAGAACGCCTATATCGCGCTCTATATCGATTCGGACGGCCCGATCGGGGCGATGAAACGGATCCCGAGGGCGCAGCAGGCCTATTTCGAATTCCTGCCGATGTTCGCGCCGTACATCGTGAAGAAGAAGCCGGACGTGTTCGCGGTCCAGCTCGGCGGCGGCATCTCGTCGAACCTGGCGCTGGCGGCCGGCCCGAAATCCCTCACCGTGGCGGAGAGCAACCCGGCGCTCCTGAAGGCGCTGACCGGCGACGGGCCGATTTCCCGCCTTACCGGCAACCCGCTGAAGGACGGCAGGGTCCGCATCGTGCCCTATGACGGGCGGCTCTTTCTCGCCGGGGTGCGGGACCGCTACGACATCGTCGACCTCAGCCTCGCCGACTCGACCGGCCTGAGCCACGCCGGCGGCTTCGCCATCGTCGAGAAATACAACTACACGGTCGAGACCCTGCAGGATTACATGCGCGCCCTGAAGCCCGACGGCGTGCTGGCGATCACCCTGTGGAACAAGGAGGACCTGCCGAAATCGGTGCCGAAGCTGTTTGCCACCGTCGTCTCGGCGGCCCGCGGCCTGGACGGCGACGCCGCGCGGGACAAGTTCTTCATCTTCCACACCTACCTCTCGACCGTCACCGTCCTTTACAAGAAGAACGGCTTTGCCGCGGCCGAGACCGCCGCCCTGCGGGAATGGTCGGAGGACATGTCGTGGGAGCTGCTGCACGCCCCCGGCATCGAGGCCGAAGGCAAAGTTATCGACGCCAGGGGCGCGGCGCGCATCTGGCGGACCTATCGGGCCTCCCATTTCATCGTCGGCAAGGCCGCGGGCAGCGACAGGCCGGCCGGGACGGAGGCCGCCGCGGAAGGGCCGGCGCCGACCTGGCAGAACCTTTACCGGCTGATGCTCGACCGCATGCTGGCCGGCCGGTTCGACGAAGTGCAGCGCAACTACGTCTTCGACACCCGCCCGCTGACCGACAACCGGCCCTATTTCGCCGCCTACATCAAGCCGCTGGAGATCCCGCACTTCCTCGACCAGCTCGAGGCCGTGTCCGACGAATGGGGCTATCTGCTGCTCTGGGCGACGCTCATCGTCGCGGCGATCTTCGGCTTCTTCCTGATGATGATTCCGGTCGCCGCGGGCTGGCGCACGATCTTTTCCCGCCAACCCGGCAAGATCGGCATCTTCGTCTATTTCTTCTGTCTCGGCGCCGGCTACATCACGATCGAGGTCGGCCTGATCGGCAAGTTCCTGGTCGCGCTCTCCAACCCGACGATCTCGGCGACCGTGCTGATCACCAGCATGCTGTTCTTCTCCGGCCTGGGCTCTCTGGCCAGCGCGCGCTTCGCGGGCGACTGCCGGCGGGTCATGCCGCGGATTTTCCTCGGCATCGGCGTGCTGGTGGCAGCCGGCGCCTTCCTGTTCGACCCGGTACTCAACGCCATCGGCCAGTGGCCCTATCCGCTGCGCATCGCCACTTGCATCCTGCTGATCGCGCCGGCGGCCTTCCTGATGGGCTTCCCCTTCCCGACCGGCATGACGATGCTGTCCCGGCTCGGCAAGGAGCGCTTCTTCCTGTGGGCCTGGGGAATCAACGGCACCTTCTCGGTCGTCGGTGCGGTCGCGGTGCCGATCGTCAACGTGCTGTTCGGCCAGCAGGCCCTGCTGCTCGCCGCCGCGGCGCTCTACCTGGTCGCCCTGCCCGCCTTCTTCAGCCTGCTGAAACCGGGGCCGGATGCTGCTGTGGTGGCGTAGGGGAGGGATTTGGTTTCCTGCCTGGTGCGCGCGTTTACCGCCGACCGGAGGACGAACCGATATCGGCGGCGGTATTGCAGGACTTTCGGCGGCGTTTTCCGCGCGTACAGGGATCGAACTGGAAGCTACCGCCCGTGGAACCCCGAACTGTCGTCGAGACGAACCCCTATTGTCCTCCAATCGCCGGAATGCCGGCAAAATCGCGAATTCTCATGGCGACAGCCTTACCGGTTTCGACCGCAGCGTCATCGGCTTCGACCGGCCTTTGATCGGCATCGACGAACAGGCAACCGGGATATTCCGAAGGGGCAGTGAATTCGCAATATTCCGACGCCGCGTCCAATGCGCTGTCGAGGACATCCCTTAGTCGTCGCCAGTCCATCCACGCGCCGTCCGACATGCGCACGGCCTCGACCTCCTCCCGGGCATATCCGAATACATTGGCGCGAATTCCGCGCAGCACAGCCGGGGGTGCCATGTCCGGGTCCTTCCCGCTGACAGCCCAGGTCAAGGGACCGATCGGTACATAACGCTCAACGATGTTTACGAGGTCTACCGCATCCCGCGGAGCGCTGTTTCGGCGTGCCGTACAGAGGGTCTTGTTTACGGCCACGTCGGCATCGTGCATCCGAAATCCGAAGTCGGGATCGTCTAGGGCGGGAAAGAAGCGTCGGCATGTCTCTTCGTCATAGAACCATTGGATCCGCGTTTCCTCGCCGCCCTTTCGGAGGATAGCTTCGACGACAAGGTCGTTTTCGCTGGTGAGTTCGACGGCGATTCCAGCATTTCGCAATGCCCTTAACTCAGGCGTGACGGAGTGGGGTAGCCGGTTCCCATTATCATGGAAGATATCCATGTCGTCCGATATCCTGGGCCATTCGCGGTTCAATGCCGCTCCGCCCGCAACATAGCTGTATTCCGACCGGTGAGGTCGAAGGACATTGGCAACGAATTGCTGGATTGCCGTGAGGGCCATTATCTCGCCAGCCGGCTGAGCCTCTTCCCCAGGCTATAGGCTTCCGCGTTTCCCCGATGCATGAGCGCGGCCGCGATCACTGCCGCATCGGGCAGCTCCGCCTTTTCAGGATCGACGTCAATATTGTCGAGACACCTCGCACGAAACTTTCTGTAAGCCTTCGCAATCAGCTTTCGCGCTTCCTTTACGGCTTCCGACTCCGAGCCTTCCCGCAGCTGGGCAGCATAGGCTTTGAGCTTCTCGACCTGGTCGTTCGGAACGAAAACCTCCACGCGCTTCAAACCGGCCCGCCGTCGCCGTTCGCGGGACTGGTAGACCCGTTCGTTTGCAGATGGCTTTGCAGCCGCCATTGGATCGCCCTCATTTTGCTACCGGCAACATTTCCATGCATTTTGACCGGTAACAAAATATAAATCAACACCGGTTATTAGTGCCTTATTGTTTCCGGTTACAACTGCGAAAATGCGCTCATTGCGTTGTTCGGCCCCGTGCTCGGCGCTATCGACCAGTGGCCGCACGGACCGCGCTGCGCCACTTGCATCCTGCGATCGCGCCGACCGGGTTCTTTTAACCTGCTGAAGCCGGCGCCGGGCGCTGCCGCAACGGCGGCCTGATGTCTACACCCCCCGTCCCCCGCCCCCCCCCAGCGGGACGGCCGCCGCGAACGAGGCGTCG
>FZLR01000113.1 GCA_900197615.1 Rhodospirillaceae bacterium Spongia-Bin9
CGCACGCCGTCCGCTTGTTCGGCGACTTGATCCAGCTCGATTTCGAGATGAGCTTCGTGACGCAAGAGGACGTGTTCGCCGCGCTGGAGCCGGTGCTGCACGGCGTGTTCGAGGAATTCGGCGGCAGCCGGGTCGTGACAGCGCCGCCCTTCCCGCGCATCCCCTTCGACGAGGCGATGCTGAAATACGGCACCGACAAGCCCGACCTGCGCAACCCGATCGGGATCGCCGACGCGACCGAAGCCTTCCGCGGTTCCGGCTTCAATATCTTCGCCCGGCTAATTGAGCAGGGCAGCGTCGTGCGCGCGGTTCCGGGGCCGGGCGCCGGCAGCCGCGCCTTTTGCGACCGCATGAACGGCTGGGCGCAGGACCGGGGCAAGCCCGGCCTCGGCTATATCTTCTGGCGCGGCGGCGAGGGCGCCGGGCCGATCGCCAACAATCTGGGGCCGGAACGGGTCGCGCAGATCGCGGCAGCAACCGGGGCGGGCGACGGCGACGCCGTTTTCTTCGTCTGCGACAAGCCGAAGGCGGCGGCCGAGTTCGCCGGCGTCGTGCGCACGAAGGTCGGCGAGGAGCGCGGCCTGATCGCCGACGACCGGTTCGATTTCTGCTGGATCGTCGATTTCCCGATGTACGAGATCGACGAGACGACCGGCCGGCTGGATTTCAGCCACAACCCCTTTTCCATGCCCCAGGGCGGCCTGGAGGCGCTGGAGCGCGACGATCCGCTGGCGATCAAGGCGTTCCAGTACGACATCGTGTGCAACGGCGTGGAGCTGTCGTCGGGCGCGATCCGGAACCACCGGCCGGAGATCATGGTCAGGGCCTTCGAGATCGCCGGCTATTCGGCGGCCGACCTGGAGGAGCATTTCTCCGGCATGCTGAACGCGCTGCGCTTTGGCGCGCCGCCCCACGGCGGCTCGGCGCCCGGCATCGACCGCATCGTCATGCTGCTGGCCGACGAGCCCAACATCCGCGAGGTCATCGCCTTCCCGATGAACCAGCAGGCCGAAGACCTGACGATGGGCGCGCCGGCCGAAGCGCCGGAAGAACGCTTGCGCGAACTGCATATCCGCTTGCAGTTGCCGCCCAAAGCGAAGCCGGAATAGCACGCCTGGGCAAGATTCCGGCCGATTCGGGATAATATCGGGTTTGCCCGGCCTTCCGCCCGGTTTATCCTGCGCGGGCGGGGTCCGGACGGCCCCGGCGCGGCTTCGGGGCCGGGCGCCGGGCCCCCGGAATATCCGATTGGGCGCGCCATGCAGGCAATATTCCGGACAATTAAAGGAATCGCAGGTTTCGGCGCGATCTGCCTGCTCCTGTTGCCGGGCGCCGCGCGCGCCGAAGGCCTGGAACAGCTTGCCAGCCGGCAGACCCCGCACAAGGCAATCTATGCCCTGGCGGTCGACCGGGTGCGCTCCGCCTTCGATCTCGCCCATGCCGAGGGCGCCATTTTCTATGAATTCCGCGAGACCTGTACAGAGTGGCGCATGCGCCAGCGATTCAGGCTCCGCATCACGCGCAACGACCGGGAAGCGGAGGAAACCGAAACCGACTCCATTCTGGTCGAAGCGCGGAACGGCCGGCGCCTGTCTTTCTCGGTCGTGACATCTTCCGACGGCACGGTGACGGAACGGCTCTCGGGCGTCGCCACTTTCCGCCGGCCGGGGGCGCCGGGAGTCGTCGAACTCCGCGAACCTAAACAGGCGCGGATCGCCTTGCCGGCCGGCACCGTCTTCCCGACCTTGCATTTCCTCCAGGTCGTTCGCGCCGCCGAACGGGGTCGCCGGTCGGTCTGGTCGACGGTATTCGACGGATCGGAAGAAGGCGGCCGGCACAGCGGCATCAACGTCCTGATATTGGGCCGCAAGCCTTCGCCGGGCGAAGCGGAACCGAGGCCCATACTGCGCCGGCCCGGCTGGCTGATGCGCGTCTCCTATTTCCCGCCCGAAGCAACGGACGACCGGCCGGCCTATACCTTCCGCGCGCATATGACCGACAACGGCGTGGCGCGCGACATGCTGCTCGATTACGGCGCCTTCACCCTGTCCGGCACCCTCAAGGCGATCGAGCCGCTCGAGCGGCCGGGATGCTGAGGCGCAGAATCTAATCCCGCCGCCGTCCGGTCGCGCGCAGGCTCCTGCCTTTCGCGATCGCCTCCCGGCCCAGCTTGTCGCGTACGGCGTCGATCGCATGCTCCGCTGCGGCGCGTTTTCGGGCGTCCGAGTCGAGCAGGTCCGCTGCGGAGTCCCCTGCGGCGTCCCCGGCGGGCGACAGGTCGCTCAGCCCGATGCCGATCAGCCGGAACGCGGTGCCGTCGCATTCGCCGGCGAGCATGGGAAGGGCGGCGCGATACATGTCTTCGGCAAGCTGGGTCGGCGCACCGGTCCGTCGGCGGGTCCGGGTCCGGAAACCGGCGGTCTTGAGTTTCAGGGTCAAGGTCCGGCCGGCAAGGCCCGCAGCCTTCATGCGGCGCGAAACCGTTTCGCACAGCGGCCACAACCGCGCTTCGAGGGCCGCTGCGTCGGACAGATCTTCGTTGAAGGTAGTCTCCGAAGAAATGCTTTTCGCCCTGCCGCCGCGATCGATCCGGCGGCTGTCCTCGCCGCGCGAGAAATTGTAGAGGCGGCTGCCCAGGCTGCCGTAGCGCGACAGGAGTTCCCGCTCGTCCATCGCCTGAAGCTGGCCGACCGTACGGATGCCGTCGCGCGCCAGTTTTTTGCGCATGGCCTTGCCGACGCCCCAGACGATGCCGACCGGCTGCGCGGCCAGAAATCCCTTCGCCTCGGCCCGGCCGACGACCGAAAAGCCGCGCGGTTTGTCGAGGTCGGAAGAGACCTTGGCCAGGAACTTGTTGTAGCTCAGCCCCACCGAAGCGGTCACGCCGGCCTCCCGTTCGATGCGACGGACCAGCCCGGCCAGCACCACAGCTGCCGGCGCACCGTGCAGCCGCGCCGTTCCGGACAGGTCGAGAAAGGCCTCGTCGATGGAAACCGGTTCGACTGCAGGGGTGAGATCCTCCATCATGCGGCGGATTTCCCTGCCGACCGCCTGGTATTTCGCCATATTGGGCCGAATCACCACGGCGTTGGGGCAGGCCTTGAGCGCCTTGAACATCGGCATGGCGGAATGGACCCCGTCGATACGGGCGACGTAGCAGGCCGCGGAAACCACGCCCCGCCGGCCGCCTCCGACGATCACCGGTCTGTCGCGGAGCGCTGGATCGTCGCGTTTCTCGACGCTGGCGTAAAAGGCGTCGCAATCGATATGGGCGATGTCGAGCGCAAACAGCTCGTCATGGCAGGCGATGCGCCGGCTGCCGCAAGCCATGCACCGGCGGGGCACGGTGGCGGCGCCTTCCTCACCGGCCTCAGCGAGCAGGGTATCGCAATCGCGGCAGAAGGCGGTCATCGGCGGTGCAGCGTCACCTGTTGCGCGGCTGGCAGCCTATCACAAATCCAGGCGGGCTCCTGCGCCCGATACAAAGCAAAAGCGCCACCGGGGCCGGCGGCGCTTCCTTCCGATACGGGTCCGGCCGGACCGGGCGGTCCGCCTCGGCTTTATTTGATCCTGGCCTCCTTGAACAGCACATGCTTGCGCGCGACGGGGTCGTATTTCTTTTTCTCCAGCTTCTCCGTCGTGTTCTTGGGGTTCTTGAACGTGACGTAGTAGTAGCCGGTGTCGGCCGTGCTGACGAGCTTGATCTGCTGTGTGTTGGGGCGCTTGGGCATGGTTCCAATACTCCGCCCGACAGCCGTTGGGGCGCCAGGCTCGAGGTGTAGCGTCAGGGCGCAGAACATAGGGACCCCCCTGCGCCTGTCAACCGGATGCCGGGAGCGCCTCTAACGCAGGTTTGTCGCGTCGATCAGGTCGTCTTCGGCGCGTTCCTGCCCGGTCGAAGCGCGATCCGGTTCCGGCGCCGAGGCCGCCAGGGCCAGCCGGTACAGGCGCGGGGTCTCCAGCAGGCGCCGGGCGATTTCCAACTCCACATCCGGCAGGCCGCCAAGGGCGCGTCCCGGGCAGGCTGCACGCAGGGCACGGAGACCTTCCGCTTTCGGTTCGTATTGCCGGCGCCAGGTGCGGAATGCAGCGGCCGACGCGGTCTCGCCGGCAACCAGCCGGGCGATCGCCCGTCGCGCTGCGCCTGCATCCCGCCGGTCGCTGCCGGTGCAAATGTTCGGCCGTACGCCCAAACCCTGCAACGTGTAGCCCGAAGGTGCATGGAAACGCGACCAGGTCATGATAATTTCGCCCTCGTTGGGCAGGGAGGCGACACTTTGCACTGTGCCCTTGCCGAAGGAATTGCTGCCCACCACGACGGCGCGGCCATTGTCCTGCAACGCTGCGGCAAGGATTTCCGAAGAAGATGCGGTACGGCTGTTTACCAGCACCACGATCGGCTTGCCGCGCAAGACATCGCCATAGCGTGCACCATAGCGTCGACGGCTCTTCGGATGGCGACCGCGGGATTCCATGATCTCTCCGTCGTCCAGGAACAGGTCCGAAATACGGATTGCCTGTTCCAGCAGTCCGCCCGGATTGTTGCGCAGATCGAGGATGGCGCCTCTCAGCTTGCGCTTGCCGATCTTTGTGCGCAGCCGCGCCACCGTTCCCTCTGTCTTTCGGGCCGTGTCGCTGCCGAACCGGACGATCCGGAGATAGACGGCATTGCCCGCACGGCGCGCCATGACAGTCTGCGGTACGATGAACGCGCGGGTAACGTCGATCGTGAGCGGTTGTTTTTGCGCCGCGCGCCGCACCGTCAGCCGGACTTCGCTGCCGCGCGGTCCGCGCAGGCGCCGGACGACATAATTCAGGCTCTTGCCCCGAAGCGGAACTCCCGCGATTGCCGCGATGATATCGTCGTCCTTGAGGCCGGCCTTGGCGCCGGGTGTGCCGGGCATTACCGAAACGATCCGCGCAATACCCTTTTCGGCGCGGATGGTAACGCCTATGCCGCCATAGCCTTCGCGGATGGCCCGGTTCTCCCGGGCTTCGGCAGCGGTCGAATACCGTGAATAGCGGTCGAGCGACTGCAAGGCCGCGCGGAAGACGGCGCGATAGACCTCTTCCGGCTGGGCATTGCGGATCCTGACCGACTGCTTTCCTGCAATTTCGAAAGCCCGCACGGTGACACCGGCCCAGCCGCGGATGTCGCCGGCTTCCGGCTGTTTCAGGTACGCCACGATCGCTCCGTTATGGTGGATGGCGATTCTGTCGCCAATCGGATTTGCCTGCACCTTGGGGTCGATCTTCGACATGCCGCGCAGGCCCGATACCGCTACAACCCGGATCGGTACGTCGCGGATATAGCGGGTTTCTATGAATCGGTAACCGGCGCCGATAACCGATTCGCCGCCCTCGGAAAGCGGTGCCGAAGTAAGATCGCTTCGGCTCGCGCAGGCCGTTGCGGCGACCAGAAGAAAAGCGATGACGTATCGCAAGCTCCAGCGGGTCATGAAGCGCCCGATCGATCGTCGGTTGGAATCTTGAGCCCGGTCATACCGCGCCATGCGGTTCTCCGCACTTCATCCCGTCCGGGTGCAGGGAGCGCCGAAACGCCAATCCTGTCCAACCGCGGCTATGCCCGGTCTCCTGCATGTGGAAAGATTCGCCCACCTGGATGAATTGTCAATCGCTTTCTAGAAGTATTTTATCAGTATTTCAATGAGTTGAATGATTTGGTTAAATTGCGTCTTTAATATCTTGACTGCTATCGTCCGGATTGCGGCTATCGTTTGCGTCTATGTTTCGGCATTTTCCCGCCCTCCAGTAAGTCGAACAACAGTCCGCCGGTCACCGGCGCGGCGTCGCGCAGCCGTACCTGCACCGTTTCGCCGATCTGCACGGCGAGGTTTCGGTCCGCACCGCCGGGTCGACGCTTCCTGCCGCGGGAACGAAACCGGTCGTCCGGTATCCGGCTCATGGGTATCAGCCCGCTGGCGCCGTTCTCGACAAGAGTGACGAACAGGCCGGCCCGGGTGACGCCGGAAACGGTTGCGTCGAATGCGGCGCCGATCCGGTCTTGCATGAAAGCGGCCATATAGCGGTCGGCGGCATCGCGCTCCGCCGCCATGGCCCGGCGTTCGGCAGAGGATATCCGCTCGCCCCAATCCCGCATTGCGCCTTCTGCGCCGGCCGGCAAACCGTCGCCCCGGCCGCCGCCCCGGCTGCCGGCCCGGCTCTCGGCGAGACCGCCGACAATGGCGCGATGGACCAGCAGATCGGCATAGCGGCGGATCGGCGAGGTGAAATGGGCATAGCGCGTCAGGGCAAGGCCGAAATGGCCCCGGTTTTCCGGGCTGTAGGCCGCCTGGCTCTGGGCGCGCAGGATCAACTCGTGGATTGTCCGGCCCTGGGGCAATCCGGCGGTCTGCGCCAGTATGCGGTTGAGGTCGGCCGGCCTCAGGCCGCTCGCCGGCAGCGACACGCCCATATCGCCCAGGGCCAGCCTCAGGGATTCCAGCCCGTCGGCCGCAGGCGGCTCGTGGATCCGGTACATGCAGGGCTTGCTGCGGTGCGCCAGGTGCTCGGCCGCCGCCACGTTGGCGGCGATCATGAACTCTTCGATCAGGCGGTGGCTGTCGAAACGCGGCGACGGCCAGATGTCGGTCACGCGGCCGGCCTCGTCGAGCCGTATTTGCCGCTCCGGAAGGTCTAGCTCCAAAGTCTGGCGGTCGGCCCGCGCTGCAGCGAGCGCGATGTAGGCCCCGTAAAGCGGCGTTATGACCGAAGCAAGAATCGGCGTCGCCGCCGGGTCCGGATCGCCGTCGTGGGCGCGCTGCACTTGTTCGTAGGTCAGCCGGGCCGCCGAGCGCATGACAGCGCGCTCGAACCGGTGCCGGACCGGCCTGCCGCGGGAATCGATCGTCAAATACGCCGCAACGCAAGCCCGGTCCTCGTCAGGGCGCAGGGAACAGAGGTCGTTGGACAGGCGCTCCGGCAGCATCGGCACGACCCGGTCGGGAAAATACACCGAGTTGCCGCGCTTGAGCGCTTCGAGGTCGAGCGGCCGGCCGGGCCGGACATACCGGGCGACATCGGCGATCGCGACAATCAGCTTCCATCCGCCTGGATTGTCCGGCGCGGTATCCGCCCCGGCCCAGACCGCGTCGTCGAAATCCCGCGCATCCTCGCCGTCGATGGTGACCAGCGGAAGGGCGCGCAGATCCTGCCTGCCGTCGTCCGACGCCGGTTCGAGCCGCGCCGCCTCATCGAGCGCTTCCGGCGGAAAAGCGTGCGGGATGCCGTGGCTGTGGATGCAGATCAGGCTGACCGAATGCGGGCCGGCCGCCGAGCCGAAATTCTCCGCGACCCGGCCGAGCCGCGGGCCCAGCGGCTTGCCGGGAACGATCTCGACCTCGACCAGATCGCGGTCCCGGGCCTCGCCTTCCATCCCGCGCGGAATCGCGATCTCGTGGCGGGCGCGCCGGTCGATCGAAATCAGCCGGCCGCCGAACGGGCCGCCGCCGGTGTCTGTGCGGAAGATGCCCAGCACCCGGCCTGGCGCACGGTCCAGCCGTTTCATGGTACGGGCCGTCCAGGAGCCGTCCGGGAATCCCGAAAGGCGCGCCAGAACCCGGTCGCCGACGCCCGGCGGGCGGCCCCGTTCCGGCAGCAGCCGGATCGGCGGCGGTGCGCCCTCGCCGTCCCAGCGGAGCGGCGCCGCCATGACGTCGCCGTCGGCGGTGACCGACGTCACCTCGATCACGGTAACCTCGGGCAGGGCACCGACCGGCCGGCGCCGCCGGCCCTCCGGCAGCAGGCCTTCCTCTTTCATTTTCCTCAGCAGGTCGCGCAGGCGGACGCGGTCGGGGCCGGTCAGGCGGAACGCCCGGGCGATCTCGCGCTTGCCGACCGGGGCGTCGCTCTCGCGGATGAATTCGAGCACCCGATCGCGGGTCGGAAAGGGGCCGGCGCCCCTCGGCCTGGCGGATCGCTTGCCCGTCATGCTGTCTTCTTTCCGTGCCCGACGCGCTGCGCCTGCTAGACCGTGCCGGCGACCGTGCCGGCGCCCGGGCCGGCCTCATTCAGCGGCCGGGTTCGCCGATTTGGCGGGGTCCGGCTCGTTCGCCGCCGTCTTTTTCTTCGCCGGGGCTTTCCTGGCTGTCCGCTTCTTTCCCCCCGCCGGTTTCCGGCCGCCGGATTTCGCCAGTTTCGGCGCCAGCAGGTCGACGGCCTGTTCCAGCGTCACCGAGTCGACGGTCATGTCTTTGGGCAGACTGGCATAAGTGCGGCCGACCTTGACGAACGGACCGTAGCGGCCGGCGCCGGTCGTGACGGGCGCCTTCTTCTCCGGGTGCTCGCCGAGCGCGCGCTGTTCGCCGCCGTTGCGTTTCTGCCGGGCCTCCGCAAGCAAGGCAACGGCCCGGTTCGCGCCGATTTCGAACAATTCCTCCCAGGAGTCCAGGTTCGCATACACACCTTCGTTCCGGACATAGGGACCGTATCGTCCGATAGCGCCCGTAATGGCTTTGCCGTTGGCCGGATGGGTCGCGATTTCGCGCGGCAGGGACAACAGTTTCAGCGCGATCGCGAGATCGACCGAATCCGGGTCCAGCCCGCGCGGCAGGGATGTACGTTCCGGCTTGTCGGTTCCCGCGGCTCCGCCGCGTTGGACATAGGGGCCGTAGGGGCCGGTCTTCAGTTCGATCGCTGCGCCGCTTGCCGGATCCGGCCCCAACAGCCGGTCGCCGGTCGCGGCGGCAGCTTCGCGCACGCTGTCGTCGACCACGGCGAGCGGGCGGGTGAAACGGCAGGCCGGATAGTTCGAGCAGCCGATGAAACCGCCATTGCGCCCGATCTTCAGGCCGAGCCGGCCACCGTCGCAAGCCGGGCAGCCGCGCGGGTCGGCGCCATCCTCGCGGGACGGAAAGAAATGCGGCCCAAGCGCTTTGTCCAGCGCATCGATCACCCGTGTCCGGTCGAGTTCCATCGCATCTGCGATCGAGGCGCTGAAGGCGGTCCAGAAGTCGTGCAGCAGCTTTTTCCAGTCGGTCCGGCCGTCCGAGACGATGTCGAGCTGTTCCTCCAGACCGGCGGTAAACCCGTATTCGACATAGCGGCCGAAGAAATTGGTCAGGAAGCTGGTAACCACCCGGCCGCGGTCTTCCGGATGGAAGCGCCGGCGGTCCAGGCGGACATAGTCCCGGTCCTGCAGCACCTTGAGGATCGAGGCGTAGGTCGAGGGCCGGCCGATGCCGAGTTCCTCGAGCCTCTTGACCAGACTGGCTTCGGTATAGCGCGGCGGCGGCTGGGTGAAATGCTGCGCCGGGCGCACCGCTGTCCGGTCCATGGCCTCGCCGTCCCGGATTTCCGGCAGCATCCGGTTCTCGTCGTCCGGCTTGTCCCGCTCCCGTTCGGGATCGCGGTCCGCGGGTTCGTCCCGGCCTTCGCGGTAGAGCTTCAGAAAGCCGTCGAACCGGATTGTCGACCCAGTGGCGCGCAACCGGGTCATCCGGTTGGCGCTGGCGATATCGGCCGTCACCTGGTCGAGCACGGCGCTCGCCATCTGGGAGGCGACGGTGCGTTTCCAGATCAACTCGTAGAGTTTTGCGTGCTCGTCGGTAAGGTGGCGGGCCATATCGGCCGGCCGGCGGAACAGGTCGGTCGGCCGAACCGCCTCATGCGCTTCCTGGGCATTCTTCGCTTTCGTCCGGTATTGGCGCGGACTTGCCGGCAGATAGTCGCCGCCATAGTCGCGTTCTATCAGGCGTCGGCAGCCGCCGATCGCTTCGCCGGACAACGACGTCGAATCGGTGCGCATGTAGCTGATCAGGCCGACGGTTTCTCCGCCGATATCGACGCCTTCGTAAAGGCGCTGGGCGATGCGCATGGTCCGGTCTGCGCTCATGCGCAGTTTGCGCGACGCTTCCTGCTGCAGGGTGGAGGTCGTGAAGGGCGGCGCCGGATTGCGCCGGACCTGCTTGCGTTCGACACTGGCACAGGCGAAGGACGCCGATTCGATCGCCGCGACGGCGGCGCCGGCCTGGGCCTCGCTGGCAATCGCAAGCCGGCCCAGCTTTTCGCCGTCGAGATGGGTCAGCCGGGCGGTGAAACGGTCGCGCCGCGGAGTCAGGAAATCGGCATCGACCGACCAGTATTCCTGCGACTGGAAACGCTCGATCTCGTCTTCGCGCTCGCACACCAGGCGCAGGGCGACCGACTGAACCCGGCCGGCCGAGCGTGCGCCCGGCAGCTTGCGCCACAACACCGGCGAAAGATGGAAGCCGACCAGATAATCGAGCGCCCGGCGCGCCAGATAGGCGTCGACCAGATCCCGGTCGATCGCGCGCGGATTTTCCATGGCCTGGCGGACGGCGTCGCGCGTGATCTCGTGAAAGACGACGCGGCGGACGTCCAGTTCTTTCAGCCCGCGCTTCTGCCTCAGAAGCTCCAGGACATGCCACGAAATCGCTTCGCCTTCCCGGTCCGGATCGGTGGCCAGGATAAGTGTATCGGCCTGTCTGGCGGCGCTCGCGATTTCCTCGATCCGCTTCTTAGCGCGCGCATCGACCTGCCAGGTCATCGCGAAACCGCCGTCCGGATCGACCGAACCATCCTTCTCGGCGAGATCGCGGACATGGCCGTAGCTGGCCAGCACCTGCCAGCCCGCGCCGAGATACTTGTTGATGGTTTTCGCCTTGGCCGGGGATTCGACGACGACGACGTTCATGGCGGCTCAATCATCCGTTTGCGGGCGATGCGGGGCGCCGCACCGGCCGGCCCCGCACATGGGACGGCGGCGTCGCGGCGTCAAGCGTTTTGCCGTCTGCATTGTTGTTCAGTGCGATTTTCGGTCAATAGTGTCCGAAATGGGTTAACAATCGGACATAAGCGACCTATGTCCGCATGGATGAAGGGCAGGGACTTCATCGATCGGGTTAGGGTGATCGGCCGGACGCGCGGTGTGGCAGTCCGTATCGACACCGAGCGCGGCAGGGGAAGTCATATCACGCTGTACTACGGTAGCATGTTCACCATCGTTAAGGATCGGCGCAAAGAAATAGCGCCCGGCCTGTTGTCCGCGATGATTCGCCAATTGGGCCTTACGCGTAGCGACTTTCGTTGATCCTTGCACAGGGAGGCAGCCATGAGATTCACCTATCCGGCGCGACTGCGACCCGATTCCACAGGCGAGCTCGTCGTTTCGTTTCGCGATCTGCCAGAATGCCTGACCTCCGGCGGTGACATTGCCGAAGCCCTTACCGAGGCAGCCGACGCTCTCGAGGAAGCGATTGCCGGACGTATCAATCGCACCGACCCGATTCCGGTGCCCAGCCCGCGACGGGCCGGCGAATATCCGGTCGCCGTACCTGCCGAAACGGCGGCCAAGGCGGCGCTGGCGGTCGCGCTGCGCGAGAGCGGCGTCACCCGGGTCGCCCTGGCGGCCCGCCTCGGCGTCGACGAGAAAGCCGTACGCCGGATGCTCGACCCGCGCCATCGCAGTTCGGCCAACCGGATCCACAAGGCGTTGCACGCGCTCGGCCGCGAACTCGTCGTCGAGACTTACGCCGCTTGAGCCGCCGCCCGTTTTCCGGATACCGGAGTTGGCGTCAGGCATCCGGTGACCGGCCGCATAGAGTTCCTCCATTCCGGATTTACGCCGCAACCAGCGCGACGCGGTTGCCGGGGTGGCGTTCGAGCCTGCCGGCCAGTTCCAGTTCGAGCAGGGCGGCTGCGACCGCTGCCGAATCGTCGCTGAACTCGCGCACCAGATCGTCGACCGGAGTCGGCGCCGGCGACAGGAAGTCGGCCAGCGAGCGGCGGGCGTCTGCGACCTCGAGGTCTGCGGCCCGGGGCGCCACATCCAGCGGCGGTTCGGCTGTCGCCGCGCGGCCAAGCGGTTCGCGCAATCCGGGTTGCAGGACCTGCAGGATATCCTCCGCGTTTTCGGTGAGGATGGCGCCGTCGCGCAGCAGGCCGTTGGCGCCGGTGCAGCGCGGATCGAGCGGCGAGCCGGGCACGGCGAACACGTCGCGGCCCTGCTCGCCGGCGCAGCGCGCCGTGATCAGCGAGCCGGAG
>FZLR01000242.1 GCA_900197615.1 Rhodospirillaceae bacterium Spongia-Bin9
GGGGAGGGGGGACCGCCTTGCTTTCCCAGTCTGAAGAAGGGGAAGGAATTATCGCACAAGATGCGCGTTTCGGTAGGAAGCCCGCCTCACCCCTTCGCCGCGATTGCATCCGCCATCGTCACGAGATGCTCGGCCTGGCGGATCGAGGCGTAGTCGATCAGCTTGCCGTCGAGGGCTGCGGCGCCGGCGCCGGCGGCTTCGCTTTCCTTCATGGCCGCGATAATCGCCCGGGCTTTATCGACCTCGCCGGCCGGCGGCGTGAAGATGTCGTTGGCCAGGCCGATCTGGCTCGGATGGATCGCCCATTTGCCGTCGCAGCCCAGCACCGCGGCGCGTTTGGCGTGGGCGGCGAATGCCTCGGCGTCGCGGAAATCGCCGAACGGCCCGTCGCACGGCCGCAGCCCGTTGGCCCGCGCGGCGACGACCATGCGCGTGATCTCGTAATGCCACATGTCGGCCCAATGGAAATCGCGGCGGCCGTTCTCGTCCGGATCGGTCAGCACGCCGTAGTCCGGGTTGGCGCCGCCGATCTGGACCGTGCGCATCCGGGTCGAGGCGGCATAGTCGGCCGCGCCGAAATGCAGGCTTTCGTTGCGCGGGCTCGCGGCGGCGATTTCGGTAATGTTCTGCATGCCGAGCGCGGTCTCGATAATCAGCTCGAAGCCAACGCGTTTCCTGCGCCCCATCGCCAGCTCGACCTGGGTGACCAGGGCATCGACGGTGTAGACGTCGGCGGCCGTGCCGAGTTTCGGGATCATGATCAGGTCGAGCCGTTCGGAGCAGGTCTCCAGCAGGTCGACGATGTCGCGATACATGTAGGGCGTATCGAGCCCGTTGATCCGCACCGACAGGGTTTTCTCGCCCCAGTCGCAATCGCCGATCGCCTGGATGACGTTCCTGCGGGCCTCCGGCTTCTTGTCCGGCGCCACGGCGTCTTCGAGATCGAGAAAAACGATGTCGGCGTCGCCGGCCGCCGCCTTCTCGAAGAAGCGGGGGCTGGAGCCCGGAACGGCGAGTTCGCTGCGGTTGAGCCGCGCGGGCGCGGGCGCGATCTGGGTATGGGACATGGCGGGGGCCTGCTGGAACGGGGACGGTGCGGCGCACCATAGGAGGCACGCTCCGATGCCCGGACTCACGAAAGTGTCGCGCCGGCCGGTAGCCTTCCGGACGGCTATTCCGCCGGCGGTTTGGCGAGCGGGTGATGGCGCTCGACCAGTTGGCGCAGGCGCTCGTCCAGGACGTGGGTGTAGATCTGGGTCGTCGAGATATCCGCGTGGCCGAGCATCTGCTGGACGCTGCGCAGGTCCGCGCCGCGGTTCAGCAGGTGGGTCGCGAAAGCATGGCGCAGGACATGGGGCGACACCTTCGCCGGGTCGATCTCCGCAGCCGCTGCCAGTTCCTTCACGAGCTGGCCGAAGCGGTGGCGGGTCAGATGCCCGGCGCCGGAACGCGACGGAAACAGGAAGGGCGAGGCGGCGAGGCGCGGGTTTCCTGCGCGCACCTCGACCCAGGCCTGCACGGCCTCGCGCGCCGCCTCGTTCAGCGGTACCAGCCGTTCCTTGCCGCCTTTGCCGCGCACCAGGATCAGGCGGGGATCGCGCACTGCCGCGGCCAGCGGCAGGCCGACCAGTTCGCTGACGCGCATCCCGGTTGCGTAGAGCAGCTGCATGAGTGCGGCGAGCCGCACACCGTCCGCCCCCGGCCGTGCGCCGGCGGCCCGCAGCAGGTCGTCGACCCGATCTTCGGACAGGAGCTTGGGCAGCGGGCGGCCGCGCTTCGGCGAGTCGAGCGTTGCGGTCGGATCGTCCTGCCGGCGGCCTTCGGCGTACAGAAACCGGTAGAACTGGCGCATGGCGGAAAGCCGGCGGGCGGCCGTCCGCGGCGCCATGCCGGCCCGGTCGAGCGCTGCCAGATAGGCGTGCAGGTCCGCCGTACCGGCGCTGTCGAGGATCGCGCCCTCTCCCGACAGGAAAGCCGCCAGATGCGCAAGGTCGCGCCGGTAGGCCGCGACGGTATTGTCCGCGGCGCCGCGCTCGGCGCGCAGCATTTCCTCGAACAGGTCGACCGTGGGCGGCAGGCCGGTTGTCATGGCGAGCGGCGCATTCCCCGTTGTGCGCTTCAGAGCTGGCGGACCAGGGCGGCTTCGAGGGCGAGCCGGCGGGCCTCGCGGCCGAGCCCGACCGCGCGCAGGCCGAACACGGCATCGCGCAGGAGCCGGCGCGGAATGCGGCGCAGCGACCGGCCGTTCGCCAGCGTAAGGATGCGCAGGACCGTCAGGCCGGGCCGCCCGCCGGCTGCGGCTTGCAGCAGGGCGGCATCGCGATCGGGGCGTGCCGTCCGATCCGCCTTCCTTTCTTCCGCCGATTCGCGGCGCCACAGCCGGGGGATGTCGCCCGCCCGCCCGAGTCCGTCGAGCAACGCCTTCAGATCGGCCAGATGCACGGCGGCGTTCTTCCGGTCGGTCCAGCGTTTGAACCCGATCCAGGACTTGACGATCTCGGGGGTCGCCGCGGTCGCCCGCGCGGCGAGGAGCGCCGGCACGGTTATCCGGTGCAGATCGGCGGGATTGCGGAACGGCGCGGCCTTCAGGAACCGGTACCAGGCGAAAGCCTCCCCGATCCGCCCGGTTGCGAACCAGGCCCGCGCGATATGCGCCGCGTGGTCCTGATAGGCCGGCGACGGGTCGATGTTCCTCAGAAACGGTACGGTCATTTGCGCCGCCAGAATTTCGGCGCCGTCATCGCCCCGCGCCGCTGCGCCGGCTGCCAGCCGCCACCAGGCCGCAAGTATGTGCGCCCGGCGGGAGCGATTGCCGGCCGCAGCCGCCAGATAGAGGCGGGGCCGGGGCCGGGGGGCGGAGTCGCGCCGGCGGGGGCGC
>FZLR01000114.1 GCA_900197615.1 Rhodospirillaceae bacterium Spongia-Bin9
GGCAGAAGCGCCTGGCGACCGGCGGCGCCCTGCGCCTGGGCGCGACCTGGACCCTGCATCCCGGCCACGACGCGGCGTCGCCCGCCGACCTCACCGTCCTGGCAGCCTGGCGTCAGGGTTTCTGAGCCCCGGCTGCGGACCGCCCGCGGCCCAGTCGAGCAACTCGACCGTGTGGACGACCGGAACGCCCGCGTCGCCGGCAAGCTGCATCGCGCAACCGATATTGCCGGTGGCGATCGCATCGGGCTGCGTCTGCTGCAGATTGGCGATCTTGCGCGCCTTCAGGCGGCCGGCAAGTTCCGGCTGCAACATGTTGTAGGTGCCCGCCGAGCCGCAGCACAAATGGCCTTCCTGCGGTTCCTTGACCGCGAAGCCGGCGTTGCGCAGCAGGTCGACCGGCGCTGACCCGATTTGCTGGCCGTGCTGCATCGAGCAGGCCGAATGGTAGGTCACGGCCAGGTCCGCCGGCGCGCGCGCCGCGCTCATGTCCAGGCCGGCGAGAAACTCCGTAATGTCCTGCGCCAGGGCGGAGACCCGCGCCGCCTTTTCGGCCCAGGCCGGATCGCCCCGGAACATGTGGCCGTAATCCTTGAGCGTCGTGCCGCAGCCGGAGGCGTTGACGACGATGGCGTCCAGCCCCTTGCCGTCGGCCTCGGCGATCCAGGCGTCGATCATCGCCCTGGCCTGGGCGTGGCTCGCTTCGGTCCGGCCCATATGATGCACGAGCGCACCGCAACAGCCGTGCGGGCGGGCAACAACGACCTCGACGCCGAGCCGGTTGAGCAGCCGCACGGCAGCTTCGTTGACCTGCGGCCCGAGCACCTGCTGGGCACAGCCCGCCAGCATGGCGACGCGCGGCGGCCGGGACGCGCCCGGCGTCGAAATTTCTGCCGGGAAGACCGCGGGCCGGTCGGCCCAGCCCGGCCCCGGCACCGTTGCCGGCAGCAGGTCCAGCAGGGTGCGCAGCCGCTTCGGCATGAGTGCCCGGAACGGCCGCGCCAGCGAACCGGCGATCAGCATCCCGCGAAACAGGCCGGGCTGCGGCAGCACCAGGGCGATGAAGGAGCGGGTCAGCCGGTCGATGAGCGGGCGCTCGTATCTCTCCTCGATATGCGCCCGGCCGTGATCGACCAGGTGCATGTAGTGGACCGAGGCCGGGCAGGTCGTCATGCAGCTCAGGCACGAGAGGCAGCGGTCGATGTGCTTGACCTCTTCGGCGGTCGGCGCGCGGTCGTCCTCGAGGAAGCTCTTCAGCTGGTAGATGCGGCCGCGCGGGCTGTCGAGCTCGTCGCCGAGCAGCACATAGGTCGGGCAGGTCGCGGTGCAGAAGCCGCAATGCACGCAGGAGCGCAGGATGCCGTTGACCGTCTCGATCGCCGGGTCGGCAAGCTGCGCCAGGGTGAAGTTCGTCTGCATGCCCTACCCCATCCTGCCGGGGTTGAGCACGCCGTTGGGGTCGAACTGCTCGCGCAATCGCTCGCTCAGCGCGGCGACCGGCGCCGGCTGGGGCTGGAACACCGGGACCGCAGCGCGCAGCGCGTCCGGCCCGCGCACCAGCGTGGCGTGGCCGCCGCAGCTGTCGGCGGCAACGCGAATCCGGTCTGCCGCGGCTTCGTCGGGCGATGCGGATAGCCAGACCAGCCCGCCGCCCCAGTCGGCGAAATGGTCGGCGCCGGTATCCCGCACAAGGCCGGGAAGAAAACCGGCGGCCGCGGCGGGCGGGGCCGACAGGCGCCAGACCGCCCTCATCGGCTCTTCGGCGAAATACGAGACATCCCGCACCTCGGACCAAAGGGCCGCAGAGTTGCGGCCGTGCAGTTCCTCCGTCGCGCCCCATGCCCCGAGCAGGGTGCGCAGCGCCGCGCAGCGGTGCTCGACCGACGGCCCCGGCCCCTCGACGCGGACGGCGGTGACCGATGTTCCGGGATCGCGGACATAGCCGACCGCCGACTGCGCCGCGATCCCGGCCGGCAGATGGGCCGCGCCGGACACTTCGTGGGACGAATTGAGCGCCGCCGCCATGGCCGCTGCCGCCGGCTCGTCGTCCAGGCCGCAAACCAGCACCGTGCGCGTCTTCTCGCCCGCCGGCAGCACCTTAACCGTCACTTCGCTCAGCACACCCAGCGTGCCGAACGAGCCCGCCATCAGCTTGCACAAATCGTAGCCGGTGACGTTCTTCATCACCCGGCCGCCGGACTTGAAGGTCTCGCCCCGGCCGCTGACGCCGACAAAGCCGAGGAAATGGTCGCGCGCCGCACCGGCCTTGATGCGCCGCGGCCCTGCAAGGTTGGCCATGAGCGCGCCGCCCAGCGTCTGCCGCCCGGCCGGGCGGCCGAACAGCGGCCCGAAATCCGGCGGCTCGAAGGCTAGCTGCTGACTGCTTTGCGCCAATGCCGCCTCGACCTCGGCGAGCGGCGTTGCCGCTGCGGCCTGCAGGATCAGCTCTTCCGGCTCATAGAGGCGGATGCCGGCGAGGGCCGACAGGTCGAGCACATGGTTGGTCCGGAGCGGCTTGCCCCACCCCCGTTTGGTGCCGCCGGCGACGACCTCCAGCGGCGCCTTTTCGGCGACCGCCCAGCGGACGGCGTCGAGGATATCGTCATGGGACCTGGGTGAGAGGCTCTCGGTCACGGCGGTCAGAACCGCGGCAGGTCGGGAAATCGCGTCTGGCCGCCGTGGATGTGGACACGGCCGAGTTCGGCGCAGCGGTGCAGCCGGGGGAAGACCTTGCCGGGGTTGAGCAGCTGGTCCGGATCGAAGGCGCATTTCACGCGCTGCTGCTGCTTGAGATCGTCCTCGCTGAACATCTCGCCCATCAGGTCGCGCTTCTCGACGCCGACGCCGTGCTCGCCGGTCAGCACGCCGCCGACCTCGACGCACAGCTTGAGGATATCGGCGCCGAATTCCTCGGCCCGCTCCAGTTCGCCGGCCACGTTGGCGTCGTAGAGGATCAGCGGATGCAGGTTGCCGTCGCCGGCGTGGAAGACGTTGGCGACGCGCAGGCCGTAATGCGCCGACATTTCGTTCATCCGGTCCAGCACCTCGGGCAAGCGGGCGCGGGGAATCGTGCCGTCCATGCAGTAATAGTCCGGCGAGATGCGGCCGACCGCCGGGAAGGCGTTCTTGCGCCCGGCCCAGAAGGCGACCCGCTCCTCCTCGGTCCGGCTGACGCGGATTTCCGTCGCGCCCTGCCCGCGCGCCAGGCCGTCGACCCGCTCGATCAGATGGTCGACCTCGGCCGCCGGCCCGTCGAGCTCGACGATCAGCAGCGCCTCGACATCCAGCGGATAGCCGGCATGGACGAATTCCTCGGCGGCGTGGATCGCCGGCCGGTCCATCATCTCGATCCCCGCCGGGACGATGCCCGAGCCGATGATCGCGCCGACCGTGGCGCCGGCGGCGGCGCTGGACGGGAAGCCGATCAGCAGCGCGCGCATGGTCTCCGGCGCCTTGAGCAGGCGCACCGTCACCTCGGTCACGACGCCGAGCAGCCCCTCGGAACCGACGGTGAGGCCGAGCAGATCGTAGCCCGCCGCATCGAGATGCTTGCCGCCGAGCCGGATTAGCGTGCCGTCCATCATTGCCATCTGGACGCCGAGGACGTTGTTGGTCGTGAGCCCATATTTCAGGCAGTGCACGCCGCCGGAATTCTCCGCCACGTTGCCGCCGATGGTGCAAGCAATCTGGGACGACGGGTCGGGCGCGTAATAGAAGCCGTCCTGCTGCACGGCCTGGGTGATCGCCAGGTTGGTGACGCCCGGCTGGACGACCGCGCAGCGGTTGGCATAGTCGATGTCGAGGATGCGGTTGAACTTGCCGAGGCCGAGCAGCACGCCGTCCTCCAGCGGCAGCGCGCCGCCGCTGAGCGAGGTACCCGCGCCGCGCGGCACGACCCGGATGCCCGCGCCTTGGCAGTAGCGCAGCACGGCGCAGACCTGCTCGACGGTCTCCGGCAGCACGACGACCATCGGCAGTTGCCGGTAGGCGGTGAGCCCGTCGCACTCGTAGGGCCGCCGGCCGGTCTCGTCGTCGATCACCCCTTCGCCGGGCACGATGGCGCGCAGGGCGGCGACGATCTCGTCGCGCCGGCCGAGCACGTTGCGGTCGGGGTCCGGCATGGTGAGCATGGTCCGGTTTTACTCCTGTCCCTCACGGTTGCCTAGCACCCCGGCCAATTACGGAAACCAGTCCGGGAACGCCGATTCGACGCTCAACCGGCGATATGGTTAGCTGCCCGGCCATGTCTCCAAGTCCCGTATTCGACGAAATGACCGGTCCGGCGGGCGGGCCGCGGCCGGCCTGGGCCGCGCTGCAAGCCTGGCTGGACAGCACGCCCCTCGACCTGCTGCACCGCAAGCGCGGCGAGGCCGAAGCCCTGTTCCGGCGCCTCGGAATCACCTTCTACCTGTATGGCGACGGCGCGGCTGCCGAGCGGATGATCCCGTTCGACGTACTGCCGCGCATCCTGTCGGCCGAGGAGTGGGCGACTGTCGAGCGCGGCTGCATCCAGCGGGTTCAGGCGCTCAACATGTTCCTGCACGATATCTACCACGACCGGGAAATCCTGAGGGCCGGCAAGGTTCCGGCGGACCTCGCGATCGACAACGACGCCTATCGCCCGGAAATGGCCGGCGTGGACCTGCCCGGCCGGGTCTATTCCCACATCGCCGGCATCGATATCGTCCGCACCGGGCCGGACGATTTCTTCGTGCTGGAGGACAATCTGCGCACGCCGTCGGGCGTCTCCTACATGCTCGAGAACCGGGAAACCACGATGCGGCTGTTCCCGGACCTGTTCGCCGGGATGAGCGTCCGCCCGGTCGGCAGCTACCCGGACCGGCTCTTGCAGAACCTGCGCGCCGTGGCGCCGGCCGGGCGGCCGGACCCGGCGGTCGTCCTGCTGACGCCGGGCCGGCTGAACGCCGCCTATTTCGAGCACGTCTTCCTGGCCGAGCAGATGGGCGTCGAGCTGGTCGAGGGCCAGGACCTGTTCGTCGACGGCGGCCGGGTCTTCATGCGCACGACCGGCGGCCCGGAACGGGTCGACGTGATCTACCGGCGGATCGACGACGATTTTCTCGATCCGCTGGCCTTCGACCCGGAGTCCGTGCTCGGCGTCGCCGGGCTGCTCTCGGTCGTGCGCAGCGGCGGTGTGACGCTGGCCAACGCCATCGGCGCCGGCGTCGCCGACGACAAGGCGATCTACAGCTTCGTGCCGGAGATCGTCCGCTTCTATCTGGGCGAGGAGCCGGTGCTGGCCAACGTGCCGAGCTACCTGCTGCGCAATCCCGACGATTGCCGCTATGTACTCGAGCATCTGGACGAGCTGGTGGTCAAGGAAGTCCACGGCTCGGGCGGCTACGGCATGCTGATCGGCCCGAAGGCGAGCCGGGCGGAACGCGAGGCCTACAGGCAGCGCATCCTCGCCGATCCGGCCGCTTTCATGGCCCAGCCGACCCTGGCGCTGTCGACCTGCCCGACCCTGGTCGAGGACGGCGTCGCGCCGCGCCACGTCGATCTGCGGCCCTTCGTGCTGTCGGGCGAGACGACGTCTCTGGTGCCGGGCGCCTTCACCCGGGTGGCATTGCCGGAAGGCTCCCTGGTCGTGAACTCCTCCCAGGGCGGCGGCACCAAGGACACCTGGGTGCTGGGCGAATGACCCGCCCGACCCGAACGGCGGGCGGCGACCGGCCATGCTGAGCCGCAGCGCCGAGAATCTCTACTGGATGTCGCGCTATATCGAGCGGGCCGAGAATGCCGCGCGGGTGCTCGACGTGTCGTATCGCATGTCCCTGATGCCGTCCGCCGCGCCCAAGGAGTCGCTCTACTGGCAACCGGCCATAGAAATCGGCAATGACCCCGCCGCTTTCGGGGCTCAGTATGGCGAGGCGAGCCAAAGCAACGTCCTGCATTTCACGGTGCTCGACCGGGCCAACCCGTCGAGCGTCTACTCCTGCATCCGGGCGGCGCGCGAGAACGCCCGGGCCGAGCGGACCCGGATCAGCAGCGAGATGTGGGAGGCGCTCAACGAGACCTGGCTGGCGATCGCCGACCTCGACGCGGCGCGGCTCGACACGTGGGGCCTGCGCGCCTTCTTCGACTGGGTGAAGAGCCGGTCGCACCTGTTCCGCGGCGTGACCGTGGGCACCGCGCTACAGGACGACGCCTTTCATTTCATCCGCATCGGCACCTTCATCGAGCGGGCGGACAGCACGGCGCGCATCCTCGACGTGAAATACCATGTCCTGCTGCCGAGCGGCGAGGAGGCCGGCGGTTCGGTCGACTATTACCAGTGGGGCGCGCTCCTGCGCTCGGTCAGCGCCTTCCGCGCCTATCGTAACGTCTACCGGCGCGAGATCGCGCCCTGGCGGGTCGCCGAACTGTTGATCCTGTACCCGGCCTTTCCGCGCTCCCTTGCCGCCTGCCTCGCCGAGGTCGACCGCACGCTCGGGCCGCTCGCGCCGTCCGAACGCCTGGAATGCGTGCGCCTCGCCGGCGATTTGTACGCCGACCTGCGCTATGGGAAGATCGACGACATCTTCCGCGACGGTCTGCACGAATTTCTGGAGGATTTCATCCGCCGAAACAACCGGCTGGCCGACCGGCTGCAGAGCGATTTCATGATGTCGGCGGTCGTGGAATAGCCGTCCATGCACCTGCGGATCGAAAGCGCAACGACCTACGCCTACGACCGGCCGCCCCGGCGCAGCACGCAGTATCTCCGGCTGACACCGCAATCCGGGCCGGGCCAGACCGTCGGGAACTGGGACATCTCGGCGCCGGGTACGCTCACGGCCTGGACCGACATGTTCGGCAACCGCTGCCACACGCTGAGCGTCGAACGGCCGGGCCCGGCCCTGGAAATCGCCGTCGCCGGCACGGTGCAGACCACGGACACCGCCGGAGTCTTGCCGCCCTCGCCTGCCGGTGCCCTGCCCGACACGGCCTATCTGCGCACCACCGGCTACACCCGGCCGGACCCCGGGATCGCGGCCTTCGCAGAACCATGGCGCCCGGCTTGCGAAACCGACCGGCTGGCCGGGCTGCACGAATTGATGACCGCGATCCACGCCGAAGTCGCCTATGTCGAGGGCTCAACGAGCGTGCAGACGACCGCCGGCGAGGCTTTCGCCGAGCGGCGCGGCGTGTGCCAGGACCATGCCCATATCCTGATCGCTGCGGCGCGCTGCCTCGGCATCCCGGCGCGCTATGTCAGCGGCTATCTGTGGACCGGCGAGACCGGCGCCGGCGGCGCGGCGTTCAGCGCCAGCCATGCCTGGGCCGAATGCCTGGTCGGGGGGTTGGGCTGGGTTTCCTTCGACGCGGCCAACGGCGTGTGCGCGACCGACGCCTATGTCCGGGCCGCCGTCGGCTTCGACTACGCCACCGCCTGCCCGGTCCGCGGCGTGCGCACCGGCGGCGGCGAGGAGCGCATGGCGACCGAAATCCGCCTGTTCCGCGAGGACGAGCCGGGCGCTTCGCAGGCCGGGCCGGCGCAGCAGGAACCGTAGGCGGAATCGCCGAGGAAACCGCGATGTTTGCGAAAGAAAATCTGAAATACGAGCCGATCGCCCTTCCCGACCGGATCGACCTCGACGATTCCGGGATGCACGACGAAGCCGCCAGGTTTTTCGAAAGAATGAAAAAGCGTCACTCGGTCCGGGAATTCTCCGAACGGGCGGTGCCGCGCCGGGTGATCGAGGAATGCGTGCGCACGGCCGGGACCGCGCCGAGCGGCGCCAATCACCAGCCCTGGCATTTCGCGGCGATTTCCGACGCCGAAGCGAAGCACCGCATCCGGCTGGCCGCGGAAGCCGAAGAACAGGACTTCTACGCCGGCGCCGCAGGCGACGAATGGTTGAAGGCGCTAGAGCCCATCGGCACCGGGCCGGAAAAGCCCCACCTGGATATCGCGCCCTGGCTGATCGTGGTTTTCGCCCAGCGCTGGGGCACTTTCGACGACGGAACCAAATTCAAAAACTACTATGTGCCCGAGAGCGTGGGCATCGCGACCGGATTCCTGCTCGCCGCGCTTCATCACGCGGGTCTGACGGCGCTGACCCACACGCCCAACCCGATGAATTTCCTGAACGGAATGCTCGACCGGCCGCCGAGCGAAAAGCCGACCATGATCGTCGCCGTCGGCCACCCGGCCGAAAACGCCACCGTGCCCCGCGTCGCCAAGATCAAGAAACCCCTGGAAGAAATCCTGACCGTGTTCGGCGCCCGATAAGCCGGAACGGCCGACGGCGGGCGCGATGTTTCAGGGGCTGCCGGCCAGCTGGCATTGGGCCGGGCGCTGCCGTAGAGCATATGACATCCGAATTCCGCCTGTTTTCCGAAGACGATCCTGCCGTTACACAGAAACACTGGGAGTATTTGCCGCTTAAGTTGCCGGAACCGGGCGGCAGGACGAACTATTGCGGGAACAAATCGAAGGCGCACCATCTGCGGCGCACATGAGTGTACGCTCCCTTTAGGGGCCGGGAATGATCCGAGCGACAGGCAATAGTGCATCAGCAGACGCGGCGCATCCAGCCAGCAGCGCCGAAAACGGCTTCTGGGCGCAGTTCGAATATACGGTGGCGGCGTCCGGCGGCAGCCCTGCAATCGTCTTCGAGGACCGCGCGGATTGCTCGTTCGACGAATTGCGCACGCGCGCCCTTGCGCTTGCCGCCGCCCTGCGCGACCGCGGCGTCGGGTCCGGCGACCGGGTCGTCGTGCTGGCCGCGAACGGGCCGTGGTTCGTCGAGTTGATGCTGGCCGCCGCGCTGGCCGGTTTCGTGCTCGTGCCGGTCAACATCCGCCTCACGGCAACGGAAATCGCCTACATCTTCGATAACGCGGATCCGAAGATCGCCTTCGTGGACCGCGCGCGCCGGCAGGTCCTTTCCGAAGCCGGCGCCGCCCGCGTGCCCCTGTTCGATGTCGCGAGCGATCTGGAAACGCTCGTGCGGGCCGCTCCGGATGCGGGAACCGGCGCCCCGCCTCTTGCCGATCCCGATGCCCCGTTCCTCCAGCTTTACACCTCCGGCACCACCGGCCATCCCAAGGGCGCGGTGATCGCGCAGCGCAGTATCGCAGCGATAGCGGAGGAAGGCGCGGCCCATCTCGGACCGGTGCAGGCCGGCGACGTCATGCTGATCTGCCTGCCGATGTTCCATATCGCGGCTATCGACCTGATCGCGTTCGCCCTGGTCCGCGGCGCGACGACGATCGTTCTGCCGGAGATGGTGCCCGCCCAGGTCGTCGCGGCGGTGAAGCAACGCCAGGTCAACCGGACCCTGCTCGTCCCGGCCGTCATCCGCATGACGGTCGAGCATCTGGAGGCGGCGGAAGACACCCTGCCCTCCCTCGAAACCCTCATCTTCGGCGCCTCGCCGATGCCGGAAGAACTGATCGGCCGCGCCCGGCGGGTCATGCCCGCGGCCGACCTGATCCACGTCTACGGACTGACCGAGACCAGCGGCATGGTCACCCGGCTTCCGCCCGAACAGATCGCACAGGGACAGCGGCTGCTGTCCTGCGGCAAGGCCCTGCCGTCGGGCGAGATCGCCGTTGTCGACGACGCGGGGCGGCCGTTGCCGGCCGGCACCGTCGGGGAAGTCGTCTATCGCGGGCCGCAGACCATGCAGGGCTACTGGCGCAACCCGGAGGCGACCGCCGAGGCGGTCCGGGACGGCTGGTTCCGCACAGGCGATGCCGGCTTTCTCGACGGCGAGGACTACCTGTTCCTCTCGGACCGCATCAAGGACATGATTAAGTCGGGCGGCGAGAACGTCTATCCGGCGGAGGTCGAGAACGCGATCCTCAAACACCCGGCGATTGCCGATGCCGCGGTGATCGGCCTGCCGGACGAGCGCTGGGGCGAAGCGGTCAGCGCCGTCGTCGTCGCCGCGGCCGGACACGACCTCGCGCTGGAGGACTTGCAGGCGTTTGCGCGCAAGGAACTCGCCGGTTTCAAGATTCCGCGGCGGCTCGAACTCGTCGACGAACTGCCGCGCAACGGCGCAGGCAAGATCCAGAAACATGTGCTCCGCGCGATGTTTCCGGGGCAATAACGGCGTGTTCGGGTGGATAGTAACATGATCGAATCATCGACGGCCCTCGACCGCGCCGGGCCCCTGCCCGGCTACCGTTCCTCGCCCTGGCCGGTCGAAAGCGGCGGCAACCGGCGCCAGAAGGCCGCGGCGGGCGGCGTGCGGGCGCGGGGCGCGACGCCCCGCGTCACGACCCGGACCGGCGACCGCTGGAACGTCATGTTCGTCTGGCGGGGGCCGGGCGAACTGTATCTCGGCGGCACGATGCCGGCGTTCCACGGACCGCCGCCGTTCGGCTGGCTCCAGCGGGTCGACCCGGAGAGCCTCGAACCGCTGGCCGAGTCGCCGCGCCTGCCGTGCGGCGACCATGTCTGGTGCGGCGCCATCGCGGCACACGAATCCGGCGACATTGTCAAGATCAACGGAAATTACATACACCGGCTGGACCCGGATTGCCGCGTCGTCGCCGAGCGGCGCTTGCCGGTCGACGGCGCGCATAACGGCCTGCTCGTCCTGTCCGACGGCAGCATCGTAACCAAGGACCTGCGTCTGGCCGGACAGGGCCCATCGACAGTGACGCGGCTCAAGGCCGACGGACTGGAACCGCTCGGCGAGCCCTTGCAGTTGCCGGAAGGCTCGATGGGCCGGATCGCCAGCGATCTCACCGAAGATGGCGAGTTCATCTACATCCCGGGCATCGAGCGCGTCTGGCGGATTCGCGTCGAACCGGACCGGCTGACGCTCGACCGGGACCGGGCGCCGCGCTACCGGACCGAGCATGGCGAGCAGGGGCTGGCCTGGGACGGTTGCCTGTCCGACGGCAGCCTCTGGATCATGGACAATGGCGATATCGATTCCCTGCGGGCGATCTTCTCGCGCCGGCCCAACGGCCGCTTCGACGGCCCCGACGCCCGGCTGAGCTGGCGCCGTCCGGCGCCGTGGAGCGGTCGGCAGCGGCTGCTTCGGATTTCGCTGCAGGACGGCCGGGTCGATGCGATTTCTCCCTTCGACGCAGCGGGTGGCGGCATCATCGCGCCGCCGGTCAACGTCCCCGAACTGGGGCTCTGCATCGCGTGGGACAGTATCAACGGCGGCCTGGCCGGCATCTCGACGGCCGGAGACGACCTCGCCGTCGCCTGGACCGTCGATGCCCGGCCGACGATGCAGCCGGTCGTGTTCCCGGAAACCGGCGAACTGGTCATCAACGACTATCGCGACGGCGACGACGGGCTGATCGTCGTCGACATGCGCACCGGCGAAATCGTCAGCCGGATCGGCACCGGCTCGCGCCTCGCCAACGGCATGTTCCTGACGCCGGGCACAGATCGCGACATCTACTATTGTTCGACTTTTGCCATCGCCCGCGTGCAGTGGCGGTAGGCCGTTCAATCGAATCGTGCCAAGGCTCGGTCGTCGGGAGTAAACGTCCTTCTGGCGTTTCGAAAATTAAAGTCAACTCGCTGATATCGCGTAATATTTCCTTCCCCCTCTTCAAAAGGGGGAAGTCCCTGAGCGCAGCGAAGGGGATGGGGGTGCCGTGCCGGCGAAGCCCGCCCGATTTCCTGCGAGGGCACCGTGCGCGTCTCGCGACGCGCCACCCCCACCCGGTCTCCCCTTCTGAAGAGGGGGAGGAATGTTCCCTACAGCCCGGATACGAACTTCTTCAGGTCGGCATTGAAGCGTTTGGCGTCCTCGATGAAGGGGGCGTGGCCGATGCCGTCATAGATAAGGCGGGTCGACTTGCCGCCGGCGCCGTCGACCAGCCCCTTCATGATTTCGGTCGAGCGCGGCAGGACGTGCCGGTCCTTGCTGCCGTGGATGAAGAGCACGGGCACCTCGATCGTCTTCAGCG
>FZLR01000115.1 GCA_900197615.1 Rhodospirillaceae bacterium Spongia-Bin9
CGGAACGGCCGGCGACGCGGCGGGCGGGAACGCCGCGTGAGCCCGACGACATGAGCAAGATCGCGGTCATCGGCGCCGGCGCCTGGGGCACGGCGCTTGCCATGGTCGGCGCGCGCAACGGTTGCACAGTCGACCTGTGGGCGCGCGAGCCGGAAGTGGTCGAAGCGATCCGGCGCGACCGGCGCAACGCCCTGTTCCTGCCGGACCGTCCGGTCGACGGGAACGTCTTCCCGACCGGCGATCTGGCCGAAGCCGTCGCGGGCGCGGAACTGGCCCTGCTGGCGATGCCGGCCCAGCATCTCGGCGCAATGGCCGTCCGGTTAGCCGCCCTGCCGAACTGCCCGCCGCTCGTCATATGCGCCAAGGGAATCGACCGGGCGAGCGGGCGCCTGCTGACCGAGACCGTCGCCAATGCCCTGCCGGGCCGGCCGCTCGCGGTGCTGAGCGGCCCGACCTTCGCCGGCGAGGTGGCGCAGGGCCTGCCGGCGGCGGTGACCGTCGCCAGTACCGAGCCCTGGCTGGCGAAGAAGGCCGCCGCGCTGCTCGGGGCGCCGCGCTTCCGCATCTATCTCTCCGACGATCCGGTCGGCGTCGAGATCGGCGGCGCGGTCAAGAATGTCATCGCGATCGCCTGCGGCATCGTCGTCGGGGCCGGGCTGGGCGAGAACGCGCGCGCCGCCGTCGTCACCCGCGGCCTGGCCGAGACCGTCCGCCTCGCGCTCGCCGGGGGCGGCAAGGCGCAGACCCTGTCCGGCCTGTCGGGCATCGGCGACCTGATGCTGACCTGCAATTCCTTCCAGAGCCGGAACATGTCGCTGGGCGCGGCACTGGGAGCCGAACCGGCCAGAAGCTGGACGCCGGCGGACGTACTGGCGGCACGCGACACGCTCGCCGAGGGTTTCTGGACTGCCGCGGCCGTTACAGCGATGGCAGAACGGCTGAACGTCGAAATGCCGATCTGCGAGGGCGTGAACGCCGTCCTGCACCGGGGCGAGACCGTTCAGGCCATGGTCGACGCCCTGATCGCCCGGCGGTTCCGGGAGGAGTAGGGCGGCCGACGGAAGCTAATCGGCGTGCCCCGACAAATCCGTTATCGTCGCCGCGCTGCCGCACAGGGCGCAGTCCGGGTCGCGGCGGGCCTTCAGTTCCTGAAAGCCGCTGCCGAGGGCGTCGTAGAGCAGCATCCGGCCGGTCAGCGGCTCGCCGAGGCCGAGGACGAGCTTCAGCACCTCCGCGGCCTGCAAGGTGCCGATCACGCCGGCGACGGCGCCGAAGATGCCGACCTCTTCGCAGCGCGGCACCAGGCCGGCCGGCGGAGCCTCGGGGAACAGGCAGCGGTAGCAGGGGTTGTCGTCGCCCTCGCGCCACGCCCTGAAGGTTGCGATCTGGCCCTCGAAGCGCAGCAGGGCGCCGGAGACCAGCGGCTTCCAGGCAAAAAAGCAGGCGTCGTTCAGCAGGTAGCGGGTGGCGAAATTGTCCGAGCCGTCGACAACGATGTCGTGCGCCGCGATCAGGCGTTCGGCGTTGGCGGCGGTGAGCCGTTCGCCGATCTGACGAACCGCAACCTCCGGATTGATGGCAGCCAGGCTCGCCGCCGCGCTTTCCACCTTGGGCTGCCCGACCCGGTCGGTGGCGTGGACGATCTGGCGCTGCAGGTTAGACAGGTCGACCGTGTCGTCGTCGACCACGCCCAGGGTGCCGACACCGGCGGCGGCGAGATACTGGAGCACCGGCGCACCGAGGCCGCCGGCGCCGACGACCAGCACCCGCGCCGCGAGCAGCGCCTCCTGCCCCTCCTCGCCGACCTCGTCGAGGACGATGTGGCGGGCGTAGCGTTCGAGCTGGGCGTCGGTGACGGTCATGGCGGAATAGATTCGCCTGTTATCCGCTTCTTGGTCTATTGTCTATCTTCTAAAATATAACTGCAACTATCATAGCAATTATTGCCAATGGACCACCGTTATTTTGAATGATGTCAAAAAATTTTTGAATGATTCCTATGCTCTTTCTTCCTTCAATCTGCTTACTACCTTTATTATATGGTCGCACGTCTTCTTCGACACCAATAAAGAACATTGAGCAAAATTTGTCTCCCCGTTTAAGGAAAACTTCCTTCTTCCCCAGATTAAATACTGTAACCAGCAAATGTCCATGGTATCCAGGATCGATTTTCGAGTGTGTGTTTGTTATTCCTTTCTGTAACAAACTAACCTTTGGCGTTACTTGGCCAAAAACGCCTTTCGGAACATGAATCCATTCTTCAGTTTCTATAATAACTGCCATACCTGACGATATTTTGATTTTTTCTCCTTTTCCTAAAGAAGTACCGCCGTCCACTCTATGATCTCTAAAAATTTTCCCTACTCGAAGATCATAGCAGATATTGCAACTATCGCTTTTTTCATCAATCTGCTCAGGATCTAGATCATTGCAAAGAATTGCACTTCCTTCCAAACTAAACTCTTCTTGGTTTGTTATTAGTGTGCGGGAGTTACCTTCCGTTGTTAGTGGGACAACTGACATATTGTGCTCCTTTGGGCAAACACATCTAATGTTATAGGTTCAATTGCTTGCCGCACTGGCCGCACAGGTCATTCCGCCGCTTCGGCGCGCAGGGGCTCCCGGTTTTCGTTCTCCAGCGCTTCGGCAATCCGCGCGGCAAGTCGGTGCGCGACATCCCTTTTCGCCAGCCGCGGCCAGTCCTCGACGCCGTCGGCGCGGATCAGGTGGACCCGGTTGGCGTCGCCGCCGAAGGTGCCGGTGGCGGGCGAGACGTCGTTGGCGACGATCCAGTCGCAGCCCTTGCGCGCGCGCTTTGCCTGCGCATTGGCGACGACAGTCTCGGTTTCCGCCGCAAAGCCGACGACAAGATCGGGTCGCCGGGCGGAACGGCCGAGGGTCGCCAGAATATCCGGGTTCTCGGTCAGCGGCAGATCGGGCGGACCCCGGTCTTCCTTCTTCATCTTGCGGTCGGCCACCTGCCCGGCCCGCCAGTCCGAAACGGCCGCAGCGCACACCGCAATGTCGGCGGGCAACGCCGCCTCGCAGGCCGCCAGCATCTCGCGCGCGCTTTCGACATGGACGGTCTCGACTCCCGCCGGATCGGCCAACGCCACCGGCCCGGTCACCAGCACCGTTTCCGCGCCCAGCGCCGCCATAGCCGCCGCGATGGCGTGGCCCTGCTTGCCGGAAGAGCGGTTGCCGAGGAAGCGGACGGGATCGATCGCCTCGTAAGTCGGGCCGCTGGTCACCAGCGCGCGGCGACCGGCGAGCGGCCGGTGCGCGGCGGCGCCGAGGGCCGCTTCGACGGCGGCGAGAATCTCCTCCGGTTCGGCCATTCGGCCGGGGCCGCTTTCGTCTTCGGCAAGCGAGCCGTCGTTCGGCCCGATGCGCTGCACGCCGCGCGCTTCCAGCGCCGCCATGTTCGCCACGGTCGCCGGATGGCGCCACATGCGATGGTTCATCGCCGGCGCGACCAGGATCGGGGCATCGGCGGCGAGCAGGACGGTGCTCGCCAAATCGTCCGCCAGGCCGGCCGCCATTTTCGCCAGGATATCGGCGGTGGCCGGGGCGACGACCACCAGATCGGCCTCCTGCGACAGGCGCAGATGGCCCATCTCCGCCTCGTCGGTCAGCGAGAACATGTCGGTGTAGACCTGTTCGTGGCTGAGCGCCGAGACGCTCAGCGGCGTGACGAACTTTTCGCCGGCCGCGGTCAGCACGGTGCGGACCGTCGCGCCGCCCTCGCGCAGGCGGCGGACCAGGATCAGGCTCTTGTAAGCCGCGATCCCGCCGGTGACGATCAGCAGGATGGTCTTGCCGTTCAGCATGGCAAGAACTTATGGCGCGCAATGCAGGGGAGCAAGAACGGGGCGGCAAGGGGTGCCGGTGCAGGTTGCGCCAAGCAGGTCGTGACCGGGCCGAGACATCCGGGCTAAGGTCCGATCCGCCCGGCCGCCCCACCGGGCGCGCCGTCGTCCGGAGCCGTCCGATCCTCTATCTCTATTTCGCGCTCGTCTTCTGCCTCGCCGGCACGGTCAAGGGCCTGCTCGGCATGGGGCTGCCGCTGGTGGCGATCGCGCTCATGTCGATCGCGGTCGAGCCCAAGGCCGCAGTTCCGCTCGTCCTGGTCTCCGGCCTGGTGCTGAACCTGGTCCAGTTCCTCCAGATGGGCGGCGTGCGCGAGATCGCTCGCCGTTATACGATGCTGGCGCTTGCCGCTGCCGTCAGCGTCTGGGGCGGCACGGAACTGCTGTTCGCCGTCGACCAGCGGATCATCGAGGTCCTGCTCGGCCTGATCGTCTGCGGCTATGTCGCCATTAACGTCACACGGATTCCGCCCGCCCTGCCGCGGGTCTGGGAGGCCCGCCTCGCCATTCCCGTGGGCCTTCTGCTCGGCGTGCTCCAGGGCGCGACCGGCTCGCTCGCCGCGCCGCTGGCGGCCTGGTGGCAGGCGCTGGGCCTGAAGAAGGACGAATTCGTCCAGGCCTCCGGCTATGTCCTGTTCATCATCGTGGTGCCGTGGGCGGTGTCGCTGGTCGCCAAGGGCGCGGTCACCTGGGAGGTCGCCGCAACCTCCGCCGGCCTGCTGGTCCCGGCGGGCCTCGGCATGGTCGTCGGCAGCCGCATCCGCGCCCGGGTGCCGGAAGAGCGCTACCGCAACCTGATCCTCGCGCTGCTCTTCCTCGCCGGGCTCGGACTGCTCGTCAAGGGGCTGGCGGTGTGAGGCCGGTCCGGCGGACCGCTCAGCCGCCCGTTCGGTCCACCGCGAACTCCGCGCGGATCGCCGGGCCGTGCTCGTCGAGCGCCGGGACGGCGCCGGGTTTCAGCGGGCCGAGTTCGCGGACCAGGACGCCCGGCGGCGCCACCTGCACCGGACCGTTCGGCGTGTCGACCGTCGCGCGCCGCAGTTCGGGATGGGCCGAAAGGTCGGCCACGCTGTTGACCCGTCCGTAGGCGATCTGCGCTATCTCGAGCCGGCGTACCGCCTCCTCGCGCGGCAGGCGGCCCAGTATTGCACCGATTTCGGCCTCCAGCGCCGGCCGGTTCGCCAGCCGCGCCGGATTGTCGGCAAAGCGCGGATCGGCCGTCATGTCCGGCCGCTCCAGCACGGTTTCGCACAGGCGCGGCCATTCCCGCGCGTTCTGGATCGCAATGACGATGGGCTCGCCGCCGGCGCAATGGAACAGGCCGTAGGGCGCGATCGACGGATGGCGCAGGCCGACCCGTTCGGGCGGATTGCCGGCGAGATCGTTGTGGAACAGCGGCACGTTCATCCAGTCCGCCATCGTGTGGAACAGGGAGACGGCGACGGCCCGCCCCTCGCCGGTCTTCTCGCGCACGAACAGGGCCTCCGCGACGGCGGCGTAGGCATGGACGCCGGCCGCAAGGTCGACGACCGAGATGCCGACCCGGCCCGGCGCGTCCGGACTGCCGGTGATCGCCGCCACGCCGGTCTCGGCCTGGATCAGCAGGTCGTAGGCCTTCATGGTTTCGTAAGGTCCGCCCTCGCCGTAACCGGAAATATCGCAGGTAATGAGCTGCGGATGCTTCCGCCGCAGCGCCTCGGCCCCGAAGCCCAGCTTCGCCGCCGCGCCGGGTGCGAGATTCTGGATGAACACGTCGGCCTTCGCGACTATCCGGTGCAGCAGCGCGGCATCGTCCGGGTCCTTGAGATCGAGGACGATGGATTCCTTGCCCCGGTTGAGCCAGACGAAATAGGCCGACTGGCCGTTCACCACCGTATCGTAGTAGCGCGCAAAATCGCCGCCCGGCCGCTCGACCTTGATGACCCGCGCGCCGGCGTCGGCCAGCTTCGCCGCGCACAACGGCGCCGCCACGGCCTGGTCGATGGAAACGACGAGGATGTCGGCGAAAGGGTTCATGCGGGTTCGATCCGGAGTCGACGCCAGAATCGGCGACGCGGTTCATTCGAGAATCGTCGCAAGGCGCGCAAGCACCTCGTCGGCGATGTAGTCGGGGACGGATTCGAGGCGCTTCCCGTTCCGGGCGGCCAGATCGAGGGCGCGGGGCTGGTCGCAGCGGATCGCGCCGAATGTCCGGGTGCCGGCGCCGGTGAGCGAAACCGCGAAGCCCGCCCTGCGCGCAAAATTGCCGCCGGAAGTGATGGGTAAAACGACCGGCGTCCGGGTCAGCCGGTTGAAAGGGGCGGGAGAAACGATCAGGACCGGCCGGGTTCCCCGTTGTTCGTGACCGGCAGTCGGGTCGAGGCTGACGAGCCAGATATCGCCTCGCTGCACTACAACAACTCTTTGCCGACCGGCCTGGCATCCATCCAGTCACGGTCCTCGGCGGAATCGGCTTCCGCCGTGTCGCACTGCGCCAGTAGCTCGCCGAGCGAATAGCGCGGCCGCGCTCTGGGCTCGACGACCAGACGGCCGTTCTCCACGGCGATATCCACCCTGGCGCCGACCCGGAGCCTCAGGAGATCGAGAAGCGCCGGTGGCACGGCGAGCATGACGGAGCCGCCGACCTTGCGCAGGTTTGTCGTATGCATGGAACGCTCCGAAGTTATACAAAAATATAACTATTCCAGACCTGGGCCGCAAGCTCCGTTGATTCGCAAATATTGGAGGAGTCGCGACGTCGTCTGCCGCCGCCTCGCACGGTCTTCAAAATGGCGATTATATACTTGACAAAGCAGCGGCGATTCCCATATGAGGTTCAAGGAGATAACCCATGAATCTCACCGACCCGATTTTCACCAATAAAGACGCGGCCCGCGAATACCTTGAGAAAACCCGTTGGGCGGGCGGTGTGCTCTGCCCGCACTGCAAAGGGAAAGATAAGTGCACGAAGCTGGCAGGCAAGAAGCACCGCCCAGGGGTGTATCAGTGCGGCAACTGCCGAAAACAATTCACCGTCACCGTTGGGACTGTCTTTGAGCGCTCTAAGGTTCCGCTTAACAAATGGCTGCTCGCAACACATCTTATGGCCGCGTCAAAGAAAGGTATTTCCGCTCACCAGCTACATCGCGAGATCGGCGTCACCTATAAGACCGCGTGGTTCATGTTTCACCGTATCCGCGAGGCAATGCGCGACGACACCATCGTAGATTTCGGGGCTGGTGGCACCGAGGTCGAGGTAGATGAGACGTTCATCGGCCATGATCGCACGGTGAAGCCGAAGCACACCAAAAAGGGACGCGGCTACGCGCACAAGCACAAGGTGTTGGCGCTGGTAGATCGCGAGACCGGCCGCGCCAAGTCCATGGTGGTCGACGACCTGAAGGCCAAGACGCTGGTCCCGATCCTGAAAGAGAATATCGCCAGAGAGGCGACGGTATACACCGACGAGGCTGGCCAGTACCGCTATCTGGGCCGTGAGTTCTCTGGCCACGATTTCGTCCGACACGGCCAAGGCGAGTGGGGGCGCGGCTCGATCCACACCAATACCATCGAAGGCTATTTCAGCATCTTCAAGCGCGGCATGAAGGGCGTCTATCAGCACTGCGCCAAGAAACATCTACATCGTTATTCGGCAAAATTTGAGTTCCGCTATAACCATCGGTCTGCAAACGGCGTTGATGATACAATGCGCGCCGCGGCGATCATTAAAGGTGCAGAGGGCAAACGGCTCACCTATCGGCGGCCTGTTGGCGCCACCCAAACTTAATGACGATTAGCCACCGTCCGGTTGTTTCGGCGGTGGATTTTGGTCCTCGACCTTTTTGCGCGGCTGCGGTGGGGTGTGTAGCATCCGGGTAACAACGTCTTCAAACCGTTCCGACGATTCGTCTTGGGTCTTGTCATGGATTGGCGGATCGCTCTTGGATTTGGTAGGCATGATCTAATGAACCGTTCTCGCCTGCCCGAGAACTTCACGTTCAATGCGTTGGACAGCAGTTTCATTATCACCTTCGAAGATTGGCAATGCGGTCAAACGGTTGGCAGCGTAGCGCAACATCTTGCTACTTATCGAAGTAGGCTTTTCAAGGAGCGCAATAACAGAGCAAGGCATATGAGCTTCATAGACGGCGGACATTTGTGCAACTACCGCCTCCAAAACGCGCTGATCGCTCATAACCAAATAGATTGCAACTGGCGGATGGTCTGTAGCCTCAATAATCATATCGGCTGGGAAATCAACGTTGGGCGAAATAGATTCATTCTCTCTAATTTCTGCTCTATTGCCTAAGGAATTGTGAATCGCCCTAGTTGCATCTTCGCGAAATGTACTCTCTGCCCTCTCTGGCGTCAGCAGGACAAGATCTTGTAGCCGTAGCAATAAGCCGACAAAACTTATTGCTGCTCGCGGAATTTGATGCTCTTTTAGTGGGCCTATAGAAAGCTCTCTTCTTTCCTCTTCGTACTGTGCTCCAAATTCTGTTAACATTTGTTCTAGGGCAGTCGCTCGCGTGGGACTATCTAGGTTAGAAACATATGCTTCAATCATAGGCATGATCGTGCCATCATCCTCTATTCTGTAGAGACCGGCATTGTCTGGGCCAACAATATAGAATCCAAGCGGTTCCCCCATCCAATCATAACCTGTACTCACAGCGAGTCCCGCCGGCACTTTACGAACAAGCAACTCGTCACAGAACGCCTTGCATAGCATATCGACGTTCACAGCAGAACATCCTTTGATTTGTGGAGTCTGAAATACCGAGCAGCACAGTCTAAAGCTTTTTCTTCACTGGTAATAGAAAAATCTATTTTTCTGTGAAAATTGCGCCCTTGCGGGAAGCGGCTTTGCCACGGCCCGCGCATCATTCCTTTAGGAACGGACTGAACATCACCACATGCGGCAAGCAAATGCCACCCTGGGTGGGTTCCGTGAAACTCATATGAGGCGAGCACGCTCAGGTCACGCTCATGCTCAAGTGCCAACGTGGCCCGATATTGCTCTTTTTGAGCGTGAAACGCAATCAATAGGCGGAATGAGAGACTCAAGGCTGAAAAGCGAATAATACGCCAGCGGTAGGACCCCAGTCGGAAAGCCCTATTGCGTGGCTTCGATAGCGGAAAGGCCGATCGCGGCATGGTGCCGCTATCCCAGCTTCCCCAATCGACATTCGACTTTGGAGCCCTGCGTATATCTTGTATACGAATCACGCGGCCACTGTAGATGGCGGCCACGCTTTGTCAAGTATATAATCGCCCTTAAAACGACCGCGGCAGGCCGAGGACGTGTTCGGCTATGTAGCTGAGGATCAGGTTGGTCGAGATCGGCGCGACCTGGTAGAGCCGGGTCTCGCGGAACTTGCGCTCGATGTCGTATTCCTCGGCGAAGCCGAAGCCGCCGTGGGATTGCAGGCACATGTTGGCGGCGTCCCAGGCCGCGTCGGCAGCGAGCATCTTGGCCATGTTGGCCTCGGCGCCGGGCTTCTCGCCGGCGTCGAACAGGCAGGCCGCCTTCTGCACCATCAGGTCGGCGGCCTCGGTTGCCGCATAGGCCTTGGCGATCGGGAACTGGATGCCCTGGTTCTGGCCGATCGGCCGGCCGAACACCGTGCGCTCCCGGGCATAGGCCGTGGCCTTGTCGATGAACCAGCGGGCGTCGCCGATGCATTCGGCACCGATCAGCACCCGCTCGGCGTTCATGCCGTCCAGGATGTAGCGGAAGCCCGCGCCTTCGGTCCCGATCAGGTTTTCCGCGGGAACTTCCAGATCGTCGAAGAAGGTCTCGGTCGTGGCGTGGTTTATCATGGTGCGGATCGGCCGGATCGTCAGGCCGTTGCCCCGCGCCTCGCGCATGTCGACGACGAAGACGGACAGGCCCTCCGTCCGCTTTTTCACCTTCTCCCGCGGCGTCGTCCGGGCGAGCAGCAGCATCAGGTCCGAATGCTCGGCCCGCGAGGTCCATACCTTCTGGCCGTTCACGATGTAACGGTCGTTGCCCTTCTTCTCCGCCACCGTGCGCAGGGAAAGGGTATCGGTGCCGCTGCCCGGCTCGGTGACGCCGAAAGCCTGTAGCCGCAGGTCGCCCGAGGCGATGCCGGGCAGCCAGCGCGCCTTTTGCTCGGCCGAACCGTGGCGCAGGATCGTGCCCATGATGTACATCTGGGCGTGGCAGGCCGCGCCGTTGCAGCCGCTCTTGTGGATCTCCTCCAGGATCGCCGAGGCCGCGCGCAGGCCGAGGCCGCTGCCGCCGTAATTCTCCGGGATCAGCACGGCGAGGAAACCGGCCTCGGTCAGCGCGCGGACGAACTCCGTCGGATAGGTGCGCTCGCGGTCTTTCGTCTGCCAGTATTCGCCCGGGTAATCGGCGCACAGGGCGCGCACCGACCGGCGGATCGCCTCAATCTCCGGGTCCGGGGCGTAGGGGTTGGCGGCGAAAGTGTCGGTTGGCGCGGCGGTATCGACGATAGTCATGGCTCACTCTCCGGCGGCAGCCCCGGCCTACGGCATGTCCGCCGGGAAAGGAAGCGGACACGCCCGCGCGGCGTTTCTCGGCCCGTCGGCGGACCAGCAGAAACCGCAAGCCACCATTGTAAGGCGATGCTTGACAAGTCCGCAGTCAACCGCCACTCCGTCCGCCTGACGGCCAATTTTCGGGTCACCTTCGGATGGGACGGCGACGGCGCAACGGACGTGGATATCGAGGACTATCACCGATGATCGAGAAGCATCCTTCCATCGACCCGGTGCATCCGGGGGAAATTCTGCGAGAGGACATTCTGCCCGCCCTGTCGATGAGCAGGACGGCGGTGGCGGAGGCGCTCGGCATTTCCCGTCAGACGCTCTACGCCATTCTTAACGAGAAACAGCCGGTCACCGCAGAGATGGCGGTCCGGCTCGGCAAGCTGTTCGGCAACGGAACCGGTTTCTGGATCAACCTGCAACGGCTGCACGATATGGCGCGTGCGGAACGCGAGGTGGACGTGTCCGGGATACCGACGGTCGCGGCGCGGGCCGGCTGAAACGACGACCGGCGCGGGCGGATGCGTCGCGCAACCCGCTGAGGTTCGCCTTGCCAAGCGCCCGCACCATCGCTTCAATCCGGCCATGGACGGGGCAGCGACCGCAAGCGACCTGAAGATCGTGCCGATCGCCCCGGCGATCGGTGCGGAAATCCACGGTGTCGACCTGGCGGCCGAGCTGCCGGACGAGACCGTCGCCGCGATCCGCCGGGCGCTGCTCGACCGTCTGGTAATCTTTTTTCGAGATCAGCAGATAACGCCCGCGCAACAACTCTCCTTCGCCCGCCGCTTCGGCACGCCGGTGCCCTATCCCATGGTCGACGGGATCGACGGCTTCCCGGAGATCGCGCCGGTTCTCAAGCTGGAGCACGAGCGGGTCAATTTCGGCGGCGTCTGGCATTCGGATACGACCTACACGGCAGAGCCGCCGATGGGCGCGATGCTGGCGGCGCGGGAATTGCCTTCGGTCGGCGGCGACACCCTGTTCGCCAACCAGTACCTGGCCTGGGAGACCCTGTCCGAAGGCATGAAGGCGGCGCTCCGGCCGCTGCGGGCGGTCAACAGCTCGGCCAAGGCTTCGGCCCAGATCACCCGCAACCGCGGCGACGCCGACGGGCCGGGCGCCGACGCGAAGACACTTAAAGAGGCCGTCCACCCGGTCATGCGCACCCATCCGGAGACCGGCCGGCCGGCGCTCTATGTCAATGCCGGGCACACGACGCGCTTCGAGGGTATGACGGAGGCGGAGAGCGCGCCGATCCTCGACTATCTGTTCCGGCACCAGACCCAGGCGGAGTTCACCTGCCGCTTCGTCTGGAGCCCCGGCGCGCTTGCCTTCTGGGACAACCGGGCGTCCCAGCACTATCCGCTCAACGACTATCACGGCCACCGGCGCCTCATGCACCGCCTCTCGATCGCCGGCGACCGGCCGGCCTGAACGGCAGCGGCGGGGCGAAGCGGGCGATAAAGGCCGCTTCCCCGGCGGCGCCGCCTCTTGGCCCCATGCG
>FZLR01000156.1 GCA_900197615.1 Rhodospirillaceae bacterium Spongia-Bin9
GCCTTTCAGCGCCGCTTCCAGCGCCGGCGGCCGCCGGGTCACCGGGGAACAGGCGCCGACGGCGATCCGGGCATCACCGACAAACTCGCCGTCCGGGACCAGGACGATCCCGATCATGACGATGGAAATGACGAGATAGCGCCGCGCGCCGAGCTTCAGGAAGGCGCTGGCCGCCGCATCGGGCAGTTTCGGCGCCAGCACCGCGGTGACAATCTCCCCGGAGTCCAGCGCCGTGGTCCGGTTGCCGGTCAGGAAGTCCGTCACCGGCAGGCGCCGCACGCCATCGGCGGCGGACAGTTCGACCTCGGCCTCCAGCGCCGCCAGGTTGGGCGCGCCGTCGGCCGCCGGCGAGGCATTGCACAGGTTGCCGGCGATCGTCCCGGCATTCTGGATCTGCACGCCGCCGACCTCGCGCGCCGCATCCTTGAGGCCGTCGAAACAGGCCGGCAGATCGGCCCGGATAATGTCGGTCCAGGTCGTCAGCGCGCCGATGCGCCAACGGTCGCCTTCGTCGGCGATGCCGCGCAGGCCCGCGATGCCGGTTACGTCGAGCAGATCGTCGTCGAGCGGCCGGCCGACCCTGCCGGGATAATAGTCGGTGCCCCCGGCGAGCACGGTCAGGGGCCGGCGCTGCAAAGCGTCCAGCGCTTCCCCGAGATTGTCCGGGCGCAGATACACCGACATCCCCGTTCCTACGCGGCCGTTTCCGTTAGCTCGATTCTATAGCAAAAATTGTTTGTACACGAACAATATTTCCGATGATATCCAACACATCGTTTCGACGCAAGCATCAAATAATCTTTCCCAGCAATCGCAACAATGTTGCGCGCTCGCGCGGCGAAAGCGGCTCCAGGGTTTCGTCCGTGACGCCGAAACCGTCGCTGCGCGCCCTGGCGAGCAAGGCAGAGCCGGCCTCGGTCAACCGCCACTGGGTGCGCCGCCGATCTTCCTGGTCCGCCCGTCCCGCGATCAGCCCGCGTTCCGAAAGGCGGCCGATCACCCCTTTCATCGTCGCCGGGTCCATCGCGGTCAGCCGGCCGAGCCGGTTCTGCGAGACCTCGCCCTCGTCGGCGATCTTGGCGAGCGCGGCGAACTGGGTCGGCGTCAGGCCGTATCCGGCAAAGCGGGCCGCGAAGATCGCCGTCGCCCGCTGATGCGCCCGGCGCAGCAGGAAGCCGATCTGCTCCTCCAGCCGATAGCCGTCGGCGCTCACGCGGCCGCGAAGCTCCGGAACGGCCCGACGCCGGTCGCTGTTTCAGCCATCTGTCCCCTCCGGACCTGGTTCGCAGGTGCGCTGGTGTAGCGACGCGGCAGTGCAGTGTCCAGACGATGCTCTGGAGCGATTCGGATTACGCCTTAGATCATGTCGATGATCGGACCCATTCACCCCGGCGCGACCCTTCGCGAAGACTTCATGGAGCCGCACGGGCTGAGCGCCAACGGCCTCGCCAGGCGGCTGGGCATCCCGCAAAACCGCATCAGCGATATCGTGCGGGGCCGCCGCGGTATCACTGCGGACACGGCCCTCCGGCTGGAGCAGGCGTTCGGCGTGTCCGCCTCGTTTTGGCTCAATCTCCAGTCCCACTACGAACTGGAGGTCACCGAACGGGATTCCGGACCGGCCATCAGGGACAGCGTCAAGCGCCTCGATGCGGTTGCGTAAAGCGGCAGTCGGACCGAGCGGTTCGGCTTCGTCGACCGGGATGCAAATCGACAAATCCCGTCATATCGACCGAAGCGCCGCGAGGCGCGAAGTGGAGATATCCTTGGGGCTCAAATATAAAGGTTGACTCACTCCGGCGGGTCATCTCTGAACGACATACATTTCGTTATCTATACAGGCTTTTAGGCTGGAGCCGTTGGACATGACCACTATGTCCGGGTGATATGCATAAGCGTAGTTGTATTCAGCACATGTGACCTTTTTTGTGTAGTCTACAATCAATATACGGCCGTATTCACAGCCTTCGAAATCATCCTCTTTTTTGCCGTTTTCGTCTACGTAGCCTGTGACGGTGCCGGAATAGATGATCGTCCAACCAACATAATCGGAAATATCAACTTCACATCCCGCTACTGCTGGCGCTGCAACGGCTGTGCCAAATATCGCCGCCAAGACAACTGTTTTGCTGTTCACTTTGTGTCCCCTGGGGCTGGAAGTGCCGCAAGAACCTGTAAATACAATTCCCATATCTTTCCGCCACCACACAAAGCACCTTGCTCTGCACTGGAAAGATTTCTCCACTTCACGGCCCTGCGGGTCGCTTCGCTTGAAATGACGATCGGGAAAACGACCGGAAAAGCCGCAACGCCCTACTCCGCGTTCGCGCGGTCGCGCAGTTCGACGCGGCGGATCTTGCCGGAGATGGTTTTCGGCAGTTCCGGGACGAAGGCGATCTCGCGCGGGTATTTGTAGGGCGCGGTCGTCGCCTTGACGAAATCCTGCAGGGTCGTGGCCATGGCCTCGCCGGCCTCGAAGCCCTCGGCCAGCACGACGAAGGCCTTGACGATCTCGCCGCGCAGGTCGTCCTTCTTGCCGACGACGGCGGATTCGACGACCGACTCGTGCTCGATCAGCGCGCTCTCGACCTCGAACGGGCTGATCCGGTAGCCGGCCGAGGAGATCAGGTCGTCGGCCCGGCCGACGAACCAGATATAGCCATCGGCGTCCCGCGTCGCCGTATCGCCGGTGTAGTACCAGCCGTGGCGGAAGCATTTGGCGTTGGCCGCGTCGTCCTCGTAATAGCCGCGGAACAGGCCCGGCGGCCAGGTCTCGCCGTCGGTCCGCACCGCGATATGGCCGACCTCGTCGTCCGGCAGGCGGTTGCCGCTATCGTCGACGATGTCGACGTCCATGCCCGGCACCGGCTTGCCCATGGAGCCGGGCCGCACCTCGACGCCGGGGAAGTTGGCGACCAGGTTGACGGTCTCGGTCTGGCCGTAGCCGTCGTGCGGCACGGTGCCGGTGGCGTCCTTCCAGGCGCGCACCGCCTCGGGATTGAGCGGCTCGCCGGCGCTGATCGAGTGGCGGATCGACGACAGGTCGTAGCCCGACAGGTCCATTTGGATAAAGGCGCGGAATACGGTCGGCGGCGCGCATACCGTCGTGATGCCGTGCTCGGCGAACAGCCGCAGATGGGCGTCGGCGTCGAAGCCCGGACCCGGATTGTAGAGCATCACCGCCGTGCCGAGCTGCCACTGGCCGAACAGCTTGCCCCAGGCCGCCTTGGCCCAGCCGGTGTCGCTCATGGTCCAGTGCAGGTCGTCCTCGCGCAGGTCGTGCCAGTAGCGGGCGGTCAGCGTGTGGGCGATGGCATAGCTGTGGTCCCGCGGCACCAGCTTCGGGAACGCCGTGGTGCCGGAGGTGAAATAGGCCAGCATCGTCTCGTCGCTGCGGGTCGCCTCGACTTCGCTGCGGTCCAGCTTGTCGCTTGCCGCTGCGCAGGCGGCCTCGCAATGGACCCAATCGCCGTGCAGGGCGCCGTGGGGGTCGCCCTGGGGCGCGCCGATCACGATCACCCGCTCCAGGGTCGGGCACTTGTCGCGCACCGCCTCGATCTTCGCGATATGGTCGGCGGTGATAATGGCGAGGCGCGCCCGCGCCCGGTTGATCCGGTATTCGATATCCTTGGGCTGGAGCAGGTTGGTGCCCGGCATGGCGATTACGCCGAGCTTGATGCAGCCGATCGTGGCCTCGTACCAGGCCGGGATGCGCGGGATCATCATGAAGGCGAAATCGCCCTTGGCCGCGCCGATGCCGCGCAGCATGTTGGCGAAGCGGTTGGAGGCCGCGGAAAGGTCGGAAAAGCGCCAGGACGCCCGGTCGCCGGTGTTGGCATCGACATAGACGAAGGCCGTCTTGTCCCGTTCGGCGGCGCGGCGGTCGATCAGGTCGAAGCCGAAATTGTAATATTCCGGCGCCGGCAGCCGGACGCCTTCGGCCAGCGCGGTCGCATAATCGGGCAGGTCGATATAGCCGGTCATGGCGGCTCCGGAGGATCGTTCGACGGGTGGGAATCTCGTGGCCCGCCGCCGCAGCGAAGTCAAGCCGCGATGGTGTCCGCCCGCGTCCCGGTTTCGAGTCCCTAGAAAGCGCAGCGGCACCCCGCGATTTGTAGGGGAGGGTTTCAAACCCTTGTATCTCACCGAACTGCCCGGACAGGAGTCCGGAACAGCGCCGCAGCGCGCCGCATCGGCGCCGGGTTCGCTTGACGCCCCACCGGCCGGTTCCTATGTTCCGCCACGCCGATGCCGGGCCGAAGCAGGCCTTTGCGACGCATCGCGCCGCGGCCGGCCGGCGGCCCCGCGATCCCTTCCGCCGCCGCCTTGGGCGCCCATAGCTCAGCTGGTAGAGCAACTGACTTTTAATCAGTAGGTCACAGGTTCGAATCCTGTTGGGCGTACCAATAAAATTTCCAATAATAACATAGATTTAAGGGAACCTCGGGAAGCCGCGGGAGATAAGAAAATATCTCATGTCAGCATTATATCAGCAAATTGTGCTGACCTGCGGCTGCTGATACGGGGGTTGCCTTCACCGTCACCAGGTCCGGCGAGGGGCGTCTCTGCCGGGGGCTACCGTGCAACTGCAAATTTTGGACCCGCAAACCTTTACGGTGTATCGTTTTGCTAGGCTCAGCACTAGGGAGACGACTATGTCCAGAATCATGCTTCTCGCCGGGGCAATGTTGGCGCTGTCGGCTGGCGTGGCGCTCAGCGCCGACATGGTGCAGATCAAGACCGAGGCCGAATTCCGCAAGCTCATCGTCGGCAAGAAGATGACTCACGAATGGGATGGCTACACCTTATTCCAAGCTGACAATCAAATGAGCGGAACGTATAAGGGCATGAAGCAGAGCGGATTTTGGAGTTGGGTCGGTGATACAGTTTGCCGACGGTTCATCCTGGATGGAAAGAATGTTGGGTCTGACTGCCGAACCGTCGCAGTCAAGGGCAACACGGTGACCATTACCCGGAACGCCGGCAAAGGGAAGCCATTCAACTTGACGATCACGGGCGAGTAGCGGCGCCTAAGGGTTGGCCGGTGCCGGGTGGGCTATGTTCCGGCAGCCGTTTTCGTCAATCCGCCCGGCTGAAGCAGCCGACGTACAGTATCCGGCGCTTGAGCGTCGACTGGAACCGCCGCCCATATTTGGCATGTCCGCCGCCCGCCACCGGATGCACGCCGCTAAATATCGATCTCGACGAAGCGCATGGCCTGGCGGGCTGTGCGGCGGACCGTTTTGCGGCGCAGCGGCGAGTGCAGCAGGCGGTTGAGGGCGGCGAGCGCCAGCTCACCGGACCGGCCTGCCTCCTGCGAGGCCAGAAGGTTGCGCACCGCCATCGTCGTCTTCAGCAGATGGACGGAGACGATGTAGCGGTCCTGGCCGTGGTCGAGCAGCGTCCCCTCCACCCCGGCGAAGAAAGCGTCCGGGTCGGCGACCGTCCAATCGTCCGGGTCCACGGTGTCGTCCTGATGGCCGATGTTGCGCCCGGCGAAGCAGGCCATCTGCAGCAGCCCGGCCGGCCACAGGTCCGGATATTTCGAACAAAGGCCGAGCACCGCTTCGGCGAAGGTCAGGCCGTGAGTCAGGTCGAGCCAGCCGAAATTGCCGCCGTAAGGCTGGTCCAGGTCCTCCAGGTGCCCGAGGTCGAAGCGCACCATGTTGAGGGCGTTGGCGGCGAGCAGGCTGCCGAACAGGTCGGGCGCGGGCGCGCCGCCGCGGTCGGCAGTGAGGGCGACCGCCTTGTTGGCGTTCAGCCCGGCATAGTCCGCGGCGGCCGGCGCCGATCCATTGGGCTTCGATCCGTAACTCTCCAGCGCCGCGCCATAGCCGCGGAACTCGGGAATCAGGTCCTCGCGGAAGGCCGACACCAGCCCGCGCACCAGCGAAAGCAGCACCGGACCGGCAACATCCTCGCCCAACCGTTGGATCAGCGCCCCGGCCTTGGTCACATAGATCGCGGCGTGGCCGAAATCGGCGTAGTGGGCGAGCGCGGCGCGGGCGAGGCCGCGCTCCATGGCGCCCCAGGCGTCGCCGGTGGCGAGTGCGCCGCGGGTCAGGCGGATGGCGCGGGCTTCGTCCTCGTCCTCGACGGCCCGGCAGAAAGCGTCCTCGTCCCAATCCTCGATGCCCTCGGCATAGGGGTAGCGCGGCTCGCGCAACGTGTCTTCGGCCATGTGGCCGATCGCTTCCAGCAGGCAGATGAGCCGGTTCTCCGGTTCGCCGGCCTGCCGGTCATGGAGCGCGAGCCAGTCCGCCGCGCCGGCATAGGCATGGGTCCAGCCGAATTCCATCCGGTCGTGCGACCAGCGGATCGCCTCCCTGACGGCGATCGCGGGATCGACGCCGAGCCGCGCGATCCGGGCGATCTCGCGCGCCAGCCGTTCGTAGCCGTGGCGGTCGAACCCCTGTTTCAGATCCTCCAGCGATTTCGCCAGCCGCTCGTCGACGGGCGGGTCGACGATCTCGATCCAGACCTCGCCATCGCGGAGCTCGACCGGATAGACGCGCAGCCGGTCTCCCTCGCGCTGGTTCTCGCCGGTTTCCAGGTCGAACTTCCAGTTGTGCCAGTTGCAGGTCAGCAGGCAGTTGCCGTCGAGCGTGCCCTCGCGTAGCGGATAGCCCTCGTGAGGGCAGCGGTTGTTGCAGGCGAAGATGCCCTTTTCGGTATCGAACAGGGCGATCTGCCGGCCGTCGAGGCGGAACACCGTGCGGCCCTTGTCCCGGAGCGCCTCGACGCTGGCGGCCTTGACCCAACCCTGGTTCATCCGTGCGCCTCCCTTGTCGTCCGGGCCGGCGCCGTTGCGGGCAATCGGGCGCCGGCTTCGAACGATATCTAGGTCGTTCGGCCGGGCGGGATAAGGACGAGCTTGCCGGTAAAGCCCTTGGCCAGGAATTCCTCCTGCGCCCGGCGGATATCGCGCAGGGCGAACGTCTTCGCCACGAGCGGCCGGATTTCGCCGCGCTCGATGTAGGAGACCAGGTTTTCGAACACCGCGTCCTCCTGAAAGGTGCAGCCGAAGAGCGTCAGGTCCTTGAGGTAGAGCGTCCGCACATCGAGCTCGACCAGCGGGCCGGCGATCGCCCCGGCCGTGGCATAGCGCCCGCCGCGGCGCAGCACATCGAGCAGCCCCGGCCAGGACGGACCGGCGACCAGATCGACGACCGCGTCGATGCTGTCGCGCCCAACCGCAGCGACGAGACCGGCGCGCCGGTCGACAACCTCGTCCGCGCCGATCGCCCGCAGCGCATCGGCCTTCGACGCGCCTGCAACCGCGACGACATGGGCGCCGCGCCGTTTCGCCAGCTGGACCGCGGCCGAGCCGACGCCGCCCGAAGCGCCGGTCACCAGCACCCGTTCCGCCCCGACTGAGGCCCGGTGCAGCAGGTTCTCGGCCGTCGACCAGGCACACGGGATCGACGCCAGTTCCGCGTCGGACCAGTCGCAATCGACCTTGTGGGTCTCGCGGGCCGGCGCCGTCGCATATTGGGCGAACGCACCGTCGCATTCCGATCCGAAGGTCCAGCACTCGAACGGGCGATCGCCGGCGGGACCGCGCATCATGCTGCGAACGATGACGCGTTCGCCGATCCGGCGCCGATCCACGCCTTCGCCCGTATCCGCGATCCGGCCGCAGCAATCGGCGCCCTGGATGCGCGGAAATTCCAGCGCGACACCGGACCAGCCGGCATCGGCGGCGTCGATGCGGTCGAAGCCATCGGTACCGCCTTCGCCCGTCGCGCCGCCGACAGCCTTCGAGTACCACCCGATCCGCGTGTTGATATCGGTATTGTTGACGCCCGCGGCCGCAACCTCGATGAGCACCTCGCCGGCCTGCGCGACCGGCGTCGGAACATCGGTGCGATAGTGCAGTTGCTCGAGCCCGCCATGACCGACGAGCTGAACGGCCGCCATTTGCGGGGCACCGGGGGGAGTCATGCGGTCTTGTCCGCTTTCGAGCCTCATCGCGCCGCTCGATTCAGGGCCGGCAGAACCTCGCGTGTCAGCAGGTCCACCGTCCGGGCCGATTCTTCGTAACTCATATCGCCGAAAGCCATGCGGCAGACCAGATAGTTGACGCCGGCTTCGGACGCCAGCGCCGCCATTTTCGCGCACGCCTGGGCCGGGGTGCCGGCGATGGCGACGCCGGTTTCCATCAGATCGTCGAACTCGTCCGGGAAGGAAATGCCGATCGGCTTGATGCCGGCGCGCTCCCAGAGCATATAGAAACTCTCGCGCCAGACCCGGTAGCCGCGCCGCGCGGTCTCCAGCGCTTCCCGCTCGGTTTCCGCGATGACGAGATGGAAGCTGATGCCCATGATCGGCAGGTCCGCCTCGGCCCGGCCGGCCTCGCGCCAGGCCGCGCGGTAGGCGTCGGCGATCGCC
>FZLR01000116.1 GCA_900197615.1 Rhodospirillaceae bacterium Spongia-Bin9
CCCGCGCCCCGCGGGCCACACCGTCCCCGAGGGCGACCGCCGCCAGTGCGGCGACCGCCGCGCCGTCGCCGTGCCGCCCCAGCGCCTCGACCGCCCGGCGCTTGACGAGAATGTGTTCGTCCCCGCCCAGGACCGCGATCAGCCGGTCCCGGGCCGGATCGCCGCGCAGTCCGCCGAGCGCCCAGGCGCAGTCGCCGCGCAATTCCTCGCGGCTCTCCCGATCCAGGCAATCGAGCAGAACCCTGGCCGCGGACGGTGCATTCAGCCGTCCCAGCGCCAGATAGAGGCGGCTGCGGACACCGCGATCCGGTTCCGGCTTCGCCAGCGCGGCCAGCAGGTGAGGCACCGCCTCCTTCTGGCCGCGATGGCCGAGGGAATGGGCGGCCCGCCCGCGCACAGCCGGATCCTCGAACTTGAGCGCCGAGATCAGCGCATCGTACGGAATACCCGCGTGTTCCCAGCCGTTCGCGGAAGCATCGCCCCGCGGCGGGAGGGCGAGCAGGACGGCCAGGACCGCCGCCCGCAGTACCGGCCGCAGAACCGCCTGTCGGGTCATGGCGCCATGCGATCGCATGTCATCCCCCTGCCGCTGCCGGCCTCACCGCAACACATGGGGGGCGGTTGTTCAACCGGGCGTCGGTTCGCCGTCATTCTCGCCCGCGGTAGTGGTCGATCAGGATCTGCGCGACTTCGGGGCGGGAGAACTCCGGCGGCGGGGCGATGCCGCTGCCGAGCATCTCGCGCACCGCCGTGCCGGAGAGCAGCACGAAATCCTCCATCGCATGGCCCGGCGCTTCGCGCATCATCACGACCTTGTTCAGCTTTTTCGACCAGGCGGTATGGTCGGCCTTGAAGAGCTCGATCTGCAGCGCGTCAGCGGGAATATCGTCGAAGACTTCCTGGGCCTCGAAGGGCTCGTAATAGTCTCCGACTCCGGCATGGTCGCGCCCGACGATGAAGTGCGACGCGCCCATATTCTGGCGGAAGATGGCGTGCAGCACGGCTTCCCGCGGGCCGGCATAGAGCATGTCGAAGCCGTAGCCGGTGATCATCGCCGAATTCGGCGGGAAATACAGGTCGACCATCTTGCGGATGGTGGCGTCGCGCACCGGCGCCGGGATGTCGCCGGGCTTCAGCTTGCCGAGCAGCATGTGGATGACCACGCCGTCCGCCTCCAGCCGCTCCATCGCCATGCGACACAGCTCCTCGTGGGCGCGGTGCATCGGGTTGCGGGTCTGGAAGGCGACGACGCGGTGCCATCCGCGTTCGGCAATCTCCTGCCGGATCGCGACGGCAGTCCGGAAGGTTTCGGGAAACTCCGTCTCGAAATAGCTGAAATTTAGCACCTGGACCGGCCCGGACAGCACCACCGTGCCCTGGGCCTGGAAGTCGGCGACGCCGGGATGGGCCGGATCGGTCGTGCCGTAGACCTGCGCTGTCAGCCCGTCGAACTCCGTCGCGGAAAAAGCCTCGACCGCCGTCACCTCCTGGATGGCGAGGACCGGCGCGCCATCGACATTGGGATCGCGCAGCGCAATCCGTGCACCGGCCGCGACCGCGCCGGCGTCGTGGACCAGGTTGAGCACCGGGGTCGGCCAGAACAGGCCGTCGGCCGTTTGCATCGACCGGCCGACCGACAGGGCATCGGCCTTGTCCATGAAGCCGGCGAGCGGCGTGAAATAGCCGCCGCCCAGCATGACGGCATTGCTGGCCGCTGCCGATGCAACCGCGATGGAGGGCAGCGATTCCGCCTCTTCCGCGAGCCACCCGCGTTCGTCCGCATCCTCGACGAACAGCGGATTGAGGCGCGTGGCGCCGTGCGGGGCGATCGGGTTCGACATGCGGTTGACTCCGGAAAATCGGCAGAACGGTCGCCGGACAGGATGCCCGCTCGCCGCCACAGTTGGACAGCGCGGAACGAAGGCGGTTCGGCAGCACCTCTTTTCATGGAAAAAGCGTTGCGTTCAACCGGTTTGTGCACTACCCGACGCGCAACGGCAGCCGCCGGCCCGCGGACCGGCTCGCCACCTGGTTCGCAGGTGGGTTCGCGCTTGTTAAATTCGAAAGTTTGAATATGATGCCGCATCCTTGCCTCGGAGGGTACCGGATTGTAAGCGTCTCTTCGGGGCTCGGCCGTTTATGGGGGACTTGATGGCCATCGAAAATCCTTTCGCCGCCCTGGCGGCGGACGTGTCGCCGGTTGTCATGCAGATCTACGTGATCGTAATGATCCTGTTCGTCGCGGGCGGCACGCTGTTCGATATGCTGCACAAGCAGAGCGCGCGCTATTTCTTCCGCGACTGGCGCAACGCCCAGAACAAGGGCAGCGGCACGGTCGGCGGCGGGCAGGTGGCAAGCCTCGCCGTAAAGACCGTGGCATCGGAGATCGCGACGTCGTCGGAATTCTGCAACCCGCTGCGCAGGATCGCCCATCTGCTCACCATGTACGGTTTCCTGGCGTATGCGATCGCGACCGCGATCATGGTGTTCGGCTTTACCGACGCGAACGCGGCGACGCCCCCGGTCCTGCCGATCCTGTGGACCGTCGGCGCGCTGATGGTCTGCGTCGGCGGCTACTGGTTCTGGTTCTTCATCCGGGCCGACGTGTCCGCCGAGGGCCATTCGCCGTTCCGGATCATCCGGGCCGACCTGTTCATCCTGTCGCTGCTGTCCAGCACGACGTTCGGCCTGATCTGGTCCTTCGTTCAGCCGGGCGGCACCTGGTGGTCATACCTGTTCCTGGCGCTGTACCTGATCGCGACGACCGTGCTGTTCGGATCGGTTCCCTGGTCCAAATTCTCGCACATGTTCTTCAAGCCGGCCGCCGCGCTACAGAAGCGCGTCAACGAAGCCAACGGTACCCGCCGCAACCTGCCGGCTCCGGCGGATCGCCCGGTGACCTTCGGCAGCGCCCGCCGCCAGCCCAACCACTATTGATGCCGCCCGTTACCGGCCTTTTCCAGGGGAGTTAGCGAAAACCCATGCCGACTTTCGTCTACATGACAAGTTGCGACGGCTGCGGGCACTGCGTCGATATCTGCCCGTCCGACATCATGCACATCGATACGACCTATCGACGGGCCTACAACATCGAACCCAACATGTGCTGGGAATGCTATTCCTGCGTGAAGGCCTGCCCGCAGAACGCGATCGACTGCCGCGGCTATGCCGACTTCGCGCCCCTCGGCCACAGCGTCCGGGCGCTGCGCGAGGAAGAGAAAGGCACGATTTCCTGGAAGATAAAGTTCCGGAACGGCAGCGAGAAAAACTTCGTCTCGCCGATCCGGACGACGGACTGGGGAACGATCCAGTCACCGGCCGACTACGCCGCGCCCGGCGCCGAAGAATACAGGAACCAGGAGCTGGCGCACGAGCCGGATGCCCTGAACATAGAAGGAGGGCTGCCCGCACTTGCGCCGGAGCAGCTAAAGCAGGGAGTAGTCTAGTGGGCCTGTTCTCGCGCAGAAAAACCGTCTTCGTCGATTCGGATGTCCTCGTCATCGGCGGCGGCATGGCCGGCTGCGGGGCGGTCTACGAATCCCGCTACTGGGGCCGCGACCTCAAGGTCGTGTGCGTCGAGAAGGCCAACATCGAGCGCAGCGGCGCCGTCGCCCAGGGCCTCTACGCCATCAACTGCTACATGGGCATGCAGTGGGACGAGAACCAGCCGGAGGACCATGTCCGCTACGCCCGCAACGACCTGATGGGCCTGGTGCGCGAGGATCTCGGCTACGACATCGCCCGCCATGTCGACGGCACCGTGCACAAGTTCGAGGAATGGGGCCTTCCCATCATGAAAGACCCGGAAACCGGGCGCTATCTGCGGGAAGGCAAGTGGCAGATCATGATCCACGGCGAGAGCTACAAGCCGATCGTCGCGGAGGCCGCCCGCAAGGCCGCCACGGAAGTCTACAACCGGATCATGGTCACCCATCTGCTGATGGACAAGACGAAGCCTAACCGGGTCGCCGGCGCGGTCGGTTTCAACGTGCGCACCGGCGATTTCTATGTCTTCAAGGCCAAGGCGGTGATCGTCTCGGCGGGCGGCGCCTCGCACATCTTCAAGCCGCGCGCGGTCGGCGAAGGCATGGGGCGGACCTGGTATGCGCCGTGGAGCAGCGCCTCGGCCTATGCGCTGCCGATCCAGGTCGGCGCCAAGATGACCCAGATGGAGAACCGCATCGTCCTGACCCGCTTCAAGGACGGCTACGGCCCGGTCGGCGCCTATTTCCTCCATCTCAAGACCTACACCCAGAACGCCTACGGCAATGAATACGAATCGACCTGGTACGAACACACCAAGTCGCTGGTCGGGGACTATGTCGACCGGCATCCGGTGCCGACCTGCCTGCGCAACCACGCCATGCTTGAGGAACTCAAGGCCGGCCGCGGCCCGATCCGCATGGTGACGACCGAAGCTTTCCAGGACCCGCACAAGGAAACGGTGGGCTGGGAGAATTTCCTCGGCATGACGATCGGCCAGGCCGTCGTCTGGGCGTCGCAGAATATCGATCCCAAGCACATCAATCCGGAGCTGACGACGTCCGAGCCCTATGTCATGGGCTCCCACGCAACCTGCTCCGGCGCCTGGGCCAGCGGGCCGGAAGACTATGCGCCGGACGATTACCAGTGGGGCTACAACCGGATGATGACGGTCGACGGCCTGTTCGGCGCCGGCGACACCATCGGCGGCACGGCGCACAAATTCTCGTCCGGTTCGTTTACCGAGGGGCGCATCGCCGGCAAGGCCGCCGTCAACTATGTCGCCGATCTGGGCAACGAGCCGCCGCAAGTCGACGAACGGGAATACCGCGCGCTCGAAAAAACGATCTTCCAGCCAATGGAGAACTATGCGGTCGGCCGGAACGAGATCGTCGCGGGCACGGTCTCGCCCAGCTACCTGCTGCCGATCCACGGGCTGCAGCGCCTCGAGAAGATCATGGACGAGTATGTCGGCGGCATCAGCTCCCACTACACGACCAACACGCCGCTGCTCGACCGCGGCCTCGAACTGCTCGAAATGCTCAAGGAAGACATGAACCATATGGGCGCCGAGGACCTGCACCAGCTTCAGCGGACCTGGGAGCTTCACCACCGGGTGCTCGCCTCCGAAAGCGTGACGCACCACACCATGTTCCGCGAGGAGACGCGCTGGCCGGGCTACTACTACCGGGCCGACCATCCGAAGCTGGACGACGACAACTGGCACTGCTTCACGCTGTCCCGCTACGACCGCGAGAGCGACGAGTGGGAGATGGAGAAGGCGCCGGTCTACCACATCGTGGATTGAGGGGCGGGGCTGGTCGGGCGCGATGCTCGGGAGACTCAGGCCGGCGCCTTGACCCGCACGGTCACGATATCGGTATCGTGATACTGCTGGTGATGGACCGACGACGCGACGTGGCGCAGCAGGCGTAGCGAAAACTCCTGCTCCGCCGGCGGCCCGGCGGCCTGCTCGCCGAGCAGGGCGACCCGGTCCTGCAGGTTTTCGTCGCCCGTTCCGGCGAGAAATTCCAGCACGGCCTCCCCTTCTTCCTTGTGTGCAACGAGGAACAGGCGCCGCGGCGTCTCGCCTTCCCGTCCTTCCTCCCGTTCCAGCAGTGTCAGCACCGTTTCCTCCCCGGCGGTATCGAGCCGGTCGACCATCCTTTCGTTCCAGCCGCTGCGCGCCGCAAATTCGGCGAGGAACTTGCGCAACTCGGGCAGGCCGGATGCCGCGAACGGCAACTCGACCCGCCTCGGCCGCGGTTTGGCGGCCTCCACGAACAGGGTGAGCAGCAGCGCCACCAGGCCGCCCGCCGTCATGCCGTTCTGCAGGATGCCGCCGGCGAAATCCGCGAAGATTTCCGGAAAGATCACGCCGTTCTGGAAGCCGACGCCGGCCCAGAAGGAAACGCCTGCGATCATGCCCTTGCGGTAGTCGATGCCGTCCTTGACGACGATCTTCATCCCGAGGACGAAAAGCATGGCCAGAAGAACGGTAACATAGGCCGCGGCGACGGGGTTCGGGATCGCCAGGACGACGGCGAGCGCCTTGGGAGAGAAAGCGAGGACGATGAAGATCGCGCCGGCTGCCATGCCGACGCTGCGGGCGCCGACACCTGTCAGCTCGGTAACCGCGATGCTGGTCGAATAGGTTGTGTTCGGGACCGTGCCGGCCAGGCCGGACAGCAGGTTGCCCACGCCGTCGGCCGTCACCGCGCCCTGCACGGCGCGGAAATCCGCCGCGCGCGGCTTGCGCCAGGAGACATGCTGGATGCCGACGGAATCGCCGATCGTCTCGAGCGCGCCGACGAGGGTTACGAAAACGAAGGCCGGCAACAGCGACCAGAAAACCGGGCCGAACTCCAGATCGAAGCCCGGCCAGGCGCCGGCGGGGAGCCCGATCCACACCGCATCGGCGACCCGCGCCGTGTCGTAGATGCCGAAATATCCGCCGACGCCGCAGGCGACCGCGATCCCGATCACCGGCGCCCACAGCCGCAGCGAGCCCTTCGCCTTCAGGGCGATCCCGACGATGACGGCGACGGCAATCAGGGCGCATACCGGCGCAGCTGCGGCCGGAGTGCCCTTCGGCACGTCGCCCAGCATCTTGAAGATGATCGGCATGACCGCGACGGGAATCAGCATGATCACGGTCCCGGCGACGGTCGGTGTGAAGATGCGCCGGAACAATGACAGCCGCGATGCAAGCGCGAACTGGAACAGGGAGGAAATGACCACCAGGGTCGCCAGCATGCCCGGCCCGCCCTTCGCGATCGCCGTAATGCAGACCGAGATGAAGGCGCCGGAAGTTCCCATCAGCAGGACATAGCCGGCGCCGATGCGGCCGAGCCGCATGGCCTGCAAGACGGTCGTCACGCCGCTGACGATGACGGCGGCGAAGACGGCCCAGGACAGGAAGTCCGCGCTTCCGCCGGCCGCCCGGATCACGATCACCGGTGTCAGCACGACCCCGGCAACGGTGAGCATGGCGAGCTGCGCGCCAAGCCCGACAGACAGGGAAAACGGCGGTTTCTCGTCCGGTTCGTAGCGCACGCGCGGGTTAATGTCGGTCGTGTCGTCGGCCATGCCTTATTCACCTGTCCGCCGCGACGCGCCCGATCGCCGTTGCGGCACGCAGGAATAGCTGCACGTTGCCGGAACTTCAGTCAATCGCCTCCCGCGCCTGCTGCGTGAGTTCCTCTCCGGCGCCGGCTGCGGCTTCGGCCAGCAGGTCGATCCAACGCTGGCCATGCGCCGCAAGGCGGTGGGCCATGCCGATCCGCCGCGACGGCTCCGGCGGATCGAAACGAAGAAAGCTCAAGCCGGAGGTTGCCGCGCCCTCGCACAGGGCGGCGGTCTCGGGAAGAAGGGTAAGGCCTGCGCCGGACGCCACGAGGCGTGAAAGCGTGGCCAGGGACTCGGCGCCGCGACGAACCTCGTGCAGGCGCCACATCGAACAGGCGCCGAGAATCTGATCGGCCAGGCAATGGCCGTCGGAGAGGGTGAGAAGCGGGCCGATGTCGGTGCGCGCCATGTCTTCCGGCACCGGCACGAACCCGTGCGCCCGCAAGGCCTCGAGCCGCTCGGTGCGGCCGGCGACCAGGAAGCGGTCCTCGAACAGATCCCGTTCCGGGAGTTCCATCATTCCCAGCGGCAGAGAAACGATCGCCGCGTCGAGCCGGCCGGCGAGAAGCCCAGACACCAGATCCTGGCCGGAACCCTCCACCACATCGGGTTCGATCCTGGGCGATGCCGCGTTCAGCCGCTTCATCAGCCCCGGAAGAATATAGGGCGCGAGCGAGGAGATGATCCCCACCGCGACCCGGACCGAACCCTCCTCGTATTGTTTCCCCATCGTCTCGAGGAGGAGAGTCTCGTCCAGAACCCTCAGCGTTTGCTCATGCACTTCCCGGCCGAGTCGGGTGAGAAGAACGCCGCGGCTCTCGCGCTCGACCAGCGGTCCTCCGAGCGCCGCCTCGAGTTCGCGGATCTGCAGCGAGAGCGCCGGCTGCGAAACGAACACGCTCTCGGCCGCGCGGCTGAACGAGCCGTGTTCGACCAACGCCTGAAAATAGCGGAGCTGACGCAGGGTGACGGGCACGACCTCAATTCTCCCTTCGCGATCGCTGCGACAGCGGGATCGTTCCTGTTTGCCGGGGAACCGGCACGCACCGTCGACGCAACCGAGCCTGTGCCGGAATCGATTTCCCCGTCACAACAGCCGGCGGCGTTGGAATTCGGCACCATAGCACGGACATGGAAGGCTTGCGCACTTTCCGGATGGCGCGCCGGCGCCGGGGACGCTAAAGCGGCGATCCGACACCGGGGCCGAGATGACCGACGCGAACGAAATGCCAGCCCCCAGTCCTCGCCCGCCGCGGACCGCGCACCGGATGAACGCCGGCGAGTGGGGCCTGTTGCTCAGCCTGTCCGGGCTGTGGGGCCTCTCCTACCTGTTCCAGAAGATCGGGCTGTCCGAACTGCCCGTCTTTTCGGTGGTGCTCGCGCGCGTCGGACTGGCGGCGGTCCCGCTGGTCGTAGTCCTTTATGCGCTCGGTCAGCGCCTGCCCACGGCGCCCGGCTTGTGGGCAGGCTTCATGGCGATTGCGCTGCTCAACAATGTCGTGCCCTTTTCCCTGATCGTCGGGGGCCAGCAGTGGATCTCAACCGGCATGACGGCGATCCTTATCGGCACCACGCCGATGATGAGCGTCGTGCTGTCCCATTTTCTGGGCGAAGAGCGGATGACCGTCGGGCGGGTCGCCGGGGTTGCGGTCGGGCTGGCCGGACTGGTCGTCCTGGTGGGGCCCGAGGCGCTCGGCGGATTCACGCTCGGCCTGATGGGGCAGCTTCTTACCCTCGGCGCCGCCCTGTCCTATACGCTGGCTGCGATCTACGGGCGGCGGTTCCGGGACGTGCCGCCGCTGGTGCTGTCGACCGGGCAGCTCGTCTGCGCCACGGCGATCATGCTGCCGGTTGCGGCCTTTGCCGACCGGTTCTGGACCTATCCGGTCAGCGGCGGCGTGTGGGCTGCGCTGCTTGCGCTGGCGGTGTTCGGCACCTCGCTCGGCTATATCCTTTATTTCCGGCTGCTCGCGCGGGCCGGGCCGACCAATCTGCTGCTGGTCACGCTGCTGGTGCCGATCGGCGCGACCATTACCGGGGTGCTGTTCCTGGAAGAAGCCATCACGCCCACGGCGCTCGGCGGCATGGTGCTGATCTTTCTCGGCCTCGCCGTGATCGACGGCCGCCCGCTAGCCTGGATCGGCAAACTGAAACCGGACCGGAGATTTACGCGCCCGTGACACTCTCCTGCGTGCCGGCAATCCCGCTCAGTCCATCGCCTCGAAGCGCCAGTAGCGGGCCCAGCGGATCAGCTCCTCGTCGGACATCTGGAACAGGACGGTGTCCTCCGCGGCGCTGTGTTCGGCCGTCTTCCAGGACGGCGAGACGACGGTATCGCCGTAGGTCCAGTCGATCGCCCTGCCGTCGATGGTTGACCGGCCGCTGCCCTGCATGACGACGAACACGCTGTTCGCCGTGCAGCGGTAGGGCCGGCCGCGGAAACCGCCGTCCATGCGGTGCATGGTAATGGCGATGGTCGGCATCTCCGGCGTCTCGTAGCGGATGCGCCGGCCGAAATGCCCCTCCGGGTCGGGCGTGGCCGCCTCCAGCTCCCGGAGCGTGCGTTCCATGGGGAAACGGTAGGGCGAATCCGTGACCGTCCGCTTCACCGGCTCCATGCCGGCGGGATGGCCCTCGACATACATCGGCTCCAGCAGATGGACGAGCGGCACATCCAGCCCGTCGAACCAGTAGGCCTGTTCGGCCCCGTCATGGCCGTGGCCGTGCCACGAACCGCCCGGCGTCAGCACGACATCGCCGGTCAGCATCGGGTGTTTCTCGCCGTCGACGACGGACCAGGCGCCGTCGCTGTCGAGGATCACCCGCAGCGCGTGCGGCGCATGCCGGTGGCTGGCGGCCTGCTCACCGGGCAGGATGGTCTGGTAGGCGCAGATCAGGGTGCGCGCCGTCGCGATGTCGTTACCGGGGATCGGGTTGCGCATGATCAGGTTGCGGCGCTCGGCGAGATCGTGCCCGATCAGCCGGGCCGCGCCGTCCATCGCCGCCCGCGCCTCTTCGTATTTCCAGTGCACCGGCAGGAAATCCGTATGCGGCTCGCGATACAGGATCGGCACCTCGCGGTCGATCCAGCCCGGCGTGAGGCCGCGTTCCGCGAGCCGCGCAGTCAGGCTGTCGAGATCGGGCGCATCGCGCAGGTCGTCATGGGAAAGGATCGCGCCGTCCATTGGGTGTCTCCCGGTGTGCCGATCGAAGGCCGCAGTCTACAGGAAAGCCGGATATTCCAGACAGCCCTTTTCCATAGGCGGGCTGCTACCAGATTTGCCGGACGAACGCATTGCGCATTCGAGGCAAGCGAAACGCCGGTGACCGAAGGCCCGCCGGCGCCGGAATTATCCACAGAAAATCTTGCGCCTGAAATGCCCGGATCGCAACGGTTCGCCCGGCGGCGCGCGGCCCGGCAAGCGGCGGAGAACGGCAGCCCGCATTGCACACAATGCACAATAACGATAAAGTGCAACTGCACTAGTATGTCCTGCACGGTTGAGTGCAATTGCAAAAGGGGATGGGAAAATGGCGCAGGATTCCGGCAGTCAGAGTTCAGGTTTTTTCGGATCGCAAGACGACGTTCACGAGGAATTTCATTCCAAACCGGTCCCCCTGGGAAACAGGCTGGGCTTTGCCGAACCCGCCTGGGTCTGGTCCGGTTTCGGCATCGCTTTCATCTGCGCCGTTATCGGCGGCCAGATTCAACAGGGGATGGGGACCGTCGATGCGATATTCGCCATCCTGCTCGGCAATTTCATTCTGTTCGTCTATTCCGCGCTGATCGGCTACCCGAGCGGCAAATGGGGAATCAATTTCCCGCTCGCGGTCCGCTATGTGTTCGGGCGGGCGGGCGCCGTGGTCCCGGTGATCGTACTGGCCCTGCTGGTAACGGGCTGGTACGCGTTCCAGGCGTGGCTGACCGCCGATATTCTCAAGGTCGCGTTCGGCCTTGAAGGCAAGGTGGTCGTCGGCATCATCGCGCTGATCGCGGGCATCGTCTACGCCATCCCGGTAATTTTCGGCATCCGCCATATGGCGCTGGTCCGCAAGGTCGCGATTCCGGCAATGGTCATCTTCGCCGCCTACTACCTCATCACGCGGGTGATTCCCGCAGGAGGTTCGCTTTTCGAAGGCGAGGGCAGCGGCAAGATCGCCTTCTGGACCGGAGTCGGCATGGCCTGGGCGACCTTCGCGGTCTCCGGCACCATGACCGGCGATATCGTGCGCTATGCGAGAACGGGCAACCAGGCCGTCAGCGTCACGGCCGTCGCGTTCATCTTCTCGAACGCTCCGTTCATGATCATCGGCGCCCTGATCTCGGCGACGATCAAGGATCCGGCGACCGTCTACTTCTTCGATCAGAAGTCTCTGGCGGTGCTGATCCCGCTGGTCGTGCTGGCCATCCTGAGCAACTGGTCGACCTGCGACGCCTGCCTCTACAACGCGGCGATGGGATTCACCAACTCGCTTCCGGGCTTCAACTGGCGCATGGCGGCCATTTTCGGGTCGGTCATCGGGTTGATCGCAGCAGCCACGGGCTTCATCAGCGACATCGTCGTCTGGCTGCTCACCATCGGCCTGCTGGTTCCGCCGATCGGCGGCGCGATCATTGCCGACTATTTCGTCGTCCGGGGCGACAAGGGCTTCGCGGTCGAACGGAAGGCGGCGGTCAATTGG
>FZLR01000162.1 GCA_900197615.1 Rhodospirillaceae bacterium Spongia-Bin9
ATACCGGGCCTCTGCGCGAGACCCTTGCCGAAGCCCGCGGCCGCGGCTTCCGGACCTTCAAGATCAAGATCGGCGGCGCGCCGCCGGCGACCGATCTGGCCCGCGTCGAAGCCGCGCTGGACATAACCGGGCCGGGCGCCCTGGCGCTCGACACCAATGGCGTTTGGGGGCCGGATACGGCGGCCGAATGGCTGGCCGCGCTGGCGGATTACGACCTCGCCTGGATCGAGGAGCCGGTCTCGCCGCTCGACTATGCCGGGCTGGCCGAGATTGCCGGGCGTTTCTCCGTGCCCATCGGCACGGGCGAGAACCTGTTTTCCCTCGACGACGCCCGCAACCTCCAGCGCCACGGCGGCCTGCGGCCGGACCGCGACTGGCTGCAGTTCGATATCTCGTTGAGCTACGGCCTGCCGGAATACGCCCGCATCGTCGGCTGTTTCACTGCGAAAGGCTGGTCGCCGCGGCGGTTCGCGCCCCATGCCGGCCATGTCCTGGCGCTCCACACGGTGGCCGCGCTCGGCCTCGGCATGGCCGAAGTCGCGCTCGATGCCGCCCTGCCGATCGGCGGGCTGCCCGGCGGTGCGGCGGTCGAAGACGGGCGGACAACGCTGCCGGATGCGCCCGGCTTCGGCATCGAGACGATGCCGGCGCTCCATGCCTGTTTCGCCGATCTGCTTGCTTGAAGAGCGGCCCGACCGCTGGAACCAAACCGCCGATGGGTCAGGCCGCGCCCTTTCCATTTGCCGCCGATCCGTGGAACATGCAGCAGCCGAAGAGCCGGCACAGGAGGCGGGCGATGAAGGTGCGGGTCGATCCGGAACGGTGCGAAGGGCACAGCCGCTGCCATGCGCTGGCGCCCGAACTGTTCGCGCTGGACGATATCGGCAACGCAACGGCCATCGGCGACGGTAGAGTGCCGCCGGGACTGGAAGAAAAGGCGCGTCTTGCCGTGGCCAACTGCCCGGAATACGCCGTCGAGATACTGGAGGACGCGGGATGACCGACAGCAAGCCCGGCGCGCCGGCCGTGCCGGACCCGGAAGCGGACGCCGGCGCGCCAACCTGCCCGGTAACTGGCCAGGGCGGCGATCCGGCCATCGAACGGCCGCCGGTCACGGACTGGCGCACCGACTGGGACCATCTCGATCCGCGCTGGCGCGACGACCCGTTCCCGATCTGGGACGAGTTGCGCACCGGCCCGATCGCCCGCACCGAGCGTTTCGAGGGCGCCTGGCTGCCGACACGCTACGAGGACGTGAAGGCGATCGCCTACGATACCGAGCACTTCACGTCGCGCCGTATTGTGCTGCGCCACAAGAAATACGAGGACCCGCCGCTGCCGGCGCCGCCGATCACCTCCGACCCGCCGGAGCACAAGGCGCACAAGCGGGTATTGCTGCCTTTCTTCTCGCCGCAGGAGGTCGGCAAGCTGGAGCCGATGGCGCGCCGGATCTGCAACGAGCTGATCGACGATTTCATTGCCGACGGCCGTTGCGACGCCGCCCAGCACTACGCCCGCCACATCCCGGTGCGCATCATCGCCTACATGCTCGGCGTTCCGGTGCGCGACAGCGACCGGTTCATCCGGTGGATCCACGAGATCCTGGAGGTCGGCATCGTCGACGACGAGATCGGCAAGAACGCGACCAAGGCGATGCGCGACTATTTCCGCCACCATATCGCCCTGCGCAAGGAGGGCCGGACCGAGGCCGATCCCGACGGGCCGGAGCCGGACCTGATCCGGGTGATGATGGACGGTTCGCTCAACGGCGTGCCGTTCGAGGAAAACCATGTCCTCGGCACGCTCAACCTGCTGATGATCGCCGGCATCGACACGACCTGGAGCGCCATCGGCGCCTCGATAATGCATCTCGGCCGGCATCCGGAAGACCGCACGCGTCTGGTCGCCGAGCCGGCGCTGATGCCGACGGCGGTCGAGGAGCTGCTGCGCGCCTATTCGCCGGTCACCATGGCGCGCGAGGTCAAGAAGGATGTCGAACTGGGCGGCTGCCCGATGAAGAAGGGGGAGATGGTGCTGCTGTCCTTCCCGGCGGCGAACCGCGATCCCGAGATGTTCCCGGACGCCAACAGGGTGGTGCTCGACCGGCAGGAGAACCGCCACGGCGCCTTCGGCCTCGGCATCCACCGCTGCGTCGGCTCGAACCTCGCGCGCATGGAGATGCAGGTCGCCATCGAGGAATGGCTGAAACGGATCCCGGACTACCGGGTGGTCGGCGACGTGACATGGTCCGACGGCACCGTGCGCGGCCCGCGGACGTTGCCGGTGGCGTTCGGATAGGGCCGGAGCGGCCGCCATGCGCATAGGGGTGATCGGTTACGGCTATATCGGCCGGTTCATCGTCGAGCGGATCGATGCCAGCGAAGGCCGCTTCGAAACGGCGTTCGTCTACAACCGCAGCGCGCCCGCGCTGGACGGGCTCGATCCGGCGTTGCGGCTGGACGATCTCGGCGGGGCCGGCGCGCGCAATCCCGATCTGATCGTCGAATGCGCCCATGGGTCGGTCAGCGCGCGCTACGGTGAAGAATTCCTGCAATGCGCCGATTACATGCCGCTGTCGGTGACGGCGCTTGCCGACGATGCGCTGCGCGAACGGCTGGAGAAAGCCGCGGCGGCAAACGATACGCGGCTGATCGTGCCGGCCGGCGCGCTGCTCGGCGGCGACGACCTGCTGATGCGGCGCGGCCGGTGGCAGCGGGTGCGCATCACCTTCCGCAAGCATCCTGACAATCTCGATTTCTCCGAGAGCGGCTTCGATCCCGACACTATCGACGGCGAGACCGTAATCTACGAAGGACCGGTGCGCGGCGTCGCGAAGCTCTATCCGCGCAACGTCAACACCATGGTGACCTGCGCCCTGGTCTCGACCGGCCTCGATGCCTGCGAGGCCCGGCTGATCGCCGATCCGGGTCTGGACTGCGCAATCGCCGAGGTCGAGGCCTGGGACGAAGGCGGCGGCCTCATGCGCACCGAAAAGCGCCAGCCCGCGGTCGGCGTATCGGGCACGGAAATGCTCGGCTCGACCTGGTACTCGATCCTCCGCGCCGCCGGCGCCCCGCGCGGGCCGATCGAGCTGGTGTAAAGGGATAAAGGGTCGGCGGTTGCGCTGCCCGTCTTTTCCTCCCCCTCCGAAGAGGATTCCTCTGCGAAAGTCGGTATGAGGGCTATCGGCGGAAGATTTCCAGCGTTGGAGGAGGTTCTGAGCCCTTTGCGGCGCGGCTTGCGGACGCGCGGGGCCTTCGGTCCGGTCGCGTTCGGTGGGAACGGGCCGGCCACCGCCGGCGCCGTCCGACCCGGTTCATGCGTCGAGCGCCGCAGCCAGCCGGTCGAACTCGCTCAGCCATTCCGCGCGCCAGGTGCGCTTCACCGACTCGTCCACCCATGCGCCGTCGATGCCGTTGGCCACGAAACCGCGCAGCATGGCGAAGGGTAAGCCGAAGGTCGTCACCATTTCGGCATGGGCGTTGGCGGGGTCGGTGTGGTGCAGGGGCGGGTCGTCGCTGTTCGGCATGATCTTCAATCCCGTCCGCGCCATGGCGGCGATGGGATGGACTTTCGCGAAGTCCTGCCCCTTCAGCGTCCGGTTGTACCAGGAGTTGGTCGGCACGACGGTGAAGACGATGCCCTCGTCTTCGCAGCGCTTCAGCAGGCCGGGCGCGTCGAGCACCGTGTAGCCGTGGTCGATGCGCTCGCAGCCGAGCAGGTCGAGCGCGGTCTCGACGTTGCGCGCCGGCTCGCCGAACTCGCCGGCATGGGCGGTGCGTTTCAGGCCGCGGTCGCCGGCCAGCCGGTAGGCCTTCCAGAATTTCTCCGGCGGATGGCCGGTCTCCATGTAGTCCATGCCGATGCCGACGGTCTCGTCCCGCGGATGGGCGACCGCGGCCTCGACCATCTCATGGCCGAGTTCGGCGGAGGATTCCCGGTCGATGGACGGGATCAGCCGGCCGACGATGCCGAAATCCGCCTCGGCGTCGCGCAGGCCGGTGATCATCCCGTCGACCGAGGCTTCGTAGCCGATGTCGCCGATTGTCCAGTGGTCGGTCGGGTTCCAGAACATCTCGCGATAGCGCACGCCGGCGTCCGCGGCGTGCCTCTGGGTATCGTAGACCGCGTCGCGGAAATCGTCGGGGGTGCGCAGCGACCGGCAGACCAGCTTCAATGTCTTCAGCACCCGGTCGAAATTGTCGCCGCGGGCGTACAGCTCTTCCGGGACCCCGTGCGGCGGCAGTTCGACCCCGTTGCGCGCGGCGAGCCGCAGCAGGGTTTCGAGCGGCACGGCGCCGGTGAAATGGACGTGCAGCTCGGTCTTCGGAATGGCGCGGCAGAAGTCGGCGAGGTTCATTGGGGGCACCTGTCGGATGGGTCGGGCGAACCGGCCGGCATTGTCGGGGCTTGCCGGAGGATTGGCAATCCGATCCGCGTTGCGGGTAGGCTTCCGCACGCGCGAAGGACAGGGGGAGCGCCGCCATGCGCAGCAGCAAGACCGTTCACGTCGTCTCCTGCCACGCCGAGGGCGAGGTCGGGGACGTCATCGTCGGCGGGGTCGAGCCGCCGCCGGGCGAGACCCTGTGGGACCAGCGCAACTGGATCGCCGAAGACGGCACGCTGCGCAACTTCCTGCTCAACGAGCCGCGCGGCGGCGTGTTCCGGCATGTCAACCTGCTCGTGCCGCCGAAGCATCCCGACGCGCAGATGGGCTTCATCGTCATGGAGCCGGAGGACACCCCGCCGATGTCCGGCTCCAACGCGATTTGCGTCGCCACCGTGCTGCTCGATACCGGCATGGCCGCGATGCAGGAGCCGGTCACCGAGATGGTGCTGGAAGCGCCCGGCGGCCTCGTCCGGGTGCGCGCCGAGTGCCGCGACGGCAAGGCGGAGCGAATTTTCCTGCGCAACCTCCCGTCCTTCGCCGGGATTCTGGACGCCCCGCTGGAACTGGAGGACGGCCGGACGCTCACCGTCGACACCGCCTTCGGCGGCGACAGCTTCGTCGTCGCGGACGCCGTCGCCCTCGGCTTCGCGCTGAAGGCCGACGAAGCGCGCGACCTCGCCGAAATCGGCATGGCCATCGTCGACGCCGCGAACGCGCAGCTCGGTTACGAACATCCGGCGCTGCCCGACTGGCGGCACATCTCCTTCTGCCTGTTCGCCGGGCCCTTGGCGTCCGGGCCGGAGGGCCTTTCGGCGCGCTCGGCCGTGGCGATCCGGCCCGGCAAGATCGACCGCTCGCCGACCGGCACCGCGGTCAGCGCCCGCATGGCGCTGCTCCACGCCCGCGGCGCCATGAAACCGGGCGACCGCCTGACCGCCACCTCGATCGTCGGCTCGGCCTTTACCGGGCGCATCCTGGAGGAAACGCAGGTCGGCGGCACGCCCGCCATCGTCCCCGAAATCGGCGGCCGCGCCTGGATTACCGGCGACCATCGGCACACGCTGGACCCGGACGACCCCTGGCCCGAAGGCTACCGCCTGAGCGACACCTGGCCGATGAAGCAGGGTGGGGGCGGGTAGGGGCCGGGCGGCCGGGTTCCGTCGGCGATACAAGCAGATTGGCAAGCCGGTTCTACGCTACAGCGCAGGTCCACACCCGGAAGCACCGACGTGTCACCCCGGCTCGGCCTTCGGAACAAGCGCCGGACATTGGCGCCGAGATTCCTCCACTTCGCGTCCCTGCGGGCCGCTTCGGCCGGAATGACGGGCAAGGGCGAACGCGGCGATCGGCGTTGCGGATTGTCGATGCCCGGCGGCCGGACTAGGGTGCGCGCCCGATCGGGCAGCGCCGGGCCGCCCGAAGGCGTTTCGCCGGCCGGTGCTTCGGGCCGCCGCAGGCCGGCTGGGCAATTCGCCGGACAAGGGTTTGGAACATGACGGTATTTGTGGATTCCCGCGCCGACCTTACGCTCGAAGCCGCCCGGCGGGTGGCCTGGGATGGCGAAGGCGTCGAGCTCGGCCCCCGGGCGCTCGCCGCCATGGCGCAGGGCCGCGACCGGCTCGAGCGCATTCTCGAGCACGATCCGGACGTCACGATCTACGGCGTGACCACCGGCGCCGGCCAACTGGCCCGGCAGAAGCTCACGCCCGAGCAGCGCAAGCAGTGGGCCGGCATGTCGCCGGCCGGCGCCGCGGCGTCCTGGGGCGATCCGCTGCCCGAACGGGTCGTGCGCGCCATCGTCCTGGCGCGGCTGACCAACTTCGTGGAGGGCCATGCCGCGGTCTCGCCGGAGATCGCCTTGGCCGTCGCCGCCATGCTGGATGGCGCGGAGATGCCCGTCGTCCCGGCGCAAGGCCAGGGCGGGGCGGGCGAAATCCTTTCGCTGAGCCACCTGTTTACGGAATTGGCGGAAACGGCGGAGCCGGCGCCCAAGGACGTGATGTGCCTGATCAACGGATCGCCGTCGGCGACCGGGCTGGCGACCGATGCCGCGCTTGTCGCCGAGAGCCGGCTTGAGGTGGCGGCGCAGGTCTTCGCCCTGTCCTTCGAGGCCTTCAACGCGCCGCTCGGCCATCTCGACGCGGCCCTGGAGGGCTACTGGAACAACCCGCACGACGGATGGGCGCTGCGGCGGCTCCGGGAGCTGGTCGCCGGTGGCGACGGGGGCGGCTGCGGGGGCGAACGCCGCCCCTACCAGGCGCCGGTCAGCTACCGCATCCTGCCGCGGATGCTCGGTCAGGCGCGCCGCGCCGCGTCGATGGCGGCCGAAGTCGCCGCGGAATCGCTCCAGGCCGTGACGGACAATCCGGTGTGGATCGACGATGCCGACGCCGACAGTCCCTTCGGCCGCTTCGTCTCGACCGGCGGCTATCACAATCCCCACGCAGTGCTCGCCATGGACGCATTGACCGCGGCCTGCGCCAACCTCTGCGTCCTGGCCGAGCGCCACGGCGCCAAGCTGCTCGACGGCAAGGTCTCGCTCCTGCCGGACCAGCTGATCGATCCGGAGACCGGCGGAGATGTCCGCCGCGGCTACATGGGCTGCCTGCCTATGGCCCAGACCGGCTACGAGGAGGAGGCCCGCCTCTATGCCCAGGCCACGCTGCTCCCCGGCAGCGAATCGGGCGGTTACGGGCAGAACGACGTGGCGAGCCCGGTCTTCCTGGCCTGGTCGAAGCAGGACCGCGCCGGCCGGTGCCTGGACATGGCGCTTGCCAGCCTCGTGCCGATCGCCGTCCGGGCGCTCCAGGTCACCGGCCGGCCGGTTCCGCCGCAACTGGCGGACCTCGAGGCGACGGCCCGGGAATTCCTGCCCGACCCGGCCCAGCGCCGGGCGTTCGGCCCTGCGGTGGCCGCGATCGCCGGCGCCCTGCGCAGTGGGATCTATCCGTCGTGACGCCGGCGGAAATTGCGCCGCAGGGCGGGCCCGGGAGCGAAAGATGAGTCGCGACAGGGTGAATGCGATCTGTCGGACGTTTCCCGGCGCCGAAGTTTCCGATCCCTGGGGCGGCGGGCACGACGCCTGGAAGGTCGGCGGCAAGATGTTCGCTTCCATCGGCGCGAAGACGCCGGGGGTTTCGGTCAAGACCGACAGCATCGAGACCGCCGAAATGCTGATCGAGTTCGGCGTCGGCCGCAAGGCGCCCTATTTCCACCGCTCCTGGATCAACATCCCCACGGACCTGCCGGAAGAGGAACTGCGCCACCGGCTCGCCGAATCCTACCGCCTCGTGCGCGCCGGGCTGACGAAGAAAGCCCAGGCCGCGCTGGCGCCGTTCGAGTGAGGCGCGACCGTCCGGAGCCGGGCGGCAATCGTGGGATTTTCAAATTTGTTTCAAGAATTGA
>FZLR01000193.1 GCA_900197615.1 Rhodospirillaceae bacterium Spongia-Bin9
AGCCTCTATCGCCGCTACGGTCCCCGCGGTCCTCCTCAAGGCCGTCTCCGTCCCCGTCGCCGTCCCCGTCGCCGTCGCCATCTCCGTCCCCGTCTCCGTCGCCGTCGCCATCTCCGTCTCCGTCTCCGTCTCCGTCTCCGTGCGCTTCCTGGACTTGCGGAAACGGTATCTTCCCGCCCAGTAACTGAATGCCGTTGGACATGAACGCGAAGACGGCCAGGAAAGCGCTGACCGATACCAGGGCGATCCACCGAAGAATTTTCGGCCCGTTGCCAGAAGGCGATCTTCGATTCATGACGGCGATCCTGCGACAGTAGTTATGAGATTTCTTATGCGCCTTCAGGTGGGATCGAGAAAATTGGAGGTTTGCGATATCGGAAGCGAAATAGACGAATGCCATATGGCTGAAATTCAGGCGCGCGCGGGCGCCGGGGTACTATCCGAAAGCCCCGCCGTGCCCGAGCACGAATGGCGATCGGCCGGCGCCGCATCGCGGGAATGCCGCCGCGGCGCAGCCCTGCGGCTTGCCGCATCGGCGGCGGTGGCTTAATCAAGAGGGCAGGGGAACCGGGTTCGCTCGAACCCGGAGAGCAGGGGGAGCCCCAGGATGGGCCTGCAGATACACCGTACGGTCGAGCATCGGCCGGAGTCGCGGATCGAGGAGGCGGTCGGCGTCCTCAGGCAGCGCTTCGGCGACCGGCTTTCGACGTCCGAAGCCGTGCGCGAGCAGCACGGCAAGGGCGAGGACCATCATCCGGTCGTCCCGCCGGACGCGGTGTTTTTCGCCGAATCGACCGAAGAGGTGGCCGAGGCGGTCAAAATCTGCGCCGAATACAAGATGCCGGTCATCCCGTTCGGCACCGGCACCTCGCTGGAGGGCCATGTCGCGGCCCTGAACGGCGGCCTGACCATCGACCTGACGCGCATGGATGCGGTGCTGGAGGTCAACGCCGAAGACCTGGACTGCCGGGTCCAGCCCGGCGTGACGCGCAAGCAGCTCAACGAATATCTTCGCGATACCGGCCTGTTCTTCCCGATCGATCCGGGCGCCGACGCCTCGATCGGCGGCATGACCGCGACGCGGGCCAGCGGCACCAACGCGGTGCGCTACGGCACCATGCGCGAGAATGTGCTCGGCCTCACCGTCGTCACCGCCGACGGCCGCATCGTCAGGACGGCGCAGCGGGCGCGCAAGTCCTCGGCCGGCTACGACCTCACCCGCCTGTTCGTCGGCTCCGAAGGCACGCTGGGCGTGATTACCGAGATTACGCTCAGGCTCTACGGCATTCCCGAATCCATCGTCTCGGCCCTGTGCGCCTATCCTTCGCTGGAAGCCGCGGTCAACACGGTGATCGAGACCATCCAGCTCGGCGTGCCCGTCTCGCGCATCGAGATCGCCGACGAAGTGCAGATGAAGGCGACCAACGACTATTCCGGCACCGACCTGCCGGTGGCGCCGATGCTGTGGTTCGAGTTCCACGGCACCGAGGCGGGGACGACCGAGCAGGCCGAAACGGTCAAGGCGATCTCCGACGAATGGGGCGGCGGCGATTTCCAGTGGACCGCCAGCGCCGAGGAGCGGGCGAAGCTCTGGCAGGCGCGCCACGACGCGGCCTACGCCGCCAAGAATATCCGCAGGGGCGCCGAGGTCTGGGCGACGGATGTCTGCGTGCCGATCAGCCGGCTCGCCGAATGCATCGTCGAGACCCAGAACGACATACGGGAAAACAACCTGATCGCGCCCATCGTCGGCCATGTCGGCGACGGCAATTTCCATCTGGTGCTGATCGCCGACCAGGACGACGCGGACGAGATGGCCCGGGCCAACGCGGTCAACGAGCGCCTGGTCCACCGCGCCATCGCCATGGAGGGCACCTGCACCGGCGAGCACGGTATCGGCATGGGCAAGATGGACTTCCTGATCGCCGAGCACGGCGAGGCCGTCTCCCTCATGCGCCTGATCAAGAAGGCCCTCGACCCGGAGAACATCATGAATCCGGGCAAGATATTGCGGGTTTAGGCTACGCGCGGGGTAGCGGGAGTGCTTCCTTGAGCCGGTACGAGCGTTTGCTTGAGAAGATTCTCCGCGGACGGTCGGACGCAAACATTCGCTTCGCCGACCTTCGGGCGCTGCTGTCCCATCTCGGTTTTTCTGAGCGGATTCGGGGCAGCCATCATCTTTTTGACAAGGAAGGCATTGCAGAAATCGTCAACCTGCAGAGCCACGACGGACAGGCAAAACCGTATCAGGTGAGACAGGTTCGGCAGTTGATCCTGAAGTACAAATTGGGGGATGAAGGCTGATGCACAGGTATGAGATCATTCTCTATTGGAGCAACGAGGACCAGGCATACGTTGCTGAAGCACCTGAGCTACCCGGATGCATGGCGCACGGCGACGATCAGGAAATTGCTTTGCGAAACATCAACGACGCGATCCAATTTTGGATCGACAGGGCCCGGGAACTGGGGCGTGCCGTTCCGGAACCCAAGGGCGAACGTCTGATGCTCGCATAGTCGAATCGCCGAGACACGAAGAAGGCTCCGACGTCGCCGCAGGGAGGAAATGCCATGACCCCCGAGAAAGTTCTCGAACATCCGGCGAAAGTGCTGGGCGACGCGCAGCGCCGCTTCTATTTCGAGCACGGCTATCTGCACCTGGACGGTTTCGTCGGCAGCGACTGGCTCGACCGGCTGTGGGCGGTGACCGACCGCTTCATCGACGAGAGCCGGCGCCGCACGGCGTCGGACGATGTGTTCGACCTGGAGCCGGCCCACACGGCGGACAACCCGCGGCTGCGCCGGCTCAACCATCCGGTTACCCAGGATCCGGTCCTCGAGGAATTCGGCCTGCGCGGGCCGATCGTCGACCTGGCCGAAGACCTGCTCGGCCCGAATGTCAAGTTCCACCACTCCAAGCTGAATTTCAAATGGGCCGACGGCGGCGAGGAGGTGAAGTGGCACCAGGACATCCAGTTCTGGCCCCATTCGAATTATTCGCCGCTCACCATCGGCGTCTACATGGAGGATGTCGACGACGAGATGGGGCCGATGGGCGTGATTCCCGGCAGCCATAACGAAGAGCTGTTCGACCTCTACGGCGACGACGGCCAGTGGGTCGGCGCGATCCACGACCGCGACCTGCCGAAGGTGCGCCTCGGCGACGTCGCCTGGCTGAAGGGGCCGCGCGGCTCGGTCACCGTCCACAACTGCCGGATGGTCCACGGCTCGATGCCGAACGAGTCCAGCCGCTCGCGCCCGCTGCTGCTGCATACCTACGCCGCGGCCGACGCCGTCACCCTGTTCCCCGGCATCGTCGACAACATCGCGCTGTCCAACAGCGTGATCCGGGGCGAGGCCGCGCGCTGGGCCGAGTTCGATCCGCGGCCCTGCCTGATCCCGCCCGACTGGTCGAAGGGCTACACCTCTATCTTCGCCCTGCAGCAGGAGGAGGAGAAGGCGGCCTGATCCCGCCCGGGCGCGCCTGCCTGTCGCAAACCGTTTTCATCGTTGGGAAAACCGCCGTCCGGGATGCCCCCGTCCGGGATTAAGTGTCTGTACACTCTATAAGCCCGATGCTACCGTTTTCCGGTCCCGAGTCCGTTTCGATTCCGACAAGCCGCTGATGCGCATCGGGTTCCTCGGATGGCGGAGGCCGGTGCATCGCGCCGTCCCCTTTTGCCGGGCTCGGCGTCGGGTATGCACATGATGCACCCTGCCAGGACCGACCGGCCGCCGTTCGATTGCCTGCGGACAATCGAACCGGGGCGGAGTCCGGCGATCGCGACGCCTGTCCGACCCGAAGGAATGGGCGGCTTGCGCCGCGTGCCCGCAGCGGGCCCTTGGGACGGAGGCGTGTACCAATTCACTAACTGCGAGGGCTGATCGATGTTGGGTAAGCTGGAAAGCATTTGGCGCTATCCTGTCAAGAGCATGCGCGGAGAAGAGGTCGACGAGGTGTTCGTCGCCTTTACCGGCGTGATGGGCGACCGGGTTTACGCGGTCTCCTCGACCGCCGCCGACAAGGCCTTTCCCTGGCATACGGCCCGCGAGCAGGAAGACTATGTGCTCTACCGGGCCCGCTTCAAAAACCGCGACGGAACCCTGAAGCCCGACAATATGGTGGAAGCGATGGGTCATCCGGCCAACATCCACGCGCCGTTCCCGACGGATCCGGGCGCCTTCGCGGTCGAGGTCGAGACGCCCGACGGCGCGGTCGTCGACGTCGAAGACCCGGCCTTTCTGGACGGCCTCAAGGACAAGTCCGAGGGCGATCTGGCGCTGCACCACACCCAGCGCAGCATCGTCGACTGCCGGCCGGTGACGCTGTTCTCGCTCCAGACGGTCGACCAGCTTACCGAAGAGACCGGCACCGATATCCACAAGCTGCAGTTCCGCGCCAATTTCTATGTCGACTGGAACGACGCGGGCGGCTTCTACGAAGACGAGCTGGTCGGCAAGACGGTCAGGATCGGCGACACGGTCGAGATCATGGTCGTGGAGCGCGACCCGCGGTGCAAATTCATCACCATCCATCCGGAAACCGCTGAGACGGACCCCGCCTTGCTGCGGCATGTGACCAAGGCGCACGAGGGGTTTGCCGGTGTCTATGCAGCGGTAATCAAGGAAGGCCCCGTCAAAAAGGGAGACGCAATCGCGCTCGCGAATTGACGGTCCCGGCAGGCCCCCCGTGCAAAACAACGAAGGGACGAAACCGGACATGACCAAACTTATCTACATCGAAGTTTCTCCCCGCAAGGAGCGGTCGCACTCGATCGCCGTGGCGGAAGCCTTCCTGGATGCTTACCGGGCGGCCAATCCCGATCACGAGATCGACAAGATGGATCTGTGGGATACCGAGCTGCCCGAGCTCAACCTGGCCATGATCGACGCCAAGTACCGGCTGTTGGACCTCGACACGCTCGACGATCGGGAAGCCAACGCCTGGAAGGATGTCGAGGCGGTCTTCAACCGGGTGAACTCGGCCGACAAGATCGTGCTCAGCACGCCGATGTGGAACTTCAACGTTCCCTACAAGCTGAAGCATCTGATCGACATCATTATCCAGCCGGACCTGGCTTTCGCCGTCGTCGAGGGCGGTTACGAAGGGCTGGTCAAGGGCAAGCGGGCGATGGTGATCGTCGCGCGCGGCGCCGCCTATCTGCCGCCCTCCGATTTCTTCGAGGTCGATTTCCAGAAGCGGTATATCGACTTCCTGCTCAGCTTTATCGGCTTCGAGGATATCCGCTCCCTGGTCGTCGAGCCCATGCTGTCGCCGCCGGAGGAACAGGCTGCGACCCGGGCCAGGCTGATCGAGGAAGCCAGGGCCGCCGCGGCTGAGTTCTAGGCCATCGCGTGCCTGCGCCGGTCCGGACATCGTCCCTTGTAAGCGGAGAATGCCTGTCGCATTGATGCGCCGGTGAACTTCTATCCGCTCACCATAAGCGAGGTCGTCGACGAGACCGCGCAGGCGCGCTCGTTCGGGGTCAGGCCGGCCGGCGCGCATGCGGCGCTGTTCGCCTCCCGGCCCGGCCAGTTCCTGACGTTCCGGATTCCCGCGCCGGCCCGCCCGGTCGAGCGCTGCTACTCGCTGTCGAGCGCGCCGGCCTGCGACGCCGAGATGAAAGTCACGGTCAAGCGGGTCGGCGGCGGGATCGGTTCCAACTGGTTCAACGACGTCCCGAAGCCGGGCGATACCGTCGAGGCCGCGCCGCCCAGCGGCCGCTTCGTCCTGCGC
>FZLR01000118.1 GCA_900197615.1 Rhodospirillaceae bacterium Spongia-Bin9
CTCCGAGCGAGCCGGCTTAACGACAGAAGCCGATCATACATCACGATGGCGCCGGCCAATGCCACGTTCACGGAGAATTTGGTCGGGATTTTCACCACATGGGCGCAAAGCGCAGTGACTTCCGGCGAAAGGCTGCCGCGCTCCGGACCCAGGATATAGGCCGCCTGGGTCGGATGCCTGAAGCTGGGCAGGTCGATCGCGCTGTCGGTCAATTCGATGCCGATGAGGCTGCACCCGGCCGGCAGGCGAATATCCTGCCAGGAGTCGAAATTATGCAGCGGAACGTGCGTCCAGCTCTTCGACGTATCGGACTTGCCGAGCTCGCGCCGGCTGCACGCGGCGTTAACCGTGAACAGGAAACTCGCGCCGAATGCATGGGCAGTGCGAAACAAAGCGCCTGCATTCATGGCTTTCGAAACGCCTTCCGCACCGATGCCGAAATATCCGCGCATGGACAGTGATTTGGTCTGTCTCTATGAAACGGGCAAGATTATTTTGCGAAAACCGACGACGCCCATCGAGCGCCCGGTCTCTTCTTATTGAAGACTCAAGTTCATGACTGTCGATTTGCCCAGCAATCCCGTGCTGATCAACGTCACCCGTTCGGGTTTTGTCGAAAGCATCCATCGCGGCGCGGTATGCGTCATCGACGCGGAAGGCGAGACCGTGCTCGCAGCCGGGAACATTGGCCGGCCCATCCTGCCGCGCTCGGCGATCAAGCCGCTTCAGGCAATCCCGTTCATCGAGGACGGCGCAGCGGACGTGTGGAGATCCGCCGGCGAGGAACTGGCGCTCGCCTGCGCCTCGCACAGCGGCGAGCCGGTTCACATGCGCACCGCGCGCGCCTGGCTGCATCGGCTGGGCCTGCCGGAGGCTGTGCTGGCCTGCGGGCCGCACTTGCCTCTGGGCCATATGTCGGCCGTGCGCATGGAGGCGGCCGGCGAGGCGCCGTCGCGACTCCACAACAACTGCTGCGGCAAACATCTGGCAATGATCGCCACAGCGCTCCATAACGGCCAACCCCTGGAGGGTTACGCACGACCCGATCACCCGGTGCAGCAGCGGATCCGGGAAACGCTCGGCGAAATGACCGACGCAGACCTGAGCGATGCGGCGGTGGCGGTGGACGGTTGCGGCGTGCCCTGCTGGGCCATCCCGCTGGAAGCCATTGCCCGCGCCTTTGCCCGGTTCGGCGATACCCGCGGGATGCCGGTGCCGCGCCAGTCCGCCATCCGGCGCCTCAAGGTCGCTATGGTGAGCCATCCGGAACATGTTGCCGGGAGCGACCGATTCGACACGGCGCTGATCAGGCGGAAAGGCAACGGCCTGATCGCCAAGACGGGTGCGGAGGGCGTCTATGCGGCGGCCCTGCCCTATTTCGGCCTCGGTGTGGCGCTGAAAATCGACGATGGCGCGCGCCGCGCGGCGGAAGTGGCAATGGCCGCCGTCCTGCGCTATCTCGAACTACTCGACGATAGGGACTGGGCCGCGCTCAGCCCCTATGTGGAGCCGCCGATCCGCAACACGGCCGGCGACATCGTCGGGGGTTTCGAAATCGCGCCCGGCTGGCTGGGCAGACATTGACAATAGAACGGGGTAGGGAACGCCATGCGGGCAGTCGTTGTACGGGAATGGACCGATCCGAAAGATCTGCAAGTGGATTCGCTGCCGGTGCGCGATCCGGATGCAGGCGAGGTGCGGATCGCCGTTCATGCCGCCGGCCTCAATTTCGCCGATACGCTGATCGTTGCCGGCAAATATCAGGAAAAGCCGCCGTTTCCCTTCAGCCCGGGCATGGAAGCGGCCGGCAAGATCGAAGCCGTGGGCGCCGGCGTGACCGGCCTGAATGAGGGCGACCGGGTCATGGCGCTGACCGGCCATGGCAGTTTTGCCGAGCGCTGTGTCACGGCAGCGAAACGGGTGCTGAAAATCCCGGACAGCATGGGTTTTGCCGACGCCGCCGCCTTTCCGGTCGCCTATGGCACCTCCCATCTCGCGCTGCGCCATCGCGGACGCCTGCAGGCCGGCGAAACCCTGCTGGTTCACGGTGCGGCGGGCGGCGTCGGCCTCACTGCCGTGCAGATCGGCAAGGTGCTCGGCGCGCGGGTGATCGGCACGGCACGGGGCGCCGGGAAACGCGCCATTGCGGAGGCCAACGGCGCAGAAGAGACGATCGACTATTCCGAGGAGGATGTCCGCAGCCGGGTGCTCGAGCTGACCGGCGGCAAGGGCGCCAACGTCATCTACGATCCGGTCGGCGGCGACGTGTTCGACGCGTCGCTGCGCTGCATCGCCTGGGAGGGCCGGCTGCTGGTCATCGGCTTCGCCGCCGGCCGTATCCCGCAGGCGCCGGCCAACTACCTCCTGCTCAAGAACGCCGCCGCCGTCGGCGTTTTCTGGGGCGCGTATATGAAGAACGATCCGGCGGTGATCCTGGCCGGTTTCGAGGAATTGCTCGGCTGGTACGCCGACGGCCTGCTCAAACCGCACATCTCGGCTACCTTCGCGCTGGAGGAAACCGCCGCGGCGATGGCCATGCTGCTGGGCCGCAAATCGACCGGCAAGGTCGTGATAACGACCGGGGCGGAGGCACAGGGCTGAACCGGCGCACCGGCGGCATCGTCAGTCCCGGCCGGCCGCCATGGCCTCGATCCGCTCCATATCCGCATCGGACAAGCCGAAGTGGTGGCCGATCTCGTGGATCAGCACATGGCGGACGACATCGACGAGCCGCTCCCCGGTTTCCTCGGCATAGGCCGCAATCGGGCGGGCATAGAGAAAGATGCGGTCGGGCGCCGGCGCAACGTATCCGGCCTCCTTCTCGCCCACCGCGATGCCGCTGTAGAGGCCGAGCAGATCCCAGCGGGTGGCGCAGCCCATATGGGCGAGGGTATCGGAATCCGGAAAGTCCTGGATCGTGATCGCGACATTGTCGGCATGTCGCCGGAAATCGGCGGGCAGCGCCGCGTAGCACCGCTCCGCGATCGCCAGGATTCTGTCGTCCGGTCCGCCCGTCCCGGCCGCAGGCCCCACCGCAGGCGCGCCTTGCCGCGGCCGGTTCTGCGGTGTAACGACGGGCGTTGCCCGGTGTCGGCGGGGCGTTATGCGGTCTCTTGCGGTCATGGAGCCGACATAGGAAGCGCAGCGCGGCGCACAAGGCATGGCCGGGTTCGGCCGGGCATGGGAGGACGACGATGACGGAACGGCTCACGGGCGCGGCGCGCGCCGACGCGCTGGCAGGCCTCGACGGCTGGTCGGACGTCGACGGACGCGACGCGATCGCAAAAAATTTCCGCTTCCGGGATTTCAACGAAGCCTTCGGCTTCATGGCGCGCGTGGCGCTCCAGGCCGAGCGGGCCGACCATCATCCCGAATGGTTCAATGTCTATAACCGGGTGGAAATTACGCTGAGCACCCACGACGCCGGCGGCGTCAGCGAGAAGGATATCGCGCTCGCCCGCTTCATCGACGCAGCGGGCGGGTAGGACCGCAATTCGCCGTCAGACTTTCTTGTAGCTTTCCATCGTTTCCAGCAGTGCGCGGCGGATGCCGGGCTCCATCGCCGAATGGCCGGCGTCGGGCACCACGACATAGGCGGCCTCGGGCCAGGCCCGGGCCAGTTCGTCCGCCGTCACGATCGGGCATACCACGTCGTAGCGGCCCTGGACGATGGTGCAAGGCAGATGGCGGAGCTTGCCGATACCGAGCAGCAATTCCTCGCCGTCCAGGAACATGCCGTTCCGGAAATAGTGCGCTTCGATCCGCGCCAGACCCAGCGCCATGCGGTCCTGCTGGAAGGCCGTGACGGTGTCCGGGCTCGGCAGCAACGTAGAGCAGGCGCCTTCGTACGCGCTCCAGGCCCGGGCGGCCGGCAGGTGGACTGCCGGATCGGGATCGGTCAGCCGCGAGAGATAGGCGGTCAGCAGATCGCCGCGCTCATCCGCCGGTACGAATTCGGCGAAGCGGCGATGGGCTTCCGGGAAGATCCGCTTCATCCCGCCGAGGAACCAGTCCAGTTCCGCCCGGCGGCCCAGAAAAATTCCACGCAAGACGAAGCCCCGGCAGCGAGCCGGATGGGCCGCCCCGTAGGCCATCGCCAGGGCGCTGCCCCAGGACCCGCCGAACAGCCACCAGGCTTCGATGCCGAGCAGCGCGCGCAGCCGCTCCATGTCCGCGATCAGATGTTGCGTCGAATTGGCCTCGATATGGCCGGGAGGCGTCGACTTGCCGGCGCCGCGCTGGTCGAACAGGACGATCCGGTAGTGGGCGGGATCGAAATAGCGCCGGTGGGTCGGCGATGTGCCGGCGCCCGGCCCGCCATGCAGGAACACGACCGGGACCCCGGCCGGATTACCCGATTGCTCCCAATACATCCTGTGGCCATGATCGAGCGCGACGAACCCGCTGTCGTAGGGCTCGATCGCCGGGAAGAGATCGGGCCGGGCGCCCGAAGCGGATCGGGAAGCGGAGCCGGAAACGGGCCGGGAATCGGGCCGGGAAACGGACCGGGAAACGGACGGATTGGCTTCGGCATGCATGAGAGGTCGAGCGGCTTGCCTGCGTTGGAAGAGACGCGACGCGCATCTGTAGCCGAGCGCGGCCGCAAGGTCACCCGTTCCGTGCGCCGCGGCAGCCTGGCGGCGGCGCTCGCGTTCCTTGTGTTATCGATCGCGCCGGGTGCGGCTGCCGCGCCCGAAACGCTGCGGCCGGCGGGCGAGGCGCGGGTCGTCGATATCGTGAACGGCGCGACCGTGCGGCTGGAGACCGGCGACACGGCGCGCCTTGCCGGCGTCGAGGCGCCACGCCTCGGTGGGCGCGACCGGCGGCCGTGGCCCCACGCCGAAGCGTCGCGGCGCGCGCTTGCCGCCCTGGTTCTCGATAAGCGGGTCCGGCTGTTTTTCGCCGGCCGCCGCACCGACCGCTACGGCCGCCTGATCGTCCATCTGTTCGTCGGGCCGCGCTGGGTCCAGGCCGATCTCGTCTCGGCCGGCCATGTCCGGGTGCGCAGCTATGCCGACAATCGCCTGCGCATCGCCGAACTGCTGGTGCGGGAAGCGGCGGCGCGGCGGGCCGGCCTGGGCATGTGGGCCGACGGGCGCTATGCCGTCCGGACCCTCGATACCGTCCGGCGCGACCTCGAATCCTGGCAGATCGTCGAAGGCCGGGTGAAGGCCGTCGCCGGTTTCCGCAGCGTCGCCTATCTGAATTTCGGCAACGACTGGCGGACCGATTTCACCGTCCGGATCGGCGCCCGCGCCCGCCGCCTGTTTCGCGCAGGGGGCATCGATCTCAAGGCGCTGGAAGGCCGGAAAATCCGCGTCCGCGGCTGGGTCCGCAGCCGCAACGGTCCGCTGATCGTCGCCACCCATCCCGAGCAGATCGAATTGCTGCCGGCGGCGGGAAGCCGGTGAACGCCCGGTTTATCCCTTCTTCTTCTCGGTTTCGACCGCCGCCGCGCCGGCCGCGAAGCGTTCGGCGTCGCTGTCCGTAGGCACCCTGTCTGCCTCTCGCGCGCGCTTGCTGTGGATGAACCAGAGGTTGCGGGCATAGATCAGCAGGCCGCCGGCCTGGCCGCAGATGATGACCGGATCGCGCCGCCAGATGGCATAGGTCAGCAGCGTCATGCCGCCCAGAATGCTGAAATACCAGAAGGCGATGGGCACGATGCTTTCTTTCGCCTTCTCGCTGACGAACCACTGGACGATGAAGCGGGCCGAGAACATCGCCTGCCCCAGGAAGCCGACCATCACCCAGACAAGCTGGCCGGACGTTTCGACATTCATGACGCTCTTGAGCGTTTCGAGAAATTCCATGGGGTGTCGGATCCTTCTTGCGCGGCCTTGTTCCGGCGCTGCCGCGAGGGCGAAACCGGCGCACCGCACCATTACCCCAACGGCGCTCCGGCGGGATACAGGGTTTGCAGCGGCGTCCCGCCGCCGCGAGCGACCCGGACGTGCAGCCTGCGGAAGGGCCGGCGGCGACAAAGCGCCGGGATGCCCGGGCGGCGGGACCGGACCTATCCTTTCGCCCATGTTCCACGGTTTCGCCAATCCGGCGCGCTTCAGTCGCCTTTCCCGCACCGTATTTCCCTGGAGCCTGGCGGCGACGGTGCTCTGCCTCGGTGTCGGCATCCCCTGGGCGCTGGTCTATTCGCCCGCCGATTACCAGCAGGGCGAAAGCGTACGGATCATGTATGTCCATGTTCCGTCGGCATGGATGGCCCTGTTCGTCTATCTCGTCGTGGCGGGGGCGAGTGCAGCCGCGCTGATCTGGCGCCACGCCATCGCCGACATCGTCGCCCAGGCCGCGTCGCCGATCGGCGCCTGCTTTACGGTGCTGGCGCTCGCCACCGGGTCGTTGTGGGGCAAGCCCATGTGGGGCGCCTGGTGGGTGTGGGACGCCCGCCTGACATCGGTGCTGGTGCTGCTGTTCCTCTATCTCGGGCACATGGCGCTGGCGCGGGCCTTCGACGATCCGCAACGGGGCGCACGGGCGGCGGCGCTGCTCGCGGTGGTCGGCGTCATCAACCTGCCGATCATCAAGTTCTCCGTCGACTGGTGGAGCACGCTGCACCAGCCGGCAAGCATCCTGAAACTCGGCGGACCGACCATTCACACCTCGATGCTGTGGCCGTTGCTGCTGATGATCGCCGGATTCATGGCCTATTTCGTGACCGTCCTGATCCTGCGCAGCCGGGCCGGCCTGCTGGCGCAGCGCCGCCGCGCCCTGCAACTGCGGCAGCTCGGCGCCCGATAGTGGCCTTGCAATCCGTTTATACCCGCCGGCTTTGAGCGGGGAGCACGCATCCGGGGAAGCACCGCCGACCGCCGGCGCACCGTACACGCCGGCGGGCGCTGCCCTGCACTGGCTACTGTGCGCCGGCCTGCTGCTGATGTGCGCGGCGGTCCTGGTCAATCTGTACGCCGGCCTGCGCGGCGCGGCGCTCGCTTCCGCAGCCTGTTTGGTGCTCTGTATTGCCATCGGACAGCGCCTGATCGGATGGCGGGAGCGGGGCCTGCTTGCCGCCGCTCTCGCTGTAACCGCTGTCGCCCTGATGTCGCTCCCGGCGCCCGCGGCCCTGATCGAGCAGTCTCTGCAGCGGGCCGCTTTCCTCGCCGCCTTCATGATCCTGATCGCGCTGCTCCGGGTCGGGGCCGGCCGCTCGGCATCGGTTCTGGCGCTGGGCGACTACCTGACCCGCCAGCCGCCCGGCCGGCGCTATCTGGCGATCCATACCGGCAGCCACGCCATGGGCGTGCTTCTCAACTTCGGCACGCTCAGCCTGTTCGGGCCGCTGATCGTGCGGGGCGTCGAGGCCACGCGCAAGGACGAGCCGGCCGCGGCAGCCGTTCGGGAGCAACGGCAGTTGTCTGCGCTGATGCGGGGCTTTTCCTGGGTCATCGCCTGGTCGCCGACGGCCGTCGCCCAGGCGCTCATTCCCGTCGCCGTCGTCGGCGCCGATCCGCTCGCCCTGGCCGGTATGGGCGCTGCGGTGGCCGCCGCTGTGCTGCCGCTCGGCTGGCTGAACGACCGGGTCGTCGGCCGGTCTGCGCGCCGTCGGCTTGCGCGGGAGGGCAAGCTGCCGACCGGGCTCCGGCGGGAATTCCCGCGCGCAGCGGCGGCACGGTTCTCGCTGGTCTGCCTGGCGCTCATCGGCGGATGCGCGCTGATCGTCCTGGCGTCGGGCGTCACCGTGATCGTCGCGCTGATGCCGATGGCGCCGCTCGTCACGCTGGCCTGGCTCCGGGTACAGGCCCGCGCCGCCCGCCGCGCCGGCAAGGGTCCGGCCGAAAGCGGCTCCTTCGCCGCGCGGGTGCGCGAACTCGCGACGGTTTCGATCCCGCGCAGCATGCCCGAGGCCGTGACCCTGGCAGCCGGCGGCTATTGCGGCCTGATGCTGGCCGGCCTGCTGGAGCCCGCGCGGGTCGGCGGCTGGCTGCAACTCGACCGGCTGCCGGCGGAGGCGGTCTATCTGCCCGCCGCCGCCGCGGTGCCGCTGCTGTCCCAGCTGGCGGTGCCGCCGATCCTCGTCGTCACCTTCTTCGGCAGCGTGCTGATCGGCAACCCGGCGCTCGGCCTCGATCCGACGCTGCTCGGCTTCGCCTTCATCATGGGCTGGTGCCTGAACCTGACCGGCTCGCCGTTCGGGACGACCGTGCTGATGGTGGGGCGGGCAACCGGCGTCCGGGGAACCACGCTTTCATGGCGCTGGAACGGACTCTTCACCCTCGCCGCCGCAGCTGTCGTGGCGGGCGCCCTGTTTGCGTTCGGCGCATGAACGCCCCGCGCCGGCACTATACTCGTTCGATCGGCAGCCGCTGCGACACCGGATTGCGCCAATAATCCGCGCCGAACCGCTAGAAAGAAGGAAATCGGCCGGGCAAATTCTGCTATTCCCGAAACCGGGTTTCGCATACGGCGCGCCCTGTCCCGGTAATCCCGCCCCGAAACACAGGGTTTGCATGATCGACAAAATCGCCCGTTCCGTCGCAGACGCCCTCGAGGGCATCGAGGATGGCTCGACCGTTCTGATCGGCGGCTTCGGCGAGGCCGGCGTGCCGAACGTCCTGGTCGAAGGCATGGTCGAGCAGGGCGCGCGCGACCTCGTGCTGGTCAATAACAATGCCGGGGTCGGCCGTCACGGCATCGCGGCGCTGCTGGAAACGGGCCGGGTGCGCAAGATGATCTGCTCTTTCCCGCGCAGCGTGGGCAGCGTCGTCTTCCCGGAGTTGTACGCAGCCGGGAAAATCGAGCTGGAAGTGGTGCCCCAGGGCACGCTTAGCGAGCGCATCCGGGCCGGTGGCGCCGGCCTCGGCGGCTTCTTCACGCCGACCGGCGTGGGAACGCAGGTCGCGGACGGCAAGGAAGTCCGGCGCATCGACGGCAAGGACTATCTGCTCGAACTGCCGATCCGCGGCGATGTCGCGCTGGTCAAGGGCCATGTCGCCGACCGCTTCGGCAACCTCACCTACCGCAAGGCGGCGCGGAATTTCGGACCGTCGGTCGCCATGGCGGGTCGGCGGACTATCGCCGAGGTGAGCGAGATACATGAGAACGGGGGCCTCGATCCGGAGCGGATCGTGACGCCCGGCATATTCGTCGACGCTGTCGTGAAGGTGGAGCGATGAGCATGGCAAAACCGCTCAGCCGGCTCCAGATCGCCTGGCGCATCGCCCAGGACATCCCGGACGGGGCCTATGTCAACCTGGGCATCGGCATGCCCGAGATGGTCGCGAACTACCTGCCCGACGACCGCGAGGTGATGCTGCACAGCGAGAACGGCATTCTGGGCCTCGGGCCGTCGCCGGCCGACGGCGAGGAGGACTGGGACCTGATCAACGCCGGCAAGAAGCCGGTGACGCTGGTGGAGGGCGGGTCCTATTTCCACCATACCGACAGCTTCGCCATGGTCCGCGGCGGCCATCTCGACCTCTGCGTGCTCGGCGCCTACCAGGTCTCGGCCGAAGGCGACCTGGCGAACTGGTCGACCGGCGACGAAAGCCGGCTGCCGGCGATCGGCGGCGCCATGGACCTCGCGATGGGCGCGCGGGGCATCTATGTGATGATGGAGCTGTGCACCCGGAAGGGCGCGCCGAAGATCCTCGAGCGCTGCACCTACCCCCTGACCGGGGAGCGCTGCGTCAACCGGATCTATTCCGACTACGCCGTGATCGACATTGCCGAAGACGGCCCGGTCGTGCGCGAAACGATCGACGGCATCGACCTGGCTGGGCTTCAGGACAAGGCGGAAGCGCGCCTCCGGCTGGCCGAGGACTGGCGAACGCTCACCGCGCCCGACCTGTAGCGAACTGGCGGCTTTATCGGGTCATTGAGCCCGGCCGGAGAGCCGACCGACGCACGGCAAGCGCAAGGCTGAAGCGCCGAATATTCTACTTCACCGTCATGTCGCCAAATCCGCTGGGCCGGCGCAGGGACTCCTTCAGCATGGCAATTTCCGCCGGCCCGAAGCGCTCGACCGGAAGCGATTCATAGTCGAAGCGGTCCGGCCGGCACCCGTCGACCGCCGTCACCAGATCGCGTCCCTTGTGCTGAACCGCATCGGCCCGGATGAATGTCATGGTGAGACCGATCCGGTCCCAGGACGAACGGTTTGGCCCGCCGCCGTGGATCGCCAGGCCGTTGTGCAGCGATGCCTCGCCGGGCTGCAATTCGACATCGGCAATATCCTCGGCGTCTTCATTCACCGGGATGGACTGGCCGAGCGACAGGATGTTGTTCGCCCCGAAGGTTTCCTCGTGGCGCACCAGGCCGCGGGCGTGCGAACCGCGCACGAAGCGGACCGCACCGCTTTCCACCGTCGATGGCGTCAGCGCCAGCCACAGGGTTGCGATGCCGAGATGCGGCGTCAGACCCCAGTCCCAGGCGTCCTGGTGCCAGCTCACGAACCGGCCGGCGCCGGCTGCCTTGATGAAGAAACCGGTGCTCCACAGCAGAATTTCCGGGCCGAGTACCGCCCGGACCGCCGCTTTCCCCGCCGGCGACAGGGCGAGTTTCGCAAATCCCGGGTCGACCAGATGCGGCTTGATATGGCTGGTCCGGCCGCGCGCTGCCAGGGAATGCGCCTCATAGGCTTCGAACATGCCTTTCAACTCGCCGGAGCGTTCCGGCGGCACGATCCGGATCGGACCGGCAAAGCCGTCCCGGCGATAGCGTTCCGCAAAAGCCGAGGTATCGGTCATCGGCAACGCCGTCGCGAAATCCGAAGGTTCCGGCATTGCTGCGGCGGCAATCATGGGGCGGTACTCTGCCGCTCGAGGACGAGTCCGCCCGTCATGTCGGCCTGGGTATCGAAGATCGAGCCCGTCGTGTGGCGGCCGGCAGGCACCGGCGCGGGAAACGGCACCTTGCAACGGACCGGTGCGAAGCGCGGGCAATCGACAGGGTCGCCACGCAGGATGCGGGCATTGAATTTGTCCCAGTCGTAGCCGTGGAAAACCGGAAATGCATCGACGGCGAAATAGTTGAGCAATAACAGGGGCCGGTTCGTGCCGCCCCGATTGCGGTCCGAGGCGTGGAGCGTGCGGGCGTGGTGAATCGAGATCGAGCCGGCCGGTGCTGTAAGGGCCACGGCGCCGCGCGCCGCGCCGTTCAGGCGGTCGGCCGGGATCCCGCCGACGAAAACGCCGTGCTGATGGTGATCGTAGACCTCGTGCCGATGGGAGCCCGGCACGACCAGCAGCGGACCGTTCTCCGGAATACTGTCTTCGATCATGACCCCGACGGCCAGCATATCGTCGTTGGTTTGCGGGTAGAACGCGAAATCCTGATGCCAGTCCAGGGCGCCGCCGCCGCCCGGAGGCTTGAAATTCAGCTTGGCATGGTCGAAGCGCACCGTGCCGCCGAGCAGATGCGCCACCAGATCGATCAGCGGTTCGAACCGCATGGCACGGTCGTAAACGGCGCCGGCCTCTTCGGGGTTTGCGATCCGACGCAGATCGAAACCGCCGCCGGGCGTGCCGATGACATCGTAATGCGGGCCGGAAAGCCTGCCCTCGCGGGCGACGGCGACCTTGCTGTTGGTTTCGTCCTGGAGTTCGGCGAGCAGGTCCTCGGGCAGAAAC
>FZLR01000168.1 GCA_900197615.1 Rhodospirillaceae bacterium Spongia-Bin9
GGTTCGGAGGCAGAGTCCGCCTCCGGTGCGGTTTCGGTGGGCGCGGCCTCCGGCTCAGCAGCCGGCGCGGCGGCAGCCACATCCCCGGTCTCGCCATCGGCCGGCAGGGCGCTCGCCTCCTCGCCTTCCTCGAGCAGCCAGGCGATGGTGGCGTTGACCTTAACGCCTTCGGTGCCCTCCGGCACGACGATCCGGCCGAGCACGCCCTCGTCGACCGCCTCGACTTCCATGGTCGCCTTGTCGGTCTCGATCTCGGCAATGACGTCGCCGGGATCGACCGTATCGCCCTCCTGCTTGAGCCAGCGGGCGAGCGTGCCTTCTTCCATCGTCGGCGACAGGGCCGGCATCGTGACTGCGATCGGCATGTCTGGCGCTCCCCGTCCCGGTTCCCTGGCCAATTCAGTCGGCGTAGCAGACGGCGCGGGCCGCCTGCACGACCCGTTCGGCGTCCGGCAACGCCAGTTTCTCCAGATTGGCGGCGTAGGGCATCGGCACGTCCGCGCCGCAGACCCTTGCAACCGGCGCGTCCAGGTCGTCGAACGCCTGCTCCATCGCCACCGCGCACAACTCCGCGCCGATGCCGGCGAAGGGCCAGCCCTCCTCGACCGAAACCAGCCGGTTGGTCTTCTTCAGCGACGCGACGATCGTGGCGGTGTCGAGCGGGCGGATCGTGCGCAGGTCGATAACTTCGGCGGCAATACCGTCCTTCTCCAGAATATCGGCCGCAGCCAGCGCGGTTTCCATCATCAGCGAGAAGCTGACGATGGTCACGTCCGCCCCTTCGCGGACCACCTTCGCTTTGCCGATCGGCACGGTGCGCTCCGGGTCGGTCGGCGCCTCGCCGGTGCGGCCGTAGAGAATTTCGTTCTCCAGGAAGATGACCGGGTCGTCGTCGCGGATCGCCGCCTTGAGGAGGCCCTTGGCATCCGCCGCCGACCAGGGCGCGACCACCTTCAGGCCCGGGCAATGGGCGTACCAGCTGGAATATTCCTGGCTGTGCTGCGCCGCGACCCGGGCGGCCGCGCCGTTCGGCCCGCGGAACACGATAGGCGCCGAAACCTGCCCGCCGGACATGTAGCGCGTCTTGGCCGCCGAATTGATGATGTGGTCGATCCCCTGCATGGCGAAGTTGAAGGTCATGAACTCGACAATGGGCCGCAATCCGGCAAAGGCGGCGCCGGCGCCGAGGCCCGCGAAGCCGTGCTCCGTGATCGGCGTATCGATGACCCGCTTGGCGCCGAATTCGTCGAGCAGTCCCTGGCTGACCTTGTAGGCGCCCTGATATTCGGCGACTTCCTCGCCCATCAGGAAGACGCGTCCGTCCCGGCGCATTTCCTCCGCCATGGCGTCGCGCAGCGCCTCGCGGACGGTGACCTCGGCCGTTTCGCCGGCATAGTCCGGCCCGGCAATGTCTGCGGTCTCCGGCGCAGTGGGCGCCGCGGGGGCCGGGGCTGCTACGGCAGGTCCGGCGGTATCGGGCCCGGATGCCGATTCGGGCCGGCTTCCTTCAGCACCGCCGGCGGTGCTCTCCCCAGCATTCTCCGGGGCACTCTCCGGGGCGCTGTCCCCGCCATCGGCGCCAATAGCGCTCGCGTCCTCGCCCTCTTCGAGCAGCCAGGCGATGACCGCGTTGACCTTCACGCCCTCCGTGCCTTCGGCGACCGCCAGCTTGCCGACGACGCCTTCCTCGACCGCTTCGACTTCCATCGTCGCCTTGTCGGTCTCGATCTCGGCAATGACGTCGCCGGGCCCGACACTGTCGCCCTCCTTGACCAGCCAGCGCGCCAGCGTGCCTTCCTCCATGGTCGGCGACAGGGCCGGCATCAGCACTTCAATCGGCATCGAAGCCCCCGGGGACGGTGCGAGACTGCGGGTTGCGGCGCATCAGGCGGCAAGCACGTCGGTGTAGAGTTCGGCGGGGTCGGGCTCCGGGCTGTTCTGCGCGAACTCGGCGGCCCGGTTGACGATAGCGCGGATTTCCCGGTCGATTTCCTTCAAGGCATCCTCCTCGGCCCCGTCCGCCGTCAGCAGCGCCTTCACCCGCTCGATGGGATCGCGCTCCTCGCGCATTTTCTGGACTTCGTCGCGCGAGCGGTATTTCGCCGGGTCCGACATCGAATGGCCGCGATAGCGGTAGGTCACCATCTCCAGGATAAAGGGGCCGTCGCCGTTCCTCGCATGGGTAACGGCCCGCTCTCCCGCCTCCCGGACCGCCAGCACGTCCATGCCGTCGACTGCCTCGCCGGGAATACCGTGGGCCGCGCCGCGCTGATGCAGGTCGATGGTCGACGAGGCGCGCTCGACCGAGGTGCCCATGCCGTATTTGTTGTTCTCGATCACATAGACCACCGGCAGATCCCACAGCTCGGCCATGTTGAAGCTTTCGTAGACCTGGCCCTGGTTTGTCGCGCCGTCGCCGAAATAGGTCAGGCAGACGCCGCCGTCGCCGGAATATTTGTGGGCAAAGGCGATGCCGGTGCCGAGCGGCACCTGTGCGCCGACGATGCCGTGTCCGCCGTAGAAGCGCTCTTCCAGGCTGAACATGTGCATGGAGCCGCCCTTACCCCTGGAATAGCCGCCGGCACGACCGGTCAGTTCCGCCATCACGCCTTTCGGGTCCATGCCGCAGGCCAGCATGTGGCCGTGGTCGCGATAGGCGGTGATGACCGAATCGCCCTCTCCGATCGCCGCCTGCATGCCGGTGACGACCGCCTCCTGGCCGATATAGAGATGGCAGAACCCGCCGATCAGGCCCATGCCGTAGAGTTGGCCCGCCTTCTCCTCGAAGCGGCGGATCAGCAGCATGTCGCGATAGTAGGAAAGCAGGGCTTCGCGGGTTGCGGACCCGGTATCCGCGGCGGCGTCGCTGGGCACGGTTCACCTCGACCGACTGATTGCGCGAAACGCCCGAAGGCGGGACACGCCGCATTGATGGATCAATCGGGTGTTGCGCTACAAGACTAAAATGCGGCACGCGCCGGGAATTCGGACGCGGCAGCGATCGGCCGGACTCTTGCCTGCGTCCGGCCCCCGCCGTCATTGACGCAAATCAAATCAATTCCGGGGCAGCGGCGTGCGGTAGCGGATGACGATTTCGTCCGGCCGGCCGAGATACAGGCGGCGGCGCATCATCTCGTCGAGCATGTCGGCGTCGGGCTCGCCTTCCTTCAGCAGGCTCGCCTTGTGCAGGAGCCAGTCGTGCTGCGCCCGGAGCGATACCTTTTCGCGCTTCAGCGCGTCCAGCCGGTCCGACAGGCCGATCCAGGCCTGCAGGCCCCGGTCGCCATGGAACGTGTGGTAGCCGAGATAGCCCAGGCAAAGCAGCGCGATGAAGGGCAGAACGAGCGCCCGCAGCTTCTTTTGCAGGATGCGCAGCAAGAACATGATACGACCGAATCACCTAGCGGAACGCAAGTCAATAGAAATATTCGTTGACTATCGGGAAGTTACGTTCAATCGTTCCGGTAATAATGGGATAATGTTTTTTTGAATCGACTCAAGAATTGCGCTTGAGCGCCCCGCGGCCGGCATAGACTGCCGCCGGGCCGAGCTGTTCCTCGATGCGCAGGAGCCGGTTGTATTTCGCGGTCCGGTCGGAGCGCGAAAGCGAGCCGGTCTTGATCTGGCCGCAACCGGTCGCGACGGCGAGGTCGGCGATCGTCGAATCCTCGGTTTCGCCCGAACGGTGGGACATCACAGCGGCATAGCCCGCCCGGTGCGCCGTCTCGACGGCCTCCAGCGTTTCGGTCAACGTGCCGATCTGGTTGACCTTGACCAGGATGGCGTTGGCGACGCCGCGTTCGATGCCGTCGGCCAGGCGTTCGGGGTCGGTGACGAACAGATCGTCGCCGACCAGTTGCACCTTACCGCCGAGCGCCTCTGTCAGCGCTTTCCAGCCGCCCCAGTCGTCCTCCGCCATGCCGTCCTCGATGGAGGCGATCGGGTAGCGGCCGGCGAGGGCCTGCCAGTATGCGGCCATTTCCTCCGGTGTCAGGCGCTTGCCCTCGCCTTCCAAATGGTAAACACCGTCGCGGTAGAACTCCGTCGAGGCGGCATCGAGCGCCAGGACAAACTCGTCGCCCAGCGTGTAGCCCGCGGCGGCGACGGCTTCGGCCACGAAGTCGAGCGCTTCCACGGCGCTCCGCACGGCCGGCGCAAAGCCGCCCTCGTCGCCGACATTGGTGTTGTGGCCGGCCTTCTTCAGGCCGGCGCGCAGGGCGTGAAAGACCTCGGCGCCCATGCGCAGGCCTTCGGCAAAGCTGGCCGCGCCGACCGGCATGACCATGAATTCCTGGATATCGACCGGATTGTCGGCGTGTGCGCCGCCGTTGACTATGTTCATCATCGGCACCGGCAGGACCCGCGCGCCGGGCCCGCCCAGATAGCGGTAAAGCGGCAGGCCGAGCCCGTCCGCCGCGGCCCGGGCGACGGCGAGGCTGACGCCGAGAATCGCGTTGGCGCCGAGGCGGCCCTTGTTCGCCGTGCCGTCCAGTTCGCGCAGGACCGTATCGATATGGACCTGTTCCAGCGCGTCGAAACCTGAGAGCGTGTCGAAGATTTCGCCGTTGACCGCGTCGACCGCCGCCAGAACGCCCTTGCCGCCATACCGTCCGCTGTCGCCGTCGCGCTTTTCGACCGCTTCGTGGGCGCCGGTCGAGGCGCCGGACGGCACAGCCGCCCGCCCGAAGCCGCCGCTGTCGAGACGAACATCCACTTCCACGGTCGGGTTGCCCCGGGAATCGAGTATCTCACGGGCAACGATGTCGACGATGTCGGTCATGGCGGCTCGGTTCGGGGATTGTCGGGTAGGCTGAAATGTGCGGCGATCAAGCGATGCGGACCGGGTTCCGCTTCGCCAGGCGGTCGATCTCGGCAAGGGTCTGCAACAGTGCGGGCAATTCGCGGACCGGCACCATGTTCGGGCCGTCGCTGGGGGCGTTGTCCGGGTCCCGGTGGGTCTCCATGAAGATCGCGGCGACGCCGACGGCGGCGGCGGCACGGGCCAGCACCGGCACGAATTCGCGCTGGCCGCCGGAGGACGCGCCCTGCCCGCCCGGCTGCTGCACCGAATGGGTGGCGTCGAACACAACCGGATAGCCGTTCTGCGCCAGGATCGGCAAGGCGCGCATGTCGGAGACCAGCGTGTTGTAGCCGAAGCTCACGCCGCGCTCGGTCTGGAGGATATTGCGGTTGCCGGTGCTGGCGACCTTGGCGAGCACGTTCTTCATGTCCCATGGCGCCAGGAACTGGCCCTTCTTCACGTTGACGGCTTTCCCGGTCCGCCCGGCGGCGAGAAGAAGGTCGGTCTGGCGGCACAGGAAGGCCGGGATCTGCAGGATATCGACCGCCTCGGCGGCGGCGGCGCACTGCGCCTCGGTGTGGACGTCGGTCAGGACAGGCAGGCCGGTCGCGGCGCGCACGTCCTCGAAGATTGCGAGCGCCTTGTCCAGGCCGATGCCGCGCGGACTGTCCAGGCTGGTTCGGTTCGCCTTGTCGAAGCTGGTCTTGTAGATCGCGCGCACGCCGGCGCTGTCGGCGGCTTCCTTCACCGCCGCCGCCATGTCCAGCGCGTGATCGCGGGATTCGAGCGCGCACGGCCCGGCGATCGGCACGAACGGCAAATCGTTGCCGATCTCGATATCGCCGACGCGGACGGAATGGCTTTGCAGGATGGCGGCGCCTTCGGGCATGGCGGAGACCGGAGCTGGAATGGGGGCCAATGTAAGGCGCGGCAGCGTGCAAGTCAGGGGCACAGGTGTCTCAGAAAGACACGCCGTTGCGACGGAATACCCGAACCGGACCGTATCACGGAAAACCGGGAGCGCGCCCAATATGAAATCCAGACTTGTCCTGTGCCTGGCCGTCCTGCTGCTGGCCGGCGCCTGCACGACGACAGGCGGCGGCAAGGATCGCGGCCGCCATCGTACCGGCCCGCCGAAGCCGCCGTACCATCACGCGCACAAGCACGACCGCCTGCGCAACCGCATGATGCTGGCCGCCGGCATCATGAGGGCGTGCGGCCGGCACGGGGCTGCCCGCCGCGCGGTCTGGAACGCGACCGTCGCCAACAAGTGGCCGAAGCGGCGCGGGCGCTGGTCCGGGCGCCGGATTGGCAAAGCTGCGAGGCTCAGCACCGACGCCGCAATCCAGCGGCGGATCGACGGCCGTTTGCGATGCCGCAGCACCAGGGTGGCGCACATGGCCCACCGGATCGGCACGACCCAGTCCCGGCTCCACCATATCTATCCCCATGTCCCGCTGCCCAAGCGGGCGGCGAAACGGCCGCCGGGCCGATCCGGCAGCGAACCGGACCGGCGGCAGGACCGCGATCGCGGCGACAGGCCGCGCCGCAAAGAGAAGGGCTCGTAACGCCGGGTCCGGCCTAGCGCGCGCCCGCCATCCGCAGGATGGAGGCGGACCAGTCGACCAGGTCCAGGAGCCGCGCCACATAGTGGTCGCGGGCCGCGAAGCCGGCGCCGGCGCCTTCGATCAGGTTGGCTTCGAACGCATCCAGCAGCTTGTTGAGCCGCCGCTCGTGCAGGCCGAGCGCCCGCTGCACCGGGTCGGCAACCACGCCGGCAAAGGCGGTGAGGACCGCCAGTGGCGCCAGCATCCCGGCGAACACGCCGGCATAGAGCAGCGGAGAGACCTTGGCCGAAGCCAGGCTGTAGTACAGGCCGCCCAGCCAGGGACCGGCCCAGAACCCGGCGACCGCCGTCGAGTGGGCGATGGATCCGGCGACCACGCCCGACAGGGCCGCCGCCCCCGGCGTGAATTTGTGGGCGGCAACGAAGCCGGCGCCGGTTGCGAACAGGGAGGCGGTGATGTCCGCCGCTGCGGCCCGGCTGCCGAGATATCCCTGCATCGCGGTGCGTACTTTTTCGCGAAAAGCGGTATCGCCGGCCCGTTCGCCGAGGACCGTCAGCAGACGGTCGAAATGCGCGGCCATCCGCGGATCGGATAGCGCTTCCTCGATAAGCCGGTCTCGGTCGGTTCGCCGGCTACCCCGGTCGAGCGGCAATTCGAGCAGATCGTTGTAGAGCCGCCATTCGAGCTCGCGGCCGACGCTGGTCTCCCAGAACAGGTTGCGGCGCTTCAGGCGCTGTGCGGTCCGGCGGGCGCCGGCGGCGCGCAATCCCGCGGCGCCGGCGTCCCGAAGCACCGTCGCGGCGCCGGCCACCACGTTGTAGGGCGCGCGGACCAGATCGAGGCCGACGGCATGACGATGCAGCTTCAGGGAGCCGTTGAGCGCGAAATTCCGGGTGACGAAATCCGGTATCCGCTCCCGCCGGCCTGCAATGTAGCGCCGCACGGCATCGTCGAATATCGCATCGACAGCCCGCCGGTCGAGCGGCGGCAACGCGATCTCCGTGCCGGGCGCTGACGGCGGGTGCAGTGGGGACGACGAGCTCATCCCCGGTCATGTGGGGAGAGCACGGGCGGCGTCAAAGGGGAAGGAGACGGAATACCCGCGCCGGGGCCTGCGGCATCCCTCCCCCGTCGTTTAGACCGGAGCGGCGAACCCGCGTAGCCGAGAAATCTTTTGGAATTATATATCTGGCTATGCAGTGCCGGGTTT
>FZLR01000178.1 GCA_900197615.1 Rhodospirillaceae bacterium Spongia-Bin9
CCCCGGCCAGCGCGCCGGCGCGCTCGGCCCAGGGTACGGTCTCGATCGCCGGGCCGAGCGCGTCGGCCACCGCTTCGGCGCGCGGCGCCGTCCGGTTGACCAGACGGATCGGCCCGCAACCCAGGGATTGCAGCGCCAGGACGACCGCCCGGGCTGCGCCGCCGGCGCCCAGGACGACGGCGGTTCCGCCGGTTACAGCGCCGGCACCGGCGTTCAGGTTTTCCACGAAACCGAAGGCGTCGGTGTTGCGGCCTTCGATGGTGCCCTCAGGGCCGAAGATGAGCGTGTTGGCGGCGCCCAGGCGGCGCGCCGTTTCGTCCAGCCGGTCGCATAAGCCGCAAGCCGCTTCCTTGTGCGGCACCGTGACGTTGAGGCCGGCGAGGCCGGCGCCGGCGAGGCCGCGCACCGCCGACTCGAATTTCTCCGGCGCAACCGGGAACGGGGCGTAGAGGCCGTCGACCCCGTAGCGCCGCAGCCAGTGGCCGTGCAGGCGCGGCGACCGGGAATGACCGACGGGCCAGCCGGCGACGCCGGCGACGATCGCTTTCCCCGAGGGCAGGTCCGTCATGTTTCCAGAACCCCGTGGCCGCGCAGGAATTCCAGCAGCGGCAGCAGCGGCAGGCCGAGAACGGTGAAAAAGTCGCCGTCCACCGACGCGAAGAGATGGGCGCCGAGGCCCTCGAGCCGGTAGGCGCCGACCGAATCCAGCGCCCCGTCGCCAGCGGAGTCCAGATAGGCCTCGATGAACCGGCCCGACAGCGGTCGCACGACGAGGCTGGCGCGGTCGCTGCACTCCCAGATTCGGTCTCCGTCTTTCAGCAGCACCGCCGCCGAAACGAGATGGTGCCGTTTGCCGGAGAGGCGGCGCAGATGCCCGGCCGCTGCGGTCCTGTCCGCCGGCTTGTCGAGGAGAACGCCGTCGAGATCGAGCACTTGATCCGCCCCCAGAACCAGCGCGCCAGGGCGTTTGCCGGCGAGTTTCCCGGCAATACGCGCCGCTTTCGCCTCGGCGAGCGTATGGGCGACCCGGTGCGGCGACGCGCCGTTGGCGAGCAGGCTCTGCTTGACCGCCCCCTCGTCGAGCTCCGCCGGCTCGACCTCGAAATCCAGCCCGGCATTGCGCAGCATAAGCGCCCGGGTCCAGCTGCCGGAGGCCAGAATCAGCGCCGGCGCGCCGGCAAGGACCAGCGCTCCGGCCCCGGTCACGGTCCGTCGGCTTCCGGCCGGCCGATATGGAGCAGATCGGCGTCGACGCCTTCTTCGTGGCGGCGGTCGCGATCGCGCACCAGGCGCATGATGGCAGCGGCCGTTTCCTCGATCGACCGCCGGGTCACGTCGATGACCGGCCAGCCGTAGCGCCCGAACAGCCGCCGGGCATCGGTGACTTCCTTCCTGACGGCGTCGATATCGGTATAGTCGGTCTCGGTATCGCCGAGCGACTGGCGCATGCGCGAGCGCCGGAGATCGACCAGCCGGCGCGGATCCTCGGTCAGTCCGACGACCAGCGGCCGGTTCAGCGCGAACAGGATTTCCGGCAATGGCCGATCCGGCACGATCGGCACGTTGGCCGCCTTGATGCCGCGGTTCGCCAGATAGATCGAGGTCGGCGTCTTGGACGTGCGCGAGACCCCGACCAGCACGACATCGGCCTCTTCCAGATTGCCGGTCTGCTGGCCGTCGTCATGCTGCATGACATAGTTGATGGCGTCGATGCGTTGAAAATACTCGTCGTCGAGTTCGTGCTGCCGGCCCGGCATATCGCCGCTCTTTTCGCCGAAATGCGCAGCCATTACCTCGATGAAGGGATCGATCACCGACACGCAGGTCAGGGCGCTGCGCTTGCAATAATCCTCAAGGGTATCGGCGAGGCTCCTGTTGAGCATGGTGTAGAGCACCAGGCCCGGCTCCTCTTCGAGTTCCTCGATGACGATTTCCAGCGCCCGCGGGCTGCGCACCATCGGCCACAGATGTTCGACGACCTCGACCTGCTCGAACTGGACGGTGCAGGCGCGACCGATGCTCTGGACCGTTTCGCCGGTCGAATCGGAAATCAGATACAGATGGTGTCGGCTCATGGAGGGCGGCGGTACAGGTCTGTGGAAAAGCACCGTTGCGGGGCAGCGGAACCGACCCTGTTATACGCGCCGCCGGCTCCGGCCCGCGACAGCAAAATGTTATCCCGGCATATGCTGGCATCCGTCCGGAGACTTTCAGCCTGGGGAACGATTATCCCGCCATGACGATACAGCGGCGCGAGACCGGTTATCCAGACTACGGCAGCGCCATCCCGGCTGTATTCCCATTTTGCCGGCAGGCATTTCGGGACGATTCAAGACGTTGTATCCTTTTTGCATCCTTTCCACAGGGACGGCCCGCAGCCGTGCGGCTTTCCGGCGATCGGTCCGATAACCTGTGGTCAGCCGATAATCCCCGCGACTCCCCTGCCCAACAAAAACAACTACAACCTTCTTATATTAATGAGTCTTTTATAGAGTCCCGGCAGCCGGCCGGCCGATCGCATTGCGAGCGGATCGCCGGGAGGCCGCTGCGCCTCTGTGCCGGTTTCCTGCAGAAGAACCCGATGACGGATCAGCCGATCATGCGCGTATTGGCGGGCGAAACCGCGGAAGTACCGCCGGTCTGGCTTATGCGTCAGGCCGGGCGATACCTGCCGGAATACCGCAAGCTGCGCGAGTCGGCCGGATCGTTTCTCGACCTGTGCTACACGCCGGAACTGGCGGTCGAGATCACGATGCAACCGATCCGGCGTTTCGATTTCGATGCGGCGATCCTGTTCTCCGATATCCTGGTGGTGCCCGACGGCATGGGCATCGGAGTCGGCTTCGAAGACGGTCACGGCCCGGTGGTCGACCCGGTACGCGATGCCGGCGATTTCCGAGGCCTCGACCCGGACCGGGTCGCCGGGCATTGCGCGCCGGTTTACGAGGCGGTGTCGGCAATCCGGGCGGCGCTGGAGCCGGAAAAGGCGCTGATCGGCTTTGCCGGCGGCGTGTGGACCGTGGCGACCTATGCCGTGGAAGGCGGCAGCAGCCGGAATTTCGAGGCGGTCAAGCACTGGATATGGTCCGACCCGGCCGGCTTCGACCGGCTGATCGACATGTTGACCGCGGCGACGATCGAGCATCTGTCGTGCCAGATCGACGCCGGGGCGGATTGCGTGCAAATCTTCGAGAGCTGGGCCGGCGCCCTGGCGGAGCCGGAATTCCATCGCTATGTCGTCGCGCCGACGCGGCGAATCGTCGAGGCCTTGCGTGCCCGCCACGAGACAGTGCCGGTGATCGGTTTCCCGCGGGCGGCGGGGCGGTCGATCGACGGTTACGCCGCCGCGACCGGCGTAACGGCCGTCGGCCTCGATACCGGCGTCCCGCTGGCGCAGGCGCAGGAGATTCAGAAGTCCGTGCCGGTCCAGGGCAATCTGGATCCGATCCTGCTGGCGGCCGGCGGCCCGGCGCTCGCCGAGAGGATTGCCGAAATCCGGGCCGGCCTGGCCGGCGGACCGCATATCTTCAATCTCGGCCACGGCATCGTGCCGCAGACGCCGCCCGATCATGTCGCCGAGCTGGTGGCGACCCTGCGGGGCGAAGCGGCATGAGCGATACCGCGGTCATCCTGTTCAATCTCGGCGGTCCGACCGCGCCGGACACGGTGAAGCCGTTCCTGTTCAACCTGTTCAACGACAAGGCGATCGTCGGCGCGCCGCAGCCGGTGCGCTGGCTGCTGGCCCGGCTAATCGCCGCGCGCCGCGCGCCGGTCGCGCGGGACATCTACGGCCATCTCGGCGGTAAATCGCCGATCCATGAGGAAACGGATGCCCAGGCCGCGGCACTGGCGGCGATGTTGCAGGAGCGGCTCGGCGCGGATAATGCGCCGTCGGTCCATGTCGTCATGCGCTATTGGGGCAAGCGGGCGGAGGGCGTAGCGCGCGATCTCGCCCGGCGGGATATCCGGCGCACCGTCCTTCTGCCGCTCTATCCGCAATTCTCGACGACGACGTCGGATTCCTCGTTCCGGGAATGGCGCGGATGCGCTGCGGCAACCGGCCTGGGACCGGCCCTGGGCGGCGTTTGTTGCTATCCGGCCAGCCGGGGGTTCGTCGCCGCAATGGCAGACAGGATTGCGGAAGCGCTGGCCGGCCACGACGGAGACCCGCCGCGCATCCTGTTTTCGGCCCACGGGCTGCCGGAAAAGGTGATCGCGGCGGGCGACCCCTACCGGTGGCAGGTCGAGCGGACGGCCGGCGCGATCGCCGAAGCGCTCGGCGAGGCCGCCGCCGACAGCGTCGTTTGCTATCAGAGCCGGGTCGGGCCATTGAAATGGATCGGGCCGTCGACCGACGACGAAATCCGCCGCGCAGGGGCCGATGGCAGGCCGGTTCTGGTGGCGCCCATCGCCTTCGTCTCGGAACATTCCGAAACCCTGGTCGAGCTCGACATCGAATACCGCAAGCTCGCCGAAGAGGCCGGCGTGCCGGCCTATCTCAGGGCATCGACGGTCGGAACCCATCCGGCTTTCATCGGCGGCCTGGCCGACATGGTCGAAACCGTGCTGGCGCGCGGCGGGCTGGACTCGGAGAGCGGCGGCCGGCTCTGCCCGGCCGACCGGACGGCCTGTCCGCTCGCCGTTGCGGCGTGACAGACAGCCGATAGGCGCGGAAGATGGACTGGATCGTCTGGGTCAAGGCGCTGCACGTCCTGGCCGTCATCGCCTGGATGGCGGCCCTGCTCTATCTGCCGCGGCTCTTCGTCTATCACGCCGACGCGGCGGCGGGGTCCGACAAGTCCGAGACCTTCAAGATCATGGAGCGCCGGCTGCTGCGCGGTATCGCCAACCCGTCGATGATCGTCGTCTGGGCGACCGGCATCGCCATGTATGTCGAGCACGAATACTGGACCGAAGGCTGGATGCACGCGAAATGGCTGTGCGTAATCGCGCTGACGCTGCTGCATCACGCCTACGCCCGCTGGCGCAAGGATTTCGAGCAGGACCGGAATGTCCGGTCCGCCACGTTCTACCGGATCTGGAACGAGGCGCCGGTCCTGTTCCTGATCCCGCTCGTCGTCATGGTGATCGTCAAGCCCTTCTGATCCGGCGCGCGCGGCGGAAGGGCTGGCGGCGCGGCATTCGCGCCATCTTTCAATCCGGCCGGGCAATGCTATATTAGCGCTCCCTCCTTCCGACGAAGCGGTAAGGCGCCCGAAACGGCGCCTCCGGGGACACCGGCCGATCCTTTCGGCGCAAGCGCCGCCCAGCCGGCGCATCTCCCCATCCTGCCGTTCCGTGTCAGACGCCGCTTCCATCCCCCGCCTGCGCGCCGCCGATGTTTCCGATACGGGCGCGACGCGCCGCATCGAATCATCCAGGTGAATTACCCATGTCTTCCGTCGATCTTCAGGACCTGAAAGCCAAATCCCCCGGCGATCTTCTGGCCTATGCCGAAGAGCTGGAAATCGAAGCGGCGAGCACCCTGCGCAAGCAGGAGCTCATGTTCGCCATCCTCAAGGAATTATCCGCCCAGGAAACCTCGATCATCGGCCAGGGAACGCTGGAAGTGCTGCCGGACGGCTTCGGCTTCCTGCGTTCGGCCGACGCCAACTACCTGCCCGGTCCGGACGACATCTACGTCTCGCCCGGCCAGGTGCGGAAATTCTCGCTGCGCTCCGGCGACACGGTCCAGGGGCCGATCCGCGGGCCCAAGGACGGCGAGCGGTATTTCGCCCTGCTCCAGGTCGACCAGACCAACTTCGAGGAGCCGGAGAAAGTCCGCTACCGGATCAATTTCGACAATCTGACCCCGCTCTATCCCGACCAGCGGCTGACCATGGAGCCGCGGGATCCGACGGGCAAGGACCTGACCAGCCGGGTGATCGACATCGTCACGCCGATCGGCAAGGGCCAGCGGGCGCTGATCGTCGCGCCGCCGCGCACCGGCAAGACGATGATGCTGCAGAACATCGCCCACGCCATCTCGTCGAACCATCCGGAAGTCTATCTCCTGGTCCTGCTGATCGACGAGCGGCCCGAAGAGGTCACCGACATGCAGCGCACGGTAAACGGCGAGGTCATCAGCTCGACCTTCGACGAGCCGGCGAGCCGGCATGTCCAGGTTGCGGAAATGGTGATTGAGAAAGCCAAGCGGTTGGTCGAGCACAAGCACGATGTCGTCATCCTGCTCGATTCGATCACGCGCTTGGCGCGCGCTTACAACACGGTCGTGCCGTCCTCCGGCAAGGTGCTGACCGGCGGCGTCGACGCCAACGCGCTGCAGCGGCCGAAGCGCTTCTTCGGCGCCGCGCGCAACATCGAGGAGGGCGGCTCGCTGTCGATCATCGCGACCGCGCTGATCGATACCGGCAGCCGCATGGACGAGGTGATTTTCGAAGAGTTCAAGGGCACCGGCAACAGCGAGATCAACCTCGACCGCAAGCTGTCCGACAAGCGGGTCTGGCCGTCCATCGATATCGGCAAGTCCGGCACCCGCAAGGAGGAGCTGCTGGCCGACCAGGCGACGCTCGCCAAGATGTGGGTCCTGCGCCGCATCCTGCTGCCGATGGGTGTCACCGACGCCATGGAGTTCCTGGTCGGCAAGCTCAAGGACACCAAGACCAACGACGAATTTTACGACAGCATGAATACGTGAGGGGGTCCTCTAGCCCGGATATTTCATGAAGGGTGAGGATTTCCGGTTTTGGCGTGCTTTTTCGTGGTCTGTGCAGG
>FZLR01000133.1 GCA_900197615.1 Rhodospirillaceae bacterium Spongia-Bin9
GGCGTGAAGCGCGCCCGGCCGTCGTCCAGGCTGTCCCAGCCCTTGAGGAACAGCGTCTCGTCCCGCGTCATGCCGGGGATCCAGCACCAGCGCTGGCCCGGGGAATGGGCGAGCATGTAGATTTCGCCGGTGCGGTCGGGAAATCTCTGTTCGGTCGCGATCAGGTCGTCCGGATCGACGCTGCCGGCATCGGCGACAGCCAGCGGCGAGCGCTGCACGGGCCCGGCGATCGGACGCCAGACGTTGATTTCGGCAATGCGCCCGCCGGCGCCGAGCACGCGCTCCACCGTCCCGCTCCCCAGCGCGTCGGCAGCCCGCTGCGGCCCCGACTTCACCGTGTAGTCGACATGGACGATGCGCGCCGGCCCGCGGATGCCGTCCGGATTGGCGGCGCCGTCCCCGCTGTCCGAGCGGCGGGGATGGTCGAAGACGATAGCGCGCGACGCGCCGGTCGCTTGGCACAGCAGGGCCTCGACCTCGCGGCTGTAGGGGCCGTTCACCGCCTCGTCGTCGTAAAGGTCGTCGACCGCGGTCCGGTGGCGAACCAGCTGGAACCCCTCGCGCTCGACCGAAAGCCGGTCGGCTTCGGAACGGACATCGTGGATCGTCACCGTGCGCGCTTCGGTGCGGAAACGGTATTCCGGCGGGCCGCCGGTCAGGGCGGAACTCAGGAAGTAGGGCGTGCCGTTCTGGCGCACGATGAAGGTGAGCGATGCCCGAACGTCGCCATCTACGTCGCCTGCGGGCGCAAGCGCGGTCTGCGAACCGGGGTTGGACAGGTTCATTTCGCGATCTTGCCCCGAGAGAGCGAACGGCAACTGAACGAACCGCATGCAGGCTACCTTATGATTGCAGGCCGGTACAGGCATTCCACCCGGCTGCCGTCCTTTCCGTCATATCGACCGAAGCGGTCCGCAGGGCCGCGGAGCGGAGATATCCTTCCTGTACCGAGCAAGGACCGAAGCTCCGTAGCGAAAAGATTTCTCCGCTCAGTGCCTTGCGGCACTTCGGTCGAAATGACGTGCTGGGGGACTCCGGGACGGTTCCTCGAAGCGTCAGACTCGTTTCAGCCCGGCGGCGAATGGCCGAAATTGTAGCCCTGCATGGCGCGCACGGCGTCGGCGCCGCCGAGTTCGTCCAGCCGCGCGCGCTGATCGGCGAAGGCCCGTGCGTTGGCCGCGGCCGGATCGACGATCTCGCGCAGGCCGGCTTGCATTGAGCCGAGAACGTCTACCATCGCCGGCTCGGCAGCCCGGTCGCACTGTTCGTCCGGGTCCGTGGCCAGGTCGAACAGTTGCGGGGGGAAGCCCTCGTGATGGACCAGCTTCCACGCGCCCCGGCGCAGCATGAAGGCGCCGGCGATCGAGCCGCCATCGTGATATTCCGACAGGACGGGCCGGTCCGGATCTTCCGGCGCTGCGGCAATCTCCAGCAGCGAGCGGCCGGGCAGGAGGCCGGGATGGCCCCCGGAATCGGACGATACGCCCACCGCGTCCAGCACGGTCGGAAAGACGTCGACCAGCGAAACCGACGTCCCGACCGTCCGGCCCGCGGCGATGCCCGGCCCCGCGAGGATCGCCGGGATGCCGGCGCTGCCCTCGAACATCGCCTGCTTGGTCCAGAGGCCGAAATCGCCCAGCATCTCGCCATGGTCGGAGACGAAGAGTATCGTCGTGTTGTCGGCGAAGCCGCCTGCGTCCAGCGCGCCGAGCACCCGGCCGATCAGGTCGTCGACGAAGCTCACCAGCCCCAGATAGCCGCGGATCGCGGCGTCGCGCGCCGCCGCATCGAAATGGCGGTCGTAGTCGAAGAAGCGCAGGGTTTCGCGCAGGGCCGGATGGTCGCGCCAGTTGCCGGCGTAGGCCTTGGGCGGCGGCAGATCGGCTCCCGCATACATGTCGAACCACGGCTCCGGCGCGGTCAGCGGATAGTGCGGGCTGACGAAGGAGACGAAGAGCGCCCAGGGCGGACCGCTATCGGCCGCGCGCGCTTCGAGCCAGCCGGCCGCGGCGTCCGCCACCGCCCGGTCGTAGGCGTGGTACCCGGTGTCGCCGGCGCCGACCTGTGCCGAGAGTTCCGCGGCTGCGGGGTAATCGCCAAGCGGATCGCGCAGCAGGCCGGGCGCCCAGCCGATGCCGTCCTTGACATGCATGGGCCGCAACTCCGGCGCGAACCCGTTGTCGTCCTGCGTCCGGCGGAAATGCAGCTTGCCGGCGGAGACCGCATCCATGCCGTGCCGGCGCAGCCGGTGCGCCCAGCTATCGTGCTGCCCGCGATAAGGCTGGGCGCTGCTCCAGCAGCGGATGTCGTGGACATGGCGGCCGGTATGCATCGCGGCGCGGGCCGGCACGCAGATCGGGCTGTTGGTGTAGGCCTGCGTGAAGCGCACACCGCGCGCGGCCAGCGCGTCCAGGTGTGGCGTCTGCACGAGCGGGTGGCCCGCGCAGCCCATTGCGTGGCGGGCGAACTCGTCGGCCATGAGGAGCAGGACGTTGCGTCCGTTCACCGCGATATCCGTTCCGTAAACCCGATCCTGAGAGCATCCGTGCTCCCGGACAGTCGGATCGTCAAGCCGATCGGGCATCCCGACGCCTTGAAACCGCCCGATCCGAAGGACATCTTCGGCAGCATGGCGACGGAGGTTCGACAACGGGGTGACGCAGCGCGGCCGGGCGAGGGCCTCGACCGGCGCCTGTCGGTGGCGCCGATGATGGACTGCACCGACCGGTTCGACCGCTATTTCCTGCGTCGGATCACCCGGCGGGCGCTGCTCTATACCGAGATGGTGACGACCGGGGCGGTCCTGCGCGGCGACCGCGACCGGCTGCTGCGCTTCGATCCGGCGGAGCATCCCGTCGCCCTGCAACTCGGCGGGTCGGAGCCGGCCGCGCTTGCCGAATGCGCGCGCATCGGCGCCGCGCGCGGCTATGACGAGATCGACCTGAATGTCGGCTGCCCGAGCAGCAAGGTGCAGGCCGGCCGGTTCGGCGTCTGCCTGATGGCGGAGCCCGGCCTGGTCGCCCGGTGCGTGCGCGCGATGCGGCGTGCGGTCGATGTCCCGGTGACGGTCAAATGCCGGATCGGCATCGACGACCGCGACGATTACGGGTTCCTGCGGGATTTCGTCGGCGCGGTCGCCGACGCCGGCTGCCGGACCGTGATCGTCCATGCCCGCACGGCGATCCTGACCGGCCTCACCCCGAAGCAGAACCGGGAGATCCCGCCGCTGCGCTACGAGGTTGCGGCCCGGGTCAAGGCCGATTTCCCGGACCTCGAGATCGTCCTGAACGGCGGCATTGCATCCCTCGACGAGGCCGAGGCGCATCTCGCGACCTTCGACGGCGCGATGATCGGGCGCGCTGCCTATCGCACGCCATGGTCGCTCGCCGAGGCCGACACCCGGCTGTTCGGCGCGCCGGCGCCGTGCGAGACCCGGCGCGAGGCCGCGCTCGCCATGGTGCCCTATATCGAGCGGGAACTTACCGCCGGCGTGCCGCTGCACCGGATCCTGCGCCACATGACCGGCCTGTTCCACGGCGCGCCGGGCGGCCGGGCCTGGCGGCGCACCCTGTCGGAGAATGCGCACAAGCCGGGCGCCGGGCCGGATGTCCTGCTGGCGGCGCTCGCGTTTACGGAACCGGGCGACCGGGCCGCGGCCTAGCGTTCGCTTTGGCCGACTTGTTCCAACATTGCCAGGAGGATCGGCCGACGTGATCGCCGCCCGCACTGCCGCACTTGCGCTCAGCCTGCTGCTCATGGGGTGTTCGCTGCTCCGGCCCCTGCCGGACAAGACGACCCTGGAAGAGCGGCTGGCCGTCTTCCCGACCGACGGCCTGCCGCTCAAGGCGGCGGTCGCCATCGACTGGAACGAGAACCAGATCCCCTTCATCACCGCCGAGCACGACGAGGACCTGGCGTTCGCGCTCGGCCTGGTTCACGCCCATCTGCGGCTCGGCCAGATGGAGGTGCTAAGGCGCATCGCGGCGGGCCGGATTTCCGAGATGGCCGGGCCGCTCACCGTCGATATCGACCATGCCCTGCGCATCCTGAATTTCGGCCGCGGCGCCGAGCGGACGCTGGCCGAAATGCCGGCCGATACCAGAAAATGGATAGACCGGTTTGTCCAGGGCGTGAACCACTATCAGCGCACGGTCGAGGATCTGCCCCACGAGTTCCACCTGTTCGGCCTCAAGCGGGAACCCTGGACGGCGCGCGACGTGCTGACGGTCGGGCGCATCGCCGGCACCGATGTCAACTGGCTGGCCTGGTTCCGCCTGCTCAAGCTGCGCGAACGCGAGGACTGGCCGCAGCTCTGGCAACGGCTGGCGAAGGTCGGCGGCGATTCGACCCTGAGCTTCGGCGCCGATACAAGGGCCGGCCGGCTGGAGCGCCTGCTCGGCGCCGCGGCCCGTTCGGGCAGCAACTCCTGGGCGCTCGCCGCCCGGCGCAGCGCAACCGGCGGCGCGCTGATCGCCAACGATCCCCATCTCGGCATCACCATGCCGAACCTGTGGATTCTCGCCGGTGTCAAGTCGCCCGGCTTCCACGCCGTCGGCATGATGATCCCCGGCGTGCCCTTCATCGCGGTCGGCCGCAACGCCGATATCGCCTGGGGCGGCACCAACATGCGCGCCGCGTCGAGCGATCTCTACGATATTTCCGCCCTGCCGCCGTCCGCGATCCGCAGCCGGGAGGAAAAAATCAAGGTGCGCTGGTGGGTCGACCGGACGGTGGAAGTCCGGGAATCCTCGCTCGGCCCGGTGATTTCCGATGCGCCGCCGCTCGAATGGCAGGGCGGGCCGCTGGCGCTGCGCTGGGTCGGCCACGAGCGCGGCGACGAGATCACGGCCATGGTCAAGGTGATGAAGGCGCGGAATTTCCAGGATTTCCGGCGCGCCTTCGCGAATTTCGCCGTCTCGGCCCAGAACATGATCTATGCCGACAGGGACGGGAATATCGGCCAGGTGATGGCGACCGTCCTGCCGATCCGCCCGAAGACGCTGCCGCCCGATTTCATCCTCGACGCGGCCGACGACATCTGGCGCTGGAAGGGATTTCTGAACGTTCTGCAATTACCGTCAACATATAATCCGACCGCTGGCTTCGTCGCGTCGGCCAACAACAAGCCGGCCGAAGCCCCGGTGCCGGTCGGCCGCTTCTTCTCCGCCGACGACCGCATCGACCGGATCAAGCAGATGCTGGCGGCGAAGTCGAAGCACGCCGTCGACGACATGAAGGCGATCCAGCTCGATGTCTACATGACCTCGTCGGTCGCCGTCCGGAACGCCATCGTCCGGCGCGCCGACACTCTGGGCCTGGCGGAAAACCTGTCGCCGGAGGGCGCGAAGACGCTGGCGTCGATGCGCGCCTGGGACGGCCACTACCGGGCGGAGGATCGCGGCCCGGTGGCGTTCGAGCTGGTCTACCGGCATTTCTCCCAAGCGCTGGCCGAGCGCACGGTCGGCGCCGACCATGCCGAGGCCTATAGCGGCTTTTCCCGCATCAAGCGCATGCTGATCGAGGACTTCGCGGCGCTCGACGACGGCGCGGCGGCCGGCCTGTTGCGCACGGCCTTCGACGCCGCCGGGACACGCCTCGGCGATTTCGCGGTCTGGGGCGACATGCATCGCCTGAGCCTCGCCCATCCGCTGTCCTTCGCGCCGCTGATCGGCAGCCGCTACCGCTTCGGCGACCGTCCCGCCGCCGGTTCGTCCGATACGCTGATGAAGACCGCCCACGACCCGAGCGAGGCGCGCCACAACACCCGCTACGGCCAGCAGGCGCGCCACCTCTCCGACATGGCGGACATGGACGACAACCGCTTCCTGCTGCTCGGCGGCCAGGACGGCTGGTTCAACAGCTCGACCGCGTTCGATCAGGTAACGCTCTGGCAGCGCGGCGACTATATCCGCTTGCCCATGCGGGCCGAGAGCCTGAAAGCCTGGCGCACCCGGACGATGCGATTGCAGCCGTGAGACCGACGTTGGCCCGGCGGCGAACCGAACTCTCCCGTCCTATCGACCGGAGCGGCCCAAGGGGCCGCGCAGCGGAGACATCGTTCCCGCCCGGAGTAGGGTCCGAAGCGCCGTGCCGGAAAAATTTCTCCGCTCGCTACGCTCGGTCGAAATGACGGATCGGTAGGGCAGGCCTTGACCTTGCGCGTCCACTATCGCGAACGGGGCGCCGGGCCGCCGCTCGTTCTGCTGCACAGCGCGGGCACGGGCGCCTCGCAATGGCGCGGCGTGGCGGACCGGCTGGCCGGCCGGCGCCGCCTGCTCATGCCCAACCTGCGCGGCTACGGCCGCACGCCGCCGCCCGATCCCGCCGCTCCGCCGCTCGCCGAAGAAATCGCTGTGGTGCGCGAGATGGCGGCGTTCGCCGGCGGGCCGGTCCATCTGGTCGGCCATTCGCTGGGCGCGCTGGTGGCGCTGCACCATGCGCTGCGGCATCCGGAGACGGTGGCCGGCCTCACCCTGATCGAGCCGGTGATCGTCGGCATCCTGCACGAAGACCGCGCCGCCGGCCACGCCGCGGCCGGGCGCAGCCTCGACGAGATCGGCGCCATGATCGCGGCCTTCCGGGCGGCCTCGGCCGCCGGCGACACAGCTGCCGCGATGCGCGCCTTCGCCGAATACTGGGAAGGCCCCGGCGCGTGGGACGCGATCCCGGCGGCGGCCCGGCTGCCCTTCTTCGCCCGGGCGGAGAAGATGGCGGCCGACGTCGACCTCGCCTGGGCCGACCGGACCGGCCGGGAGCGGCTCGCTGCGCTGACCCATCCCGCGCAGATCCTGAGCGCCGAGCGCACGACCCCGGCCGCGCGCGACATGGCCCGGCGCATCGCCGATGCCCTGCCGGACGCGGGCTTCGCGACGATCCCCGGCGCCGGCCACATGGCCCCGGTCACCCACCCGGCCGCGGTCGCAGACCTGCTGGTGGAGTTCGGGGAGCGGGCGCTGGGGTGGGGTGGGGGCTAACCCTGGAAGGGGTTTACGATCTCGACATCGGTCGGCTCGAAGTCGGAGACATTGCCGGTGACGACGATGGCGTCGTGCGCCAGGGCAGTTGCGGCGATCAGCAGATCGGCGCCGCCATGTCCGAGCCTCGCCGAGAGGCGCCCCCAAATTCGCGCTTCTTCCGGTCCGAAGGGTAGCAAGCGGTCTCCGAACAGGTGAAACGTCCGGTCGGACCAGGTGCGGAGATCGGCGGCAAATTCCGGAGCGCGTTTGTCCTGCCGGGCAATGCCGCGTTCGATTTCGCCCAGCGTGACGACGCTGAGAAAAAGGTCTGCTTCGGGCTTCGATTTCAGCCACACGGAGACCTGCGGCGCGCGTTCCGGGCGGCGCTGCGTCGAAAGCACATCGGTGTCGAGGAGATAGATCAAAACTCGACTGGCCGCGGCGTGGCTTTGGCGCGTTCGCTCTCGCCGTCCTCATCCATGCCGGGAAAGGCGAGCAGATGATCGACAAAGGAGCCCCGGGACCGTTGTGCATCGGCGAGCAGGCGGCGGTATTCCGTCGTCGCGAGCACGACGACCGCCGGCTTGCCGCGCCGCGTCACTTCCTGCGGCGTGCCGGCAAGAGCGGCCTCCACCACCGCGCTGAACTTGTTTTTGGCATCCTGGAGGGCCCACATGGCTCAATTCCCTTCTGGCCAGTTAGCTGGACAGATACGAAAAATCGATCCGTTTTTCAAGACGGCCGGCACGTTTTCCCCGACGGACGCCCGTTGCCCGCGCTCCATGCTACCGGTAAAACCGGCTCGGCGTCCGGAAGCAACCTCCGCAACGAAAGGACACAATCGCATGGGCACCAGCGCAGACAGGCCCGTCCACCTCGTCGGCAGCGCGCCGTTTGCGGCTGCGGAGGAGATGTTCCGCGCCGCGGCGGAGCATCTGGGTCCGCACCTGAAGCGCCTGCCCGACGGCGAGGTCGGCGAACGCGACAGCTGGATCAAGTGGCAGCATGCGCGCATCGGCCGGAGCCCGCAGTTCCGGCTGATCGAGGTCGATCCGGTCTATGTCCCGGTGCCGCCCTACGCGCTGGTCGAGGGCGTGGCTTCGGCCGACGGGATCGAGCTGCCCGAACTCGGCTATGCCGATGCGGCCATCGAGTCCTACGCGACGTTCGACCGGCTGACGGCGGAAGGCGTCATCGCGCCGGACGTGCGCTTCCAGGTCGGCCTGCCGACGCCGCTCTCGGTCGCCAGCATCTATGTCGTGCCGCCCTCGCGCGCCCTGTTCGAGCAGGCCTACGGCCGCGCGATGGGGCTGGAGCTGAACCGGATCGCGGCCGCGGTCCCGGCGGACAGGCTGGCGATCCAGTGGGAGGCCGCGGTCGAATTCGCCTTGCTCGAAGGCATCATGCCCGGCCATCTGGGCGACGGCATGCTCGGCGAAATTACCGGCCGGCTGGCCGCGTTGGTCGATTCGGTGCCGGCGGGCATCGAGGCCGGCCTCCACCTGTGCTACGGCGATTCCGGGCACAAGCATTTCTGCGAGCCGGCCGATGCCGGCCACCTCACCGCTGTGGCGACCGGAGTCTCGGCGCAGGCCGGCCGCGCGATCGACTGGATCCACATACCGGTGCCGAAAGAGCGCGACGACGACGCCTATTTCGCGCCGCTCGCCGGGCTCGCCCTGAAGCCGGGCTGCGAACTCTATCTCGGCCTGGTCCACACCACCGGCGGCATCGACGGCACCCGCCGCCGCATCGCTGCGGCGGAGAAGGTCGTACAGAATTTCGGCATCGCCACCGAATGCGGCCTCGCCCGCCGCCCGCCCGAGACGATCCCGGCACTGCTAAGGCAGCATGCGGAGGTGGTGGGGGGCAAGAGTACTCAGTAATCGGCGGCGGGAGTCGCACCGTCTGCAACGGCGGCGATCGCGTCGAGTTTCTCCCCGATCTCGGGATCGATCTTGTCCTCCGGAACACAATCGGTCAGTTCGTAGAAGTTCTTCTTGCTCATCAGGTTGGGGAGGCCGATCTTCTCGAAATATGCCCTGAATAACGGTGTCAGGAATTCGTCGCTCACTTTCGCCTCGCTGCTCCACGGAGAGCCTTTGCCCAGCGTTTCCATCGCGTTGCCGATTTCGGCTATGGCCTCGCGCATGGCCGTCAACCGTCGGTCGGCTTCGGCCCCTGAAAACAGAGGCATCGTTTGCGCAGCAGCACCGGATGCTTTTGCGTAGGCTTCCAGCGTAGCCTCGGTACAAAGGTAGTTTTCGATCTCGCGGCGCTTCCAGACCAGATGTTCGAGTATCGGATTGTCCGGTGTGCCGCCTTCCAAACGATCGAAGAGAGCAACGCCATTGAGGTTGGGCAGTGCTTCCCTCAGGCCGTGAAAATGATGTGCAGCAGCCGACGGACGATTGCCGACATAGTGGACAAAGGGTCGTTCAAGCGCCCGGACAGCGCTTTCGTTACGCAGCCGTTTGGCAAAAGCCTGCAATATCGCCAAGTCTGTCGAGCCTTCCAGATACAACACCCAGCCGGTCTGCTCGGCCTGGTAGTATTGATCGAAACCGATTTCAGCCAGAGCCTTGCGCACCTGGCTCTGCCCATCGCCGATCCGGTGCGGCCGGCCGACGAACGCGATGACCAGGTCCCTGTCCGCGGCTTCGTTCAGAAGCACCTCAGAATGGCTGGCCGCGATGATCTGGCTACCGCTCTCCAAAGCGACTTCGGAAATCAGACGATAAATCTGGCGCTGGCGTAGAATTTCGAGATGTGCGTCGGGCTCGTCCAAGAGAATGACCGCGCCGGGATTGGCGTACATGTAGGCGAGAATCAGGAGCGTTTGCTGTAGTCCACGCCCGCTCGATGAAATGTCGAGAGCCGTGCCGTGCTCTCTATAGCCCATGGCGATCTCGCCGCGCTCTTCGATGTGGCGGGGGGGGGGGGGGGCTAACCCCCAAAAACCCCCCCCTCGCTCGACCACCGACACGCCCTCTT
>FZLR01000119.1 GCA_900197615.1 Rhodospirillaceae bacterium Spongia-Bin9
CGCCTACACGCTCATCGAGACCGCCAGGCTCAACGACGTCGACCCCCAGGCTTGGCTCGCCCAGGTCCTCGAACACATACCCGACTACAAAATCAACCGCGTCGACGAGCTGTTGCCGTGGAACATCGCGCCGGCAGCCGATCTGCAAGCTGACCGCTGATTCTGGAGGGGCGGTCACGCCGGACGCTTACGAAGAACCGCGTCCTGCTGGAGAACTACTACCTGCCCGGAGACCTGGAAGCGCAGGTCGGCGCCTTCGTCGATCGGTACAACCACCGGCGCTACCACGAGAGCCTCGGCAACCTCACCCCTGCCGACGTCTACTTCGGGCGGCATCACGCCATCATCGAGAGAAGGAGAAAGGTCAAGGAGCTGACCATCCGCAAACGCCGCTTGGCCCATCGACAACAAGCGGCATAACATCAACCTCAATGAGCCAGAGCCTCCTTTAGAAAACAGTCCCCGCCGTCCAATTCATTCTGATGACGGACATCCGGCATGGCTTGACGCACGGGAATACCGGCCTGACGCAGGCTACATCGCAATGTTAGCGTCCCGACCGGTGTCCGACCGGCACGCCGCACGACCGGGATTCCTGTTGCGCCGGGATGCGCAGGAATTGGAATTGAAAAGGGACCTAACCGGTACCTGGAAACGGCGCCGCCTGGAGACACAAACTCATCGTTAGCTATTTTATTGAAAAGAAACAATAAATTGAATTTTCGCACCGCTCGGTCAAAATTGTTCGAGTGGAGATATCTGGCATTCCCCTGGACTGTTTGTGGACATCTGAGCATTCGACAGCTATCGACTTCACTTGTCCGCCTTGCCGAGAGAGAACCACGACACCGAGTTTCCGCAGGTGGGCGCTGCGACCTTTGCGATTGCTGCTTGTACGCTACAACCTATTGCGACAGACCTACGCCGAGATAGGCGGCGCGCAGGCGTTTGTCGTTTAGCAGGGCCTCACTTTCGCCCTGTGCAACGATGCGGCCGCTATCCAGGACATAGCCGCGGTCGGCCATCCGCAGAACCGTGAGTGCATTCTGGTCCGCCATCAGGATAGTGATGCCCTGTTCCCGTAGGTTCTCCAGCGCTCCGAGCATCTCCCGCACCAGCATGGGTGCGAGACCCAGCGAGGGCTCGTCGCACAACAGGAGCCGGGGACGCCCCATCAGCGCGCGAGCAATTGCCAGCATCTGGGCCTCGCCGCCGGACAAACTGCCGGCGCTCTGTTTTTCGCGCTCGCGCAGCCGCGGAAACAGCACGAAGACCTCGTCCAAGTCCGTCTCGAGCGACTCGGGAATTCGGACGCCTATTCGCGCATAAGCGCCCAGCACCAAGTTCTCGCGCACGTTCATATCGGCGAAGAGTTGCCGGGCTTCCGGAATTGCACCCAGGCCCATCCGGATGCGCTCCGCCGTACCAAGCCTGCCTATGCGCCTTCCGAACAAAGAGATCGTACCGCTTTGAGGTGAATGCACGCCTGCGATGGTCTTGAGGAGCGTGCTCTTGCCGGCACCATTGGGGCCCAGAATCGCGACGAATTCGCCTTCGTTGACCTCAAGGTCGATGGCGTCGAGCACCGCGACCTTGCCGTAGCCTGCGTGGAGCGCGTTGATTTCCAGCATCACGCCACCCCCAGATAGGCTTCGACTACATCGGGATGTCGCACCATCTCTTCGGGTACGCCCTGGGCTATGAGTTTGCCAAAATCGAGCACCACAAGGCGTTCGACCAGGCCCATGACCAAACCCATGTCGTGATCGACCACCAACAGCGCGCAGTTAGTTTCAGCCGCGATACTCCGAAGGATGTCTGACAGCCTTTCCTTCTCGACCTTGTTCAGGCCTGCGCCTGGTTCGTCGAGCAGGACGATCTGCGGGTTCGCCGCCATGGCGCGTGCCAACTCGGCGACCCTCTGCAGTCCGAGTGGGAGTGAGGTCGCCCCTGCGTCGGCATAGTCCATCAGCCCCAGAAGATCCATCCAATGATCTGCGCGTTCGGCAGCCTCTCGCTCCAAACGAGCATGGATCGGCAAACGCAGCATGGCCGACACCATGCTACAGCGCCCGGCGCTGTAGGCGCCCATCATGATGTTCTCGCGGAGTGAAAGCTCACCGAAGAGACGCACATTCTGGAAGGTTCTGAGGACTCCCATGGCGCAGGCGCGCTCGGGCGTGAAGGGCGTGACTGTCTGCCCTTGAATCAGGATATTCCCTTCCGTCGGCACGATGACGCCGGAAATACAGTTGAAGGTGGTCGTCTTGCCGGCGCCGTTAGGGCCGATCAACCCGACGATCTCTGCCGGCTCCACGGAGAAAGATACTTCGTCGACCGCACATAGGCCGCCGAATTGCACCGAGAGTTCCTCGACCTGCAAAACCGGACTGGTCACCGGCCTCTCGCCGTCATCCACAGGGGTCATGTTTCGGCCGTCTTGAGGCGAAGCCCGCTGCGAAGCCACCCCCGGACACGTTCGGATCCCCTACGGGTGTTGCCGTTGGACTGCAAAATGATAACCACGATCACCAACAGGCCGAAGAGAAGGAATTTCAGGCCCGCCCCCGCCTGGGTATCCGCATCGCCGAAAACTGTCGTGATGACGGACGGTAGGGCAACGACGACCGCCGCGCCGAAATAGCTGCCATAGAGTGCCAGGAATCCGCCAAGAGTGAGAGCAACGATATGTTCGATGCTCGACTTGAAGCTGAAGGGCAGCGGGTTGGCAATTCCGAGATAGTGCACATAAAGGCTGCCGGCGAGACTGGCGCAGGCGGCGGCGAAGACGAAGGCGCCGATCTTCAACCGAACAACGTTTGCGCCACAGGCCCGTGCGGCCAACTCATCCGAGCGCATTGCCAGCAACGCCCGTCCCACTCTCGAACGGGTGATGCTGAGCCCGGCGATAAGGCAAAGCAGGGTCGCCACCAGAATGACGAAAAAGACCTCGTCGTCAGAAAAGAACTGCATCCCGAAAATATTGAACGGTGCGATGCCAGGCAGGCCATTGGGTCCGCCGGTGATGCCGTGCAGTTCGCGCGCCAGGGTCTGGAAGATCATCAGGAGGCTGAGGCTCGCCATCGCCAGGTAATAGCCGCGCAGCCGGAAGATGAATCGCCCGAGGACAAGTGCGAGCAGCCCCGCGAAGACCATGCCGAAGGCGATCGCGGCGATGGGCGGCCAGCCCTGCTTCAGGGTCAGATAGCCGCTGGCATACGCGCCCACCATCATGAAGGTGCCCTGCCCCAGGGAAATCTGGCCGGCGAATCCGGTCAGGAGAACCATGCCGATCACCACGATCGCGGTGATCCCGGCAAAGAGCGCGGCCGTCTTCCAGGAGGCGGCCAGAATTACGCTGAGCAGCAGGAGAACAACGACGGCGACGCTGAAACGGATAAAGTCTTGCCGGCTGAGCCGCGTGGCCAGCAGACCTGCCGAAAGCACCTCTTCCCGGTGGTCATCGACCGCGCCGCGCTTGATCTTTCCGAGCAAGCCCTGCGGCCGGGCGATCAGCACGACCAGAAGCAGTCCATAGGAGATCGCGTCAGTGTAGGCCGAAGAAATCAAGCCGGCGGCCAGGCTTTCGACCAGACCAAAGATCAACCCGCCGGCGATCGGACCGAAGGTGGTGCCAAAACCGCCGAGCGCAGCAGCAGTGAAACCTTTCAGCCCGAGCGCAATACCGATATCGACCTGGGCAAAGGCGATGGGTGCCCAAACCGCTCCGCCGAGGCCGCCCAGCAGTCCACCCGCGACGAAGGAGTAGGCGCCAAGCCTCTTGTGGTTGATTCCCACGAATGCGGCGCCGAGCGGATTGGACGCGCCGGCGCGCAGCGCAAGGCCCAGCACCGTGCGTTGAAAGAAGAACCACATCAATGCCGTCACCAGCGCAAGCGTGCCGACCAGCCAAAGTTGCTGCGGAAGGATGGTGACGCCGAAGAGGTCGAGCGGCGCGCTCCCAGTGAAGGCCGGGATCGCGATCGGGTCGGATCCCCAGCCCCAGGTCACAGCTCCCTGGATCAGGATCGCGAAGCCGATGGTCATGATGATGAGTTGCGCCATGTTGGCGCGCTCGGCACGCTGAATGGCAAGGACGTGCAGCCCGCCGCCGACCAGCCCGCAGACCAGGACGGCAAGCGGCACGGCGAGGATGAGCGGAATGCCCCCGGCGACCAGGAACCCCGTCAGTACGGCCCCCAGCATCGCAAAGTCGCCTTGGGCAAAATTGATGATGCCGGTACTTCGGCTGATGAGCGAGAAGCCCAGGCCAACAAAGGCGTACAGCGCTCCGTTGGCTAAGCCGGATATGACAATTTGGCCGAGACTGACGAGGTCCACGGTCCTGACCTGTGTGGGGAATTACTCCTTGTTATTTTGCAACTATCCAGCGCTTTCCTCGAAAATGCACCAGGATCATGCCTTGTTGAAGGCTTGGCCCATGGTCGGTCGCACTGAACGTCCAGATACCTTGGATGCCGGGAACATTTGTTATTTTTTCGAGTGCGTCGGTCAGCGCGACAGGATCCAGAGCCTTCTCGCCCAGGGACTTCCCCACACGTTGGGCCAGCAGGATCCCGTCCACCAGCCACGGCGACAGCGAACTCGGCTCCCGGCCTTTGTGCACCTTCGCGAAGGCGGCGCGGAATCTCATGATCGACGGGCGCAGCGGATCGTTGGCCGGCAGTTCCGCCAGCACGACCTTCGATGCCGGAAATACGATGTTGTCGACCGCGTCGCCGGCCAGCTTGACGAAACCCCGGTTCTGCAGGTTCGACCCGACCATAATCGGTACGTTCAGGCCAAGTTGCTTCATTGTCTTCACGATCAGCGCGCCGGCCGGCGGTGTGATCGCGATGTTCAGAACCGCGTCGGGCTTTGCCGCCCGCATGCGCGTGACCTGAGCGGTAACGTTGGTATCGGTCGGAGCATAGAGCTCGGTGCCGAGAACCGTGATGCCTGCGCCGGCGACCGCGCCCTTGAAAATCTTGCCGATAATTTGCCCGAGCGGGCCGTTGTCATGGATGACATAGACCCGGTTCAGCTTCTTGTCCTTGAGGTATTTTACGATAAGGGGAATCTGGTCACCCAGTCCCTGGATACCCTTGAAGCTGTACTTTTTCACCGGCTTGTAGGTCCGCGGCGAGGAAGCGATTGCGAAGAGCGGGATCTTTGCCGCCATCACCGTGGGCAGGATCGCGATGGTCTGCGGCGAGCTGCCGGTGCCGACCATCAGGTTGACCTTGTCCTGGAAGGCGAGCCGGCGCGCGCAAATCACCGCCTGCTGTTCCGACGATTTCACATCGCAGATCACCAGCCTGACTTTCGCGCCACCGATGCCGCCGGTGCTGTTCACCATCTCGATGCCGGCCTTCGCGCCTTCAAGGGTGGCCTTGCCGAGCACCGCGCTCGGGCCGGTCAGCGACATGATATATCCTACCTTGAAATCCTGGGCACCGACAGGTCCCGGGAAGGCAGCGCCGACAGCCAGCGTCGCGGCCGCGGCCAGGGCGGCGCCGAATCGCCGCGTACGCCCCGTACCGGGGCCTGTCGCAGTAGTCAGATTAGTCAGCCTTGCCATCTTCATCTCCTTGAGACGCGCGTTCTTGTCTGGCACCTCCGCAGGACGCCGGCGTCGGGGCGACTCCCGCCGATCTTCGTGTCGATTTTCCACGCGTACATTCCCCGCAACTGCGGCACACCGCAGGATAACTGCGGCGCAATTGAATGCGGGCGCTTTCCTGACCGACTGTTCGTTCAGGAACTAAATTCCACTATGATTGGCTGAACTCTGTCAAGAGGCGAATGCTAAATGTGATATTGTTCCTAGAAAATCGCTTCCTTGTAGTCGCACTTCTGAATTCAGGAACGGCGCTCGAAAATCCGGACTCAGGTTGCCTCGTAAGGCACACCGCGCTCGACCAGATCCCAGATTTTTTGGGACGCCGGCTGCTGCATCTCCTCCAGCAGGTGGCCGACCAGGCCGGCCGAGCGGGAAACGATTACCAAGCCACGCATGATGTCCGGCGGAATGTCCACTTCGGCCATCGCGGCCCCCATCGCGGCGGAGGCATTGATCACCAGTTTCTTGCCCGTTGATGCGTCGACGGCATGGCCTAGCATGTACATGGCGTCGATATACCTGCCCTCGACATCCTGTTCGGTCACGATCTCGACCAGGCGCGCGACGCGCGGATCGCCGTTCTTGTGCACCGGGTGGCCGTAGCCGGGCACGAACTTCCCGGCGTCGCGGAACCGCTCGGCGATCGAACGCGCGGTCTCCCTCTTCCTATTGTCCGGGGCACCGACGATTTCCGACAGTAAGGTTGCACAGTCGCCGGAGGTGCCGGCAAACCGGGAGCCGACTCCAAGAATGCCCGCTGCCAGCGCGCCCTGGAGCGCTTCCGGCGCACCGAAAAATGTCTGGCGCGCGGCAATGGCAGAGGGTGTCAGTCCATGCTCCATGATTGTGATCAGGACGGCGTCGACCACGGCCACCTGCTGCGGCGTCGGCTGCGTTCCCATCAGGTGGAACAGCATCATCTCGGTAAACGACATTTTGCCGACCAGATCGGTGCACAGGTCCTTGCCGCGCACCAGAATTCGGTCGATGTCTGTATAACAGAGGTGCGTCACGGGTCCGGCTTTCTGTTCCATGGCGCTGGTCCTTCTGCCAATTCAGGTGCCGCTGCTAGTCTTCGACTTGCGAATAGTCGACGAGCTTGGCCTTGTATTCATCCCGGGGCAAGGAACCGTACGGGACCAGGGCCACTTCCGTCGTCACTACAAGCTTCGAGCGGATCGCAGCGGAGATCCGCTCGGCCAGCCCCTCCGATGCTGCGGGAACATCCGGACCGAGTTCCACCGCGACCGGCAGGGGCGGGGACTGCGCCACACCGCGTTTCCTTGGCACGATGCGGAAGAACCCGCCGACCTCGGGCAGAAAGTCCTTGAGCAGCGCACCCACCGCCGTTGGGAACAGGTTGACACCACGGACGATCAGCATGTCATCGGTCCTGCCGATGCAACGAATCCGGGGGCTGGTCCTGCCGCATGGGCAAGGCTCAGCGTTAACGACCACGTGGTCCCGGCTGTTCAGCCGCAGCAGCGGCATGGCCTCGCGTGCAAGCGCCGTGTAGACGAGTTCGCCCTCCGCGCCATCCTCCCAGGGAATCGTCTTCCGTGTCTCCTGGTCGACCAATTCGACGAACGTGTTGCCGCGTGCTGAGAAATGCATACCGCCGCCATGTTCGCATTCTCCCCAGATCGAGGTGGAGATGTCGCCAATGCCCATCGCTTCCCGCATGACACAGTCGAAAGCCGCCTCGACCCGCGCGCGAATCAGCGGATCGCTGCCGCCCGGCTCGCCCGCGACGGACAGGTTCCTCAGGCCGAGCGACTTCGTGTCGACGCCGCGTTCGGCGCACCAATCTATCAGATGCAGCGCATAAGACGGCGTGCTGGAAAGCCCGGCATTTCCGGCACCCAGATTCTGCATGGCGGTCACCAGGCGCTCGGTATTCCCGAGGCCGATCGGAATGACTGTCGTGCCAAGCTTGTCGAAACCGAAATAGGCGCCGCCGGCCACGAAGGGCCCGGCATTGAAGGTCACCACAAGCCGCTGGCCGGGTCGGAAGCCGGAGGCATAGTAGGAGCGCGCCGTGTTGGTTGCCCAGCGTTCGATGTCGTTTCGGGTCACCGCTATGTAGGTTGGTGTGCCGGTGGTGCCGCTGGTTGAGAAGATCCGCATGATATCCACCGGATTGGCCGCCAGATGCTCGCCGAAAGGCGGCGACCGCTTCTGTGCCTCGCGAATCTCGTCCTTATCGGTCGCCGGCAGTTCCGCAATCCTGTCGAGGCCGCCGACGCTTTCCGAGTCCCTGAAGCCAGCTTTCTTCAGCTTCCGCGCATAGAATGGCGACCGCTCGAAGAGGTACGAGATCTGCCGCCGAAAAGCTGCATCGTCACTCTTGAACTGATCTTCGAGGGAACGTGCCTCGACCTCTGGGTCGAACATTTCGAACCACCTGTCTTGCCGGCTGGGAAAGCGTTGGCGCGACGCAGAGCCTTTCAGCCACCCCAGCGCGTCGCTTCTCCTGCGGCAGGATCATGCCGTTCGCGGGAACCGCGGCGAAATCGAGGACATGCGAAGGCCGGACGTTTCCGCCAGATCGACCTTTGCCTGTCGAGAAGGGTTGAAAGGGTCGGAGCCGCACGAGTGCGGAAGAGCTGGGTCATTCCGCAGCTACAAGCTCTTTTTCCTTCTGCCACTCCTGAAGAATCTCGTGAGCGTTATTCACGTGCTCGTTCATGATCTCGTCGTATTTGTCCGTCTTCAGCGTCAGTTCGACGACATAGCCGTTGGGATCATGGGTGTAGATGGACTGGAGAAAACCATGGTCCGACGGGCCGCGGACACGATAGCCGGCCTCCGTCAGCCGTTCCTTGTAGGACAGGAGCGTCTCCATGTCCGCGACGTTCATCGCTACATGCAGATCGAAATCCGACCGTTCGGGGAACAGCGCCTCGTCGAATTCATCAGGCACGTCGAAAAACGCGACGAAGGAGTTATCGCCCATTTCGAAGAATATATGCAGCAAGTTGACGGAACGCCCGGTCAGTGTCGCCTTCAGCCAAAGCGTGGATGACAACCTCAGGCCAAGAACATCCTCATAAAATTGCCGCGTCTCCTCCGCATCCCGGCATCGATAGGCCACATGATTCACGCTCTGGATCGGGTTCCGGTAACGCTGCATCGATACTCTCCCAGATCAAAATATGGCTGCAATAGCCGAGTCGAAGAAATTCGGCGACATATTCTGACCGACTGTTCGTTAAGGAAAATTCTGCCCTGCACATCCCGCCAAGTCAAGAAATGCCAAGGCAACGAGCCCGCTGAAGGTGGTTAAATTCTCTACAAATCCTGCAAACACTACGACTGCCGACATACTGTATCCCGTTATGGGACCGGTTGTGGATCAAAGGTGATCCTGAGCGACTTCAGTCCCCTGAGGATATAGCTATCGGAATATTCGTCGACATGGTCCGGTGCCAACGCCAGACTGGGCAGGCCGACCAGCGCGTTCGTCGCAATGACGGCCTGCGCGCGGGCCAGCCCGGCACCGAGGCAGGCATGTTCGCCATAACCGAACGACAGGTGCCTGTTGGGATGGCGGGTCATGTCGAATTCAAGCGACCTTGGGCAACCCTTGGGATCGCGGTTGCCACCGGCATAGGTAACCCAGACGTACTCGCCTTCGGCGATCTTTACGCCGGCAACCTCGGTGTCGCATTTCGCCATGCGAAAAAAGCCGAGAACGGGCGGGTCCAGGCGCAGGACCTCTTCAACGAAGCGCGGGATCAGGCTGCGGTCGTCGGCCAGCCGATCGCGAAGATCGGGGTCCCGCGCAATCCGCCGACCGATGTTGGCGATTATTGACGAGGTGGTTTCGTGCCCGGCAATGACGAATTGCTGGCAGGCTTCCAGCTTCTCGGCGTTGCTGAGCGGCTCGCCATCGACTTCCGCCGTCGCAATGTCGGATATCAGATCGTCCTGAGGCTTGCGGCCCCGTTCCTTGAGAAGCGGCGTAAAGTAGTTCCTGAACCCCTTCTCCGAGAGGATGAGCTCCCTGATCTCGTCTCTGGTAATGTTTATGCGGCCGATTCGGCCGCCAAGTACGTCACTCCAGCGCTTGAACTTTTCCCCGTCGGATTCCGGGACGGCAAAATTTCGCGCCAGGATCGCGATCGGCAGCTGGATCGAATAGTCCGCGACCCAGTCGGCGCAGCCCAAGGGCCGCATCCTGGCTACCAGCTCGTCCGATTTGGCCTGAATCTCAGGCGTCATGTTCTGAATGCGCTTGGGCCGGAACAGGTCGCTGAACGCCCGGCGCTGGCGCACATGTTCCGGCGGATCGGCGGTGACAAGCACTGCCCCGTTGCGGCGGACGCTGGTGAACTCCTCGACGACAGGCGCCATTTCGGGTTCCAGGCGCAGTTCGCGTAACAACCTGAAGAAGCGCTCATTCGCCTTTCGGCTCGAACCCACCGAACAATTGGACCAGGTCGTCGCGTCGGCGAGTATCTCGACAACATATTGCCTGCCAGCGACAATCCATGCTTCCAGGCAATCGCTGTAAACGATCGGCGGGTCTTCATCGATGATCGCGTCGAAGATGTGCCACGGCGATGCAAGCACATCGGGTTCGCAATCGATGAGGGGCTTCACCAATGCCTCCAGGTTCCCTGGCATCCGCCGCCTCCCTTCTTCACCTCCCGCGCCAGACAGTCCACGCGAGTTCGGTTCCCGGACAGGATATCAAACGATTGGATGATTGGGCTCCAGGCCCAGACGATCCCGGCCGAGCAGCTCGCGGCTCGAATCCCACTCGCAGAAGACGTGGGTGGCCAGCGTATTGATATCCCGGAAGTAGCGCTGGATCGGCGAATCGAGATGAAAGTTCGACGAACCGGCGCAATGCGCCATATCATTGACCGCCTGCCGGCAGTGCTCGGCAATGAACGCCGACTGGGCCTTCAGCGCGACACGTTTCGAGACGCCAATGCTGCGTTGCTCAATGCCCTGCCCGACCTGGGCATAGAGGTCGCGGACCAACCGTTCCGCCATCGAGGCATTGACCAGCGCTTCCCCGAGTTGAACGTGCGAACGGGGGTTCTCGCTCATGGGCGACTTGGCGTAGGCCGCCGTCCGGTTGCGGACGATGACTTCGAATGCGTCAGCCGCGCCGCGCAGGCCGCCACTGTAAACCGGCATCACCTCGCAAAGTATGAAGGACATCAGGGGCGCGCTGAACAGAGGGTTGTCGTACAATTCCGCTGCCAGCCGCCCGGTCGCGAAATCGGGCGCCGAGACGGCGCGGTGTTCAGGTACGAACGCGTCCCTGACGATCGCAGTGTTGCTTCCGGTGCCGGACATACCGGCATAGTGCCAGACATCGTCGATTTCGACATCGTCGATCGGGAACGCGAAGGTGTAAACGGTATTGGTATCGTCCTTGCCGGCCAGGCACACCCAGTCCGCATCCATGATGCCGGAACCCCAAGCCGATTTGCCGGACACCACCCACCCGCCGTCAATCCGCGTCGCCGACAATGTCGGCGCATTGGTGATCGGTATGAGCCCGAAGGGCCGGTCGCTGAAGAATTCTTCCTGCGCCGCTTCCGGGAAGCGCAGCGCCAGACAATTGTGCCCGATGTAGAATGCCGCGATCCAGCCTGTTGACATGCAGGCTGCGCTTATGACTTCCACAACCTCAAGATGGGTGTACAGGCCCGCTTCATGTCCACCCCACCTCCGCGGAACGAAGAGCTGCATCAGTTCGGCGTCAATCAGATCCTGAAGAATTTCAGGATCGGGTGCCCGGCGTTCCTCGACCGCGCGGGCCTTTCGGGCGATTTTTGGAGCCAATTCCTT
>FZLR01000257.1 GCA_900197615.1 Rhodospirillaceae bacterium Spongia-Bin9
CGGTGGGCGGGGGGGGGCGGCTCGTGGTGTGGGGCGCGCCCCCGGGGCCGACCCCGCCGGCCGATCTCCAGCGGGTCTTCATCCGCCAGCTGCACATCGTCGGTGTGACCATCGGCAATTTCGAGGAGTTCCGCACCCTGGTCGACGCCGCCGGGCGCAAGCTGTTCGTGCCGGTCATCGACCGGGTGGTGCCTTTGGAAGAAGTGCCGGTGGGCCTGGCCTATCTCGAATCCGGCCGGCAGACCGGCAAGATCGCCGTCGCCGTCGACCCGGCGCTGTGCGGGTGAGAGCCGGGGGTCGTCTCGTCCAACACCGATCGCCGTCATATCGACCGGAGCCGCCCAACGGGCGGCGAAGCGGAGATATCTTTCCAGCTCCGAGTGGGGATTGAGGCGCCGCGCTGGAAAGATTTCTCCGCTTCGCGGCTGCGCCGCTCCGATCGAAATGACGGTCGAGGGCGCCGGGTGCGCTACCGTTCGCTCCCCGCCCGGCCGGCGCGGGCGGCCCAGTAGTCCCAGGCGCGTTTGAGCGGGCCGGCGCCGGTGTTGGTCGCCCAGGACAGCGCTCTCTCGCCGGGGGAAAGGAAGCGGATGTCGCCGAGCGGCCGGGAAGCGAGGAGGAGCGCGGCGTTGGTCTCGAGATAAATGGCTTTCATCACCGTGTCGCGCAGGCCCTCGCCCACGACGACGCAACCGTGGCCGCGCATCAGGACGACACTGCGATCGGCGAGGGTCCGCGTCAGGTCTTCGCCCTGCGCCATGCCGGTGACCAGCATGTCGGTGTCGCCGAAGCGCTCGGCGATGTCCCAGACCGGGACCGTATCGCCGATCCCGGAGGCCATGTGGAAGACCGGCCGGAGCGGCGCGCCGGTCACGCCGAAGGGGATCACCGACAGGCTGTGATTGTGGACTATGCAGCCGACATCCGGGCGTGCGGCATAGATTGCGCCGTGGATCGGCCGCTCGATATAGAGCGGACGGTCGTCGCCCGCCGACGGCCCGGCCGGCGCGCCGTCCAGGCCGAGGGTGACGATATCGCCCTCGTCCACCAGCTCCGGGCTGCGCGAGACGGAGATCAGATAGCGGCCGGGGTCGTCGGGATCGCGCAGGCTGACATGGCCGAAGCCGTCGACCACACCCTCATGCGCCAGAATCCGGTTGGCGGTCGCCAGATCGGCGATCGGCGCGTCCCTGTCGGCCATCGGCCTCTCTCCCCATTGACGCCGGCGCGTACCGGCCCGCCCACCATAGCGCGGTCATCCCGCCGCTTGACAGGCCCCGGCCGGTCGCTACTTGTCCGCTGCGGGGCCTGCCGCCGGGCCCGCCGGGTTTTTCCAGACAGAGTCGACCACGCCGGGCGCTTTCGATGCATCCCTTCCGCACGCATACCTGCGGCGCGCTGCGCGCCGACGATACCGGGCAGACGGTCCGCCTGTCCGGCTGGGTCCACCGCAAGCGCGATCACGGCAACCTGCTGTTCCTCGACCTGCGCGACCATTATGGCCTGACCCAGTGCGTCGCCGAGACCGGCGATCCGGCCTTTGCGGTCATGGACGAGGTTAAACTGGAGAGCGTGCTGACGGTGACCGGGCCGGTGGTCGGACGCTCCGACGAGACGGTCAACCCGAACCTGCCGACCGGCCATGTCGAAGTAAAGGTCGCCGAGGCCCGTGTCGAATCCGCCGCCGCACCCTTGCCGCTCCAGGTCAACAGCGACACCGACTATGGCGAGGAAGTGCGGCTGCGTCACCGCTATCTCGACCTGCGGCGCGAGAAGATGCAGCGCAACGTTGCACTCCGCTCCGACGTCATCGCCTCGATCCGCCGGCGCATGATCGACCAGGGATTCCGCGAGTTCCAGACGCCGATCCTGACCGCCGGCTCGCCGGAGGGCGCGCGCGACTATCTGGTGCCGTCGCGCCTCCATCCCGGCCGTTTCTATGCGCTGCCCCAGGCGCCGCAGATGTTCAAGCAACTGCTGATGATCGCGGGCTTCGACAGGTATTTCCAGATCGCGCCCTGCTTCCGCGACGAGGATGCCCGCGCCGACCGCTCCCCCGGGGAGCACTACC
>FZLR01000025.1 GCA_900197615.1 Rhodospirillaceae bacterium Spongia-Bin9
ACGCAGGACCGGCCGCTGCCGGCGGCGGGCTGCCGAGCCGGAGTTCGGCCGGTGTCCAGCGGTCGCGGCGGCGGGCGCGGCGGCTTGCGGCAGTTTCCAACCCGTAGGAGGTTGCAGCGCCGGACCGTGCGTGGTGGGCAGTGGCGCGCAGGTTGAGGGTTGCGAAGCCGCCCGCCTCTTCCTCGGCAAAGGCGCCGATATAGACTCCGCAGGATTTGCAGACGAGGAACTCCGCCGTGCGCAGGCCGAAACGGTAGCGGACGAGCCGTTCCGGATCGGTGACGAATACCTTGGCCCGGCCCAGCGGGTCCGAGACGCAGCGTGCGGCGTGGGCACGGCAGAACGAGCAATCGCACTCGCGCGGCCGGATCGTTTCCCAGCTCAAGGCCGTCTTGAGTTCGAAGCCGAGGTTGCCGCAATGACACCGACCGTCGATTCGCATTGCACTGCTCCGTTGTTGCCGGTCCCGCGAGCGGGTAATTCCGCCCGGAGGATCGCTGAAGCCGAGCCGACGGCGGACCGTGCCCGGAAAGCCGTGCCTAGACCGGAAACCGCATCACCGCGCGCAGACCGCCCATCGGCGATTCGGTCAGAATTATCTCGCCGCCATGGCCGCGCAGAATATCCCGCGCGATCGTCAATCCCAGTCCGGCCCCGCCGGCATCCCGGTTGCGCGCGTCGTCGAGCCGGTGAAAGGGCTTGAGGGCGTTGTCGCGTTCGTTTTCGGGAATTCCGGGGCCGTTATCGTCCACGACGACCAGGATCAGCCCGGCGCGGCGGCTGGCGCGCACCTTGATTTCGCTGGCGAAGCGCACGGCATTGCCGACGATGTTGGTCAGGGCGCGCTTGAAACCGTTCGGCCGGACGGTGGCCTTCAGGCTGGACGGCAGCGCCAGTTCGATGCGGGCGCCGTCGTCCTGCGCCTTCGCAACGACGTCGCGCACCAACAGGTTGAGGTTTGCCTCCACGGCCTGCTCCAGCCCCTCGCCGCGGGCGAAAGCGAGATATTCCTCCACCATCCGCTCCATTTCGTCGACATCGCGCCGGAGCGCCTCGGTTTCGGGGCTGTCCCGCTCCAGGGCGAGTCCGAGCTTCAGGCGGGTTATCGGCGTGCGCAGATCGTGCGACACGCCGGCCAGCATTTCCGTGCGCTGGTCGATCTGGCGCCGTATCCTTTCGCGCATGATCAAGAACGCGGTCGCCGCCTGGCGGACCTCGGTGGCGCCCCAGGGTTTGAAATCGGGCACATCCCGTCCCTTGCCGAACTGGTCCGCAGCCGCCGCCAGTTCCCTGATCGGCCGCACCTGGTTCAGCATGAACAACCCGCCGATGAAGAGCAGGATGACGGCGGCGCCGATCGACCAGGCCACATAGAGTTCGGTCGTGATCGGCCGGATTTTCTTCTTCGTCGCGACGATGTCCAGCGCGCCGCCGGGCGCAGTCACCCGGATTCGGATGTGCCGGTCGTCGTGGTCGCCGTCGATGACGAATTCTTCTGCGAGAATTCTGTCGAACTGGCGTAGCACCTCGCGTCCGACCTGGCCGCCCATGTTCCGACTTTCCAAGCGGTCCAGGGTCTGCCCCTTGCGGAAGGTCACACGCATACCCTGCCCGGACCGCAGCGCGGACAGAATCCAAGCCCGGTCCTTTGCCTCCGGGAAATACCGCATGTGGTTGACGGTCAACTGAATGTTATGGGCCAGATTCTGCGCCATCCGGCGTGTCACATTCTGAACGTGACGGTCGTAGAAGAACCAGAGCGAGATGAGTTGAACCGCGACGATCGGCAGACCGAGGATCAGCAGGGAACGGCCGAGCAGGCTTCGCGGCAGGAAGCGGCGCAACGGCGACAGGGACCGGTCGTCGGATAGCGGCATCTCGGTTCCGCTCCTCCGTCAGTCCGGCACCAGGGCGTAGCCCTTGCCGCGGACCGTTTGCAGATAGCGCGGGTCCCTGGGATTCGGCTCTACCTTGCGGCGCAGCCGGGTAATCAGGACGTCGATCGCCCGCGCGCTGCCTTCCAGTTCGCCTTCTTCGGTCAGGGTGTCCCGCCCGACCGGCTCCCCTGCACGCACGGCCAGAACCTTCAGCACCCGCGCCTCAGTCTCGGTCAGCCGGACCCGCGCGCCGGCGCGCGTCAGTTCGAGCCGGCGCATGTCGAACAGGCACGGCCCGAAGGACAGCGCGCTCCGGACATTTGCGGAATCCGTCCGCTGGCGCCGCAGCGCCGTTTTGATGCGCAGCAGAAGCTCCCGCGGCTCGAAGGGTTTGGGCAGATAGTCGTCGGCGCCGCGCTCCAACCCGGCGATCCGGTCGTCCGCCTCGCCCATCGCGCTCAGCATGAGGATCGGCACCGACGACGTGCGGCGCAGGCCCTCGGTAAGCGACAGCCCCGATTCGCCCGGCATCATCACATCGACGATCAGCAGATCGAAGGTGAAGGATTCGAGCTTTCGCCGCGCCTCTCCAGCATCGGCCGCCACATCGACCAGAAAGCCGTTGTCTGCGAGGAAGCGCCGCAGCAGGTCGCGCAGGCGCTTGTCGTCGTCCACGACCAGAATATGGGCGCCGCTGTCTTCCATTGCCGTTGCCCGTTTATCCTCGCCGGCGGACTACCGGCGAGTGCCGGTGCCCGCAACCCCGGCCGGGAGCAGACGGGAGCCCCGGTCGGCCCGGCGGCCGGTCGCACAGAAAAAGGGGGTGCCGCCCTGGCTGCCACGGCGTTGCATGAACGGTATGACATCGGTCATCGTTGACTCATTTCCCTAACAATGTTACCCAGCGCGCCCATTTGTTGAAATAATCTAACCCGAATCGTCGGGAAAGGCCATGGGCCGCAGCAGGAGCCGTTCCGCTGCCGCCGGGCCGGCACGGCGACGGGCAATCCCGGGAGTTGCGACGAATGTCCATGCCGCCGTTTCACGACCGCGACGGTCGGATCTGGCTCAATGGCGAGCTGATCCCCTGGCGCGATGCCAATGTGCATGTTCTGACCCACGGTCTGCACTATGCCAGTTCCGTGTTCGAGGGCGAACGCGTCTATGGCGGCGAGATTTTCAAACTGACCGAGCATACCGAAAGGCTGCACCATTCCGCCAGACGGCTGGATTTCGAAATACCCTGGTCGGTGGCGGAAATCGACGAAGCCTGCCGGCAGGTCGTCGCGAACCAGGGGATCGTCGACGGCTATGTCCGCCCCGTCGCCTGGCGCGGTTCCGAGATGATGGGCGTTTCGGCCCAGCAGACCAAGGTGAACCTCGCCATCGCAGCCTGGGAATGGCCGGCCTATTTCACGCCGGAAGCACGCCTTCAGGGCATCCGCATGACAGTGGCCGAATACCGCCGTCCGGACCCGGCGACGGCGCCGACCGACAGCAAGGCCGCCGGCCTGTACATGATCTGCACCCTGTCGAAGCACGCCGCCGAAGCCGCCGGCTATAACGACGCGCTGATGCTCGACTGGCGCGGGCAGGTCGCCGAGGCGACGGGCGCCAACATTTTCCTGGTCCAGAAGGGCGTGCTGCACACGCCGGTCCCCGACTGCTTCCTGGACGGCATCACGCGCCGGACGGTGATGGACCTGGCGCGTCGGCGCGGCTACGAGATCGTCGAGCGCGCGATCGTGCCGGAGGAATTCGCGCACACCGACGAAGTGTTCCTGACCGGCACCGCCGTGGAAGTAACGCCGGTGCGCGAGATCGACGATTACCGCTTCAATGTCGGCGAGATCACCCGCACGCTGGTGGCCGACTACGACGCGCTGGTCAACCGGAGCAGCGACAAGGCCGCATCGGCCCGGGCGAGCGCGGCCTGAGTCCTATTCCGTAGCCGCAAGGCTGTGGATTTTCCCGTCCGGGTGGAAGGCATGGAAGGCGAAGGCGAAGGAGACGTCGTGCACGGCGTCCTGCCATTGGCCGCGCGCGCCCTTGCGCTGCACGACGACGTTGCCGATATCGCGCCCCTCCGCGATCACGGCGCTGTCGAGGGCTGAGGCCTGCCCCTTCTCCCAGGTAATGACGTAGGCGCCGGCAGTCACCCTGCCCTTCTCCCGCAGCAGGCTGAAGGTCCAGGCCTGTTCGCCGATCACGACGACGCGCTCCAGCGGCGGCACGCCGGGCGGCAGGCTGCCGACATCGAAGTAGGGGCGGCTGCGGCTGTCGTAGCGGTAATAGGGATTCCGGCCGTATTGCCTGATCCCCTCTCGGCTCGGGACCTGGACCTTGCCGCCGGGGTAGCGGCCGGCATAGCGCTCGAAGCTCTCGACCCTCATCGGCAGCCGTTTGAGCTTCCGGCCGGCCAGCTCGCCGACGATTCCCAGGCCCAGGAATTGCTGCCACCAGGTTTCGGTCTGACGGTCGTACATGACGAGGTCGGAATGGCGCAGCTTGCCGGTCGTGCCGAAGTCGAGAACCCGCTCGCCCAGCCGGCGGTCGAACACCACCGCAGAATTACACAAGGGGCAGTAGGTGACCGAGACCGGCATCCCGCCGACCGTATCGTTGACGATTTCGTGCCACATCAGGATGCGCAGCGGGTAGGCCCGGGCATCGTCGCCAACGACGACGGACACAACAGGTTCCCGCCCCGCCAGGCCTTTCATGGCGGCCTGACCGACCGTAGTGAATTCCGGCTTGTCGATCGACGGGATGCCATCCTTGGGCGGGCCGCCGGAGCGGATCGAGGACAGATCGACCCGGACATTCGAGAAATCGGTCTTCGGCCATTCCGATTTCCAGGACGAAGGCGCGTCTGCCACGGCGCTCTCGTCGATCGGAACGAAAGCGCTGGCGAGGACGAAAATCGCAACGAGCAGTAACGGCCGGCGGCCCGAACCGGGAGAAGGGGGGCGAAGGCGGATCATGGCGAAATCTCCGTCCGGCGCTGTCCTGCGGTTCGCGGCGCCGGCTCCCTGCAACCGTTCAATAGTCCCGGGCGGCCCGGCCGATCCACCGTCGCTCACAGCTTGGTGAGACTGCCGGCCGCGGAGACGCTGGCGCGGCGGCGGACAACCGGCATCGCCATTTCGGTGATGACTCCTCGTGCCGCGCCGCGATAATGCCGGCCATGGGTGAAACAGGATATCCGCTCCCGATCCCGCACCGCGACCCCGGCGGATGCAGGAACGGATTCGAGGACGGGCGCGCCCGGCATAGGGAAACCGCCTGATGTTGCGGATCGCCGGCGCGATATTGCTGGCCGCTGCGGTTGCCGCGCTTGTCTTCGGCCTGTCGGCCGCGGTCTCGGTTATTGTGCACCGGGCAGTCCCGCCGACCCATACGCCGCTGATGGTCCTGCGGGCGGTTCAGCGCCGCGACGCCTATCCGGCCCGCTGGCGATGGCGCCCGCTCGACCGGATTTCGCCGCATCTCGTGCGCGCCGCCATCGCCGCGGAGGACAGCCGGTTCTGCAGCCACAGGGGCTTCGACTGGCAGGCGATCCGCGAGGTGCTGAAGACCCTGGAGGAGACCGGCGGGATCCGCCGCGGCGCCAGCACGATTTCGATGCAGACCGCCAAGAACGTCTATCTGACCCCGCACCGCTCCTTCGTCCGAAAGGGGCTGGAGGCCGGCTTTACGGTGCTCATCGAGGCGTTCTGGGGCAAGCGGCGGATATTGGAGACCTATCTCAACGTCGCCGAATGGGGGCCGGGTATTTATGGCGCCGAAGCGGCCGCCCGCGCCTGGTTCCGCCGCAGCGCCGGCCGCCTGACGCCCCCGCAGGCCGCATTGCTTGCCAGCACGCTGCCGGGACCCCTGCGCTGGCGGCCGGACCGGCCGAACCGACGGATCGCGCGCAAGGCGCGCATCGTCCGCGAACGGATGCGTCTGGTCAAACCGGGGAAGGACAGGGCGTGCAGGGCCTGAGCGCAACGCCCGGGCGCCGGCCCCCTATCGCGCGCGTCGGCCGGCCGGCGCCGCGCGAAAGGCAGGATCGTCCGGAACCATACCGGAAATGCGCGACTGCAGGGAGATGCGCGCGCGCTGGTGGCGGTTCAGCCGGGACAGGAAATCTTCGGGCTGGCCGCCTCTGCCCGGCCTGCCGGCCCGCCCGGACCGGCCGCTCGCGAGGACCAGTTCGCTGCCGATCTCGTAGGCCACAGGCTGCCGGACCGCCGCTTGGGCGAGCGGGCCTGAAAATCGGGCTTTGGGAATCTGCGCGCATGCCGCAACAATCGAATCCCTGGCGAACAGCGCAGCGAAACTTTCCCGCGGCCGATGCGGGTGCCTGGCAAAATAGCGCATCGATTCGTCGAACACGGCGACGAACAGATCGATGTAGACCGCATGACCCAGCGGATAGTTGCGCAGCTTCCAGCGGTTTTTCCGACCGTTCTGCCGGTACAGGCCGCCGGCGTTATAAGCCGCCGCCACCTTCGGCGGATCGAAGCCGGTCAGGCGGTATTGCCGATGCAGATAGAGACCGATCATGCGGATATTGTTGGCCGGATTCTCCAGCCAGGCCCGGTCGATCGACTCGTCTTTCAACATATAGCGCGCTGTGCTGATCAGGATCGCGCCGAGCCCGACGGAAATCCGGTCCGGCGTCTCGCGATCGTCGATATAGCCGCGATATGTCTGGAAGGCGCGCGGATCGAGCGCCGATTCGTTGACGATGATCGCCAGGAACAGCTCGACCGGGACGCGGTATCTGCGGGCGGCGGCACGGATCAGCGTGCCGTATTTCCGCCACGCCCGCGGCACGGATTTCAGCCGGTAATGTTCGCGCGGATGGACGCGGACGGGGCCGCGGCCGGTCAGGATGCCGTCGGCGGTCAGGCGCCAGGGGACGCTGTTGCGGAAGGATTGCCAGTGGGTAAGGCGGCCGATCTCGATCCGCCGGCCGTTCCAGTTACTGGCGGCAGGAGAGCCAGGCATGGCCGGACGGCAGTGCCGGTCGACCGAAGCAGCGAGGACGGGCGGCGCAAAGGATGCAATGCACACTGCTGCGCCCGCCATGAAAGGCAATAATCGAAACAAAGCCAAACAACCGTAACTTCTCCAAAGCGCCCGCCTAGCTTGTCCCGCCCGGTCGAACCGGCGGAACCTAGTGCAGTTGCCTGAAAAATTGAACCCGGAATCTTCGCGCACGCCGATTGGTCGCGATATTCGGCAAGAGGGTGCAAAAAGGCGAGCGGCGCGATTGCCATTGGCGAAGTCCCGCCATGGCGATATTCTGCCCGTAGTGCGTGTCGGCCTCAGGATGAGCGACGCCCAGGATCGAGGAAAAGAATTATGCGGATAGTGACATCGGTGCACCTCGCCGGACTGCGATATACGGCCTGGAGCCTCGTCGGCGTCGGTGCAATCGCGCTCGCTGGGCCGGCCCAGGCGCAGAGCGTCGGTATCGGCACGACCAAGGGCGGCGCAACGGCGCAGGTTACGGCGGCCATCGCCAAGGTCGTCTCGGCCCATGCCGGCCTGCAGATGCGTCCGCAGCCTTATGCCAACACCTCGCAATACATCCCGGTCGTCAACACCGGAAAACTGGAATTCGCCGCGTCGAACATCTTTCAGCTCACATTCGCCATCAGGGGCACCGGTATGTCGGAGGGTCGGCCCAACCCGAACCTGCGGATGGTCGCGACCCTGATGCCCTTCCGTGTTGCTTATTTCGTGAGCGAGAAGTCCGGCATCAAGTCTTTTTCCGATCTCAAGGGCAAACGTCTGCCCGGCTTCAAGAAGCGGGCGCTGGGCGCCTATCTGATGCTCGGCACGGCGGCCAATCTCAATGTCCGTACCGCCGGCTGGAATTTCGTACAGGTGCCGAATTTCCCGCGCATGTGGGACGGTTTCAAGCGGGGCACCCTGGATGCGGCCATCGCCGCCGTCGGCTCCAAACCGACTAGGGACATGAAAGCGGCCCAGGGTGCGCTGCGCATCCTGCAAATCAACGACGACCGGGATTCCGTTGCGCGGATGCGCCGGCATCTGCCGCAATCCTACGTCATTTCGATGAAGACCAATCCGAAGCTGCCCGGCGTGAACCGGGACGTGAAGATCATGGCCTTCGACTACACGCTGTGGGCGCATAAGGATGTGAAGGCCGACATCGTCTACCGCATCGCCAGGTCGATGCACGACCGGGCCGCCGACCTGCGCGCGGCCGCCCCGCTGTGGCGCAGCTTCAAGGAGGCCGGCATGGCGAAGAATGTCGGCATCGAATATCATCCCGGTGCGATCCGATTCTACCGCGAGAAGGATATGTGGCGGCAATAGGGGCCTGACGTCCCGCCTCCCGGAATAGCCCGCACCAATTGACCGGGAGATGCGCCCCGGCGGCGAAGTTCCGTCGTCGGACGATTCCGCCGGCGCCGTATTGCAGGACGCCCCGGCAACCCGGTATGTCTGCGCTTTCCTGGCCGCCCTGATTACGGCGCTCGCCGTCGCCTGGGCGGCCGACCTGCCGCGCGTAGCCGGCCTGTCGTCGCTCTATACCGAACAGATGATCGCCGTTGTTCTCGGCGCCGCCAATGCGCTTGTCTTCCTGCGCCGGCCATTCCGCCGGGGCCGTGCCCGGCGGGCAGCGCCTGTGGCAGACAGGGCGATCGCCCTCGCCAGCCTCGCCGCCGGCCTGTGGCTCGCTGTCCGCTTTCCGGTGCTCACCGAAGACGCCTTCTACCATCCCGACGAAGTTCTGGTTATCGGGCTGGTGCTGGTGCCGCTGACCGTCGAAGCCCTGCGCCGCGCCACAGGCCTGAGCCTACTGCTCGTGGTGGCGGTGTTCATCCTTTACGGCCTGTACGGCGATTTTTTCGACGGCAAGCTCCAGGCCCGCACCATGACGGCCGCCGAGATGGTCCGCTATGTCGGACTCGATTCGACCGCGATGCTGGGCCGTCCGATCGTCATCGGCGTGACCATCGTCACCGTTTTCGTGCTGCTCGGACGGTTGCTGCTGCTGTCCGGCGGTTCGGACTTTTTCACCGATATCGCGGCGGCGCTGATGGGGCGCAGCCGCGGCGGCTCGGCCAAGATCGCCGTGACGGCCTCGGCCATGTTCGGCTCGATCTCGGGCAGCGCCGTGTCCAACGTCGCGTCGACCGGAGTTATCACCATTCCGCTGATGCAGCGCGGCGGCTACAGCGCGCGCGCCGCCGGCGCCATCGAGGCGGTGGCGTCGACCGGCGGACAGCTCACGCCGCCGATCATGGGGGCGGCGGCCTTCCTGATGGCCGAATTCCTACAGATGCCGTACCAGGACATCGTGCTGGCGGCGATTATCCCGGCGCTGCTTTTCTACATTGCCCTGTTCGTCCACACCGACCTTGAGGCCGCGCGCACCGGCGTGACCGCGCTGGAGCCGGATCGGATACCCGCAGCACGCAAGGTGCTGGCCGGCGGCTGGTTCCTGATCGTGCCGTTCGCCGTGCTGATCGTCGTGCTGTTCAGCCTGAACCAGCCGGCGGAAACCGCGGCGCTGGCGGCCTGCGCCAGCCTGGCCGCCATCGCGCTTTTCGTCGGCTACGGCGCCCGCAGGCTGACGCCCGTTGCGGTGCTGAGCGCCCTGCGCGACACCGGCTACGCCGTTGTCGACATCGTCGTCATCACCGCCGCCGCCGGCATCATCATCGGCATCCTGGACCGCTCGGGCCTGAGCTTCGGCCTCGGGTTCGTGCTCGTCCAGTTCGGCGAGAACAGCCTGTTCCTGCTGCTCCTGCTGACCGCCGGCGTGTCGATTCTGCTCGGCATGGGCATGCCGACGACCGGCGTCTATTTCCTGCTCGCCGCGCTCGCCGCGCCGCCGCTCATCAAATTGGGCGTCGAGCCGATCGCCGCGCACATGTATGTGCTGTATTTCGGCATGCTCTCGATGATCACGCCGCCGGTTGCGATCGCCGCCTTCACCGCGGCCAACCTGTCCGGCGCCGGGCCGATGGCGACCGCGGTGAGCGCGGTCCGGTTCGGCTGGCCGGCCTATGTTGTGCCGTTCCTGTTCGTGCTGTCGCCGACCCTGCTGATGCAGGGCGACGCGTCGGCGATCCTGCTGGCGGCAGGAACCGCCGCCGTCGGCGTCGCTGCGGTCACGGCCGCGCTCGCCGGCTATGCCCTGAAACCCCTCCTTCCCGCCGCGCGTCTCCTCATCGGCCTCGCCGGCCTCGGCCTGCTGCTGCCGCCGGAAGCCTTTGCCGACGCCGCCTGGATCAACCTGGCCGGCGGCGCGCTGCTGGCTGTCGGCCTCGCGGCCTCGGTCGTACCGCGCCGACCCGGCCCGGGCTGATTGCCGGCGCCGATCCCTTTGAGTCGCCGTCCCGCCGTCGGGACTGCCCTCTTTCGGTACCGTTCGGAGCGTCCTGAACTTGACGGCGCGGAATTCCGGTATCAGTATCTGACATTAACCGACATACATTCGGGGGACCGGATGCCGAATGTGCATCTTACAAAACAGATGGAATCCTACGTTCGGGGCCAGATCGGGTCCGGCGCCTACGCCAATCTGAGCGAGGTCGTGCGTGCCGGAATCCGGTTGCTGATGGAACGCGACGGCGCGCGCCAGTACTATGCGCTGAAAGCGGACCTGGAAGAGGCGGTGCGCGAGGCCGAGACCGGCGGTTTCAGCGAGTTCGACCCCATCGCCTACGAGCCGGACGCGGGAAGATAGCCGGGACAGGATGACGATCGGGCTGTCCCGCCGGGCGCGGCAGTATCTGGACGAAATTCGCCGTTACACGATCGATACCTGGGGCCGAGGCCAGTGGTTGAACTACTATCGGGGCCTGGCGCTAACTTTCGTGCGCATCGCGGCCGATCCGGATGGCGGACGCGACCGAAGCCTGTTTGCGGCAGGCCTGCGCTCGGTGGATTACAAACGGCACGTCATTTTCTATGCGCGCATAGCCGCTGCCGGCGATGAACCGGTGATCCTGCGGATCGTTCATCAGCGCCGCAACATGCCGGCTTTGACCTACTACGAGGATATCGGCGGCTGAACGCTGCGCACGGGAACGGCAGCTATACCGCCGGCAGGTCGACGCCTTCGGCGGCCAGCATCCCGCGCAGGTCATCGACCAGTCGCGCCAGGCCCGCCTCGGTCGGCGATTCGCAGCGCAGCGACAGCGCTGCCTGGGTGTTCGACGCGCGGAGCAGCCACCAGCCGTCCTCGGTCCGTGCGCGGACGCCGTCGATGGTCACGAATTCGGTGCCCGCCGCTTCCAGCCGCGCGCGCACCGCGTCGACGATGGCGAATTTCCGCGCCTCATCGACGTCGATACGGATTTCCGGCGTGTTGAACGCGGCCGGCAGGCCAGCGCGAAAGGCCGAGAGCGGCGCCGGGTCTCCCGCCACGATCCGCAGCAGCCGCACCGCGGCGTAGAGCGCATCGTCGAAGCCGTAATAGCGGTCCCGGAAGAACAGGTGCCCGCTCATCTCGCCGGCCATCGGCGCGCCGGTCTCCTGCATCCGGCTTTTGATCGGGGAATGGCCGGTGCGGTGCATTTCCGGCTTGCCACCAAGCCGCATGACCTCGTCGAAGAACACCTGACTGGCCTTGACGTCGGCGATCAGCCGGGCGCCGGGCTGCTGCCGGAGCAGGTCGGCGGCGAAATAGACCATCGTCTGGTCGGCCCACAAGATCGCGCCGCTGTCGTCGACAACGCCGATGCGGTCGCCGTCGCCGTCGAAGGCGATCCCGACATCGGCGCCGTGCTGCGCGATGGCCGCCTGCAGATCGGCCAGGTTAGCCGCGACAGTCGGGTCAGGGTGGTGATTCGGAAAGCCGCCGTCGATTTCCGCGAACAGCAGACGGTGCGTGCCGGCAAGCCGGCCGGTCAGCCGGGCCGCGATCTCGCCGGCAGCGCCGTTACCGCAATCCCACACAACGGTGAGCGGCGACAGATCGGCATCGTCCAGTTCGGCAATCAGGCGGTCGGTATAGGCGTCCGCGATATCGATGGCGCCGGTTTCGCCCGGCGCAGCGGTCGCGTCGAAGCCCGCCGCCGCGCGCCGGCCCAGTTCGCGGATCTCGGCGCCGAACACCGGCCGGCCGCCGCCGCAGCCCGGCCCGAAGGCCATCTTGAAGCCGTTGTGATCGCCGGGATTGTGCGATCCGGTGACCATGACCCCGGCATCCGCGCTGCGGTCGTGGACCGCGAAATTCAGCATCGGCGTGGGGCCGCGCCCGACCGCGACGACATTCCGGCCGCTCGCCGCCAACCCGTCGATCAGGGCGTCGCGCAGGTCCGGCGAACTGTGCCGGCCGTCCCAGCCGACGCACACCGTCGACCCGCCTTCCCGGCCGACCAGTGCGCCGAAGGCGGCGCCCAGGGCCCGCGCATCGGCCGGGAACAGCGTCCGGCCGACAATCCCGCGCACATCGTATTCGCGCAGGATATCCGGATGGAAGGAATGGCCGGGAAGCCGGCGGCCCGATCCGGTTATTTCGGAGCCGGTCATGGAAGGTTCGGTCTGGCTGGCATCGGGGATGTAACGCGGTTTGGCGACCCCGGCAGGACTCGAACCTGCGACACCAGGATTAGGAATCCTGTGCTCTATCCTGCTGAGCTACGGGGCCGTCCCGAGGCGGTATCTTGGCGGCGGAGCGGGAACTGTCAACAAAGGCCGGAGCCTGCAGGGCGCCCGCGCCGGCCCTCGCAACGGCGAGGCTACCGGGCGCCGGCCCGGCCGGCCGTCTCGAGCAGCGTCGGTTGGGCCGGGGCTTTGGCCTTGCCGCCGCGGCGGATGCAGCGGCCTTCGAAATCGGCGCCGTTCTCGATCGACAGGGTCTCGTATTCGACATCGCCATCGACCTGCGCCGACCGGCAGAGGGTCACGGTCCGCCCCGCGATCCCGCCGGTCAACTTGCCGTGGACCATGACCTCATCCGCCTTGACCTTGCCTTCGACATGGCCGCCCGGGCCGACCGTCAGCTTCCGGACCGCCACGTCGCCCTGGACTTCGCCCTCGACCAGCAGATCGCCTTCGGAGGCGATGTTGCCTTCGACCCTCAACCCTTCGCCGACCAGCGACGCTTCGGCCATCTGAGACATAATTTCGTTCCTCCGTCCCTATCGGTTCGTTCGTCCGGCCGATCCGCATCCTCGCCCCGTTCCTTGGGACCGGGAGACCGGTACCGGCGCAGCATTGCCAACGGTTGCTTCCGCTGTTCTGCACTCATGGTGCCCCCAGGGAGACTCGAACTCCCACGCCGTTGCCGGCAACAGATTTTGAGTCTGCCGCGTCTACCGATTCCGCCACAGGGGCCGGGCAGCCCGCCGGCCGGGACCGAAGGCCGGTCGCCTCGATCGCCGGCGCGGCGCGCCGGGCGGAAAACATAGCGGCGCCTGTGCCGTTTGCAAGGTGCGACCGTGTCCGCCCCGCGCGTTCTTCCCTGCTGGGCGGATGCCGGCCAAAAATTGCTGGAACGGTCCGGCCCGGCGACGCATTCTGCGTGCCGGTCAACGGAGGGAGCGACAGATGCCGGGCGTATTGGACGGAATTCGGGTGCTGGACTTCGGCCGTTACATCGCGGGCCCCTATGTCGGCGCCCTGCTGGCGGATTTCGGCGCCGATGTCATCCGGGTGGAGAAACGCGGCGGCAGCGAGGACCGCTTCGTGCTGCCGCTGTCGACAGACGCCGACGGGCAGCCCGGCGACGGCGCCCTGTTCCTGCAGATGAACCGGAACAAGCGGTCGATCGCCCTCGACCCGATGAAGCAGGAGGGCCGCGCGGCGCTCGACCGGCTGGCTGCCACGGCCGATGTCGTCGTCGCCAACCTGCCGCCCCAGACGATGGCGCGCATGGGCCTGGACTACGACAGCCTTTGCAAGGTCAAGCCGGATATCGTCCTTGCTAACCTGTCCTCCTATGGCAAACACGGCCCCTGGGCGACCCGGCCGGGCTTCGACAGCGTCGGCCAGGCGATGTGCGGCTCGGCCTATCTGACCGGCGAGCCGGGCCGGCCCTGGCGCGCCCAGATCGCCTTCGTCGATTTCGGCACCGCCCTGCACGCCGCCTTCGGCGTCGCCATGGCGTTGATCGAGCGGCAGCGCTCCGGCCGCGGGCAGGAGGTCGTCGGCGCCCTGCTGGCGACCGCCACCGCCTTCAACGCGCCCCTGCTGACGGAGCAATCCGTCCTGGCGCCGGACCGCGGGCCGATCGGCAACCGCGCTTTCAATTCCGGCCCGACCGACCTGTTCCAGACGAAAGACGGTTACATCGTGGTCCATGTCGTCGGCAATCCGCTGTTCAAGCGGTGGGCCGACCTGCTGGGCGAGCCGGAGTGGCTGGAGGACGAACGCTTTGCCACCGACGACGCGCGCGGCGACAACGGCGCGGTCCTTTCGGAGCGCATGGCGCCCTGGTGCGCTGCGCGGACCCGCGACGAGGCGCTGGAGGCGCTGGCTGCGGCGCATATCCCGGCCGGCCCGGTGCTCAAGCCCCAGGAGGCGCTGGACCATCCGCAGGTCCGGGCGCTCGGCCTGCTCCATCCGGTGGCGCTGCCCGGCGCCGATTGTCCGGCCATGGTGGCGCAGGCCCCGGTCTGGCTGAGCGAGACCCCGGCCCTGCCTCCCACCGGGCAGGCCGAAATCGGCCAGCATACCGACGAGGTGCTCGCGTCCGTCGGCTACAGCGGCGAAGACCTGGCGGCGCTGCGCGACGCGGGCGCGATCTAGCGCTGGCGCGCCAAACGCCTGTCACATCCGGCCGGCGTCGCCGGCGACCGACAGAATCGGGTCGGCCGCGAGTTCCCGCACCAGGAAATCTATGACCGCCCGCATCTTCGCCGCGCCGCGGGTGTGGGGATGAACCAGTAGCCACACGTCGAGAACGGTCTCGAACAGGCCGGGCAGCAAACGCTGCGGTTTCCGTTCGGGCGACGCCATGTAGTGGGGCAATATACCGATGCCCAGGCCGGCCTCGACGGCCGCTGCAACGCCGAGCATGCTGTTGCAGGCCAGGGCCTCCGAATTCGCGACGTCTCCGAGCCACTCAGTCATCCGCGTATCGACCAGCCGGCCGGCCGGCCCGATGACGGCGTGGCGGCTCAAATCCTCCAAGGCGAGCGGCGTACCGTGCCGCTGCAGATATTGGGCCGTGGCATACAGGCCGAACTTCGCGCGTCCGACCTTGCGCGCCAGAAGAACATCGTCGTCGCCCGGCCGGTCGAAACGGAGCGCAAGGTCGGCCTCGCCCCTGGCGATATCGGCGATTGCCGCGGCCGAGTGAACTTCTATTCGGATTCCGGGATGCAGGCGCCTCAACCGGGACAGCCGCGGAATGAGCCAGAAGATGGCCATGCTTTCCGGGGTGGAAATGGACACGGTGCCGACGAACCTGGTGTCCTGACCCTTGATCCGCAGGTCGATGTCGCGGACGTTCGAATCCAGGCGCCGGGCGAGATCGAGGATCGCCTCGCCGGCCGGCGTAGGGGAGTAGCCCCGCGGATGACGCTCGAACAGCCGCACGTCCAGCCGCTCCTCCAGGGATGCGATGCGCCTGCCGACCGTCGGCTGGCTGGCGCGCAACCGCTTTGCCGCTGCTGACAGGCTGCCCGCCTCGGCGACGGCGAGGAAGTAGCGGTAATCGTCCCAGTCGGTCATCCCAAGGACACCACAGTTATTCACGCATGAATAACGCTTAAACGAAATTATGCAATTTTTTGCAGTCCGACCGCAGATTATCCTTTCCGGAGCACCGTTCCTGCACAGCGCGCTCTCCTTGGCAGGTCTTCAAGCAAAGGCCGGGTGCAAGTCAAATCGAGGGCCGCCCAGGAGAAGAATGAGCCGCATCGACGCTCGAAGGGTGGGTCGGGCTTTGGGCCAATAGCCGGTGCCGGCGAGGGTACCGGTTCTGCGAACGCTTGAGGGAATTGGCGCCGATCGGCACGTCGAAGTTATCCGCAAGAGCAAACCGGGAGGAAAATCATGAAGTTCACCAAACTGACGTGTGTCGCCCTGGCCGCGGTTGGGGGTTTGGCGGCGGCGCCCGCATCGATGGCCGCGGAACGCGTGCTGAACGGCGCCAGCTCTTTCCCGGTCGGCCACATCTTCTCGGTCAAGTTCGAGAAATTTGTGAAGATCGTCAACGAGCGGGGCAAGGGCCTGCTGAAGATCGACTACAAGGGCGGCGCGCCGGCCATCGGCAGCCCGTTCACGCTCGGCGCCAAGGTCCAGCAGGGGGCGTTCGACATCGCCACGATCACGGGCCCGTACTACGCGAGCGTGGTGCCGGAGGCGCAGGCCCTCCAGCTGGCGGAAATCCCGATCCAGGAGCAACGCAAGAACGGCGCCTTCGACTATGTGAACAAGGTGCATATGGCCAAGGGCATCTACTATCTCGGCCGGACCTTCAACACGGTGTTTCACGTCTACCTGAAAAATCCGATCGAGAGGCCGCAGCTGAAAGGCCTGCACCTCCGGATCGCGCCCCACCATCGCGACTTCATCACCTCGCTCGGCGCCACGGCCCAGCGATCCAACCTGGCGGAAATCTACACCTACATGGAGAACGGGACCATCGACGGCTTTGCCTGGCCGGCCCAGGGCTTCCTGCCCGACTGGTACAAGGTGACGAAATACCGTGTCGATCCCAGCTTCTACACCCCCGCCATGCACGTTCTGCTCAACCTCAAGACCTGGAAATCGCTTTCCGGAAAGCAGAAGAAGCTGCTGAACGATCTCATCGTCGAGTTCGAGGCCACAAACGCCCAGGAGCAGCGCGCGGGCGACGCCGCGGCCTGGAAAAAGATGGCCGACAAAGGCGTGAAGGTAATCGAGTTCAAGGGCGCAGACCGCGATAAATGGCTGACCACCGCCAAAGTCGCTGCCTGGAAAGGCATCGCCAAGCGCAGCCCGAAACACGGGCCCGCCCTGAGGAAACTGCTCGCCAAGTGACGAAGCAGTTTGGCCCTGGCTGAGTCGCGGCCGCCGTGCGGCGGTCGCGACCGCCGGGCCCGGGCACATCGGATTTAGCTGCCATCGTCCCAGGGGGATGGCTCGAACCGGCATGTGCCGGAGGCTGAAGCCAAACGATCGGTTCGGCCGCAAACCGGATGTGAGCGCCAGCCTCCCTTGAGCGCCGAATGGGGCGACAGCGCAGATTCCAACAGGATGACAGAAAAAATGGCGGGACCCCTCCATGACGTTCGCGTCCTCGACCTCACGACCATGGTGGCGGGCCCGGTCGCGACCATGATGCTGGCGGACCAGGGCGCGGAGGTCATCAAGATCGAATCGCCCCGCGGCGATCTCATGCGGAACTTCGGCAGCATCAACAACGGGATGTCGGCCTCGTTCCTGTCGTGCAATCGCAACAAGCGGGGGTTGGCCCTCGACATCAAGACGCCTGACGGCATCGCCGTCCTCAAGACGCTGGTCGCGACCGCCGACGTCCTGGTCCAGAACTTCCGCCCCGGCGCGATCGAACGAATGGGCCTGGGCGAAGATGTCGTTCGCGCCATTCGGCCCGACATTATCTATGCTTCGATCAGCGGCTTCGGCGAGAGCGGACCCTACGTTCATCAGCGGGTCTACGATCCGGTGATTCAGGCGTTGTGCGGACTGGCGGATATCCAAACGGATTACGCGACCGGCCAGCCCCGCATGGTGCGGACGATCGTGCCGGACAAGACGACGGCGGTCACCGCGGCCCAGGCCATCACGGCGGCGTTGTTCGCGCGGGAACGCACCGGCGAGGGGCAGCATATCCGCATCGCCATGCTCGATACGATGATCGCCTACCTCTGGCCGGAGGCCATCTCCAGCCTGTCTTTCGTCGGCAAGGAGCTCGATCCGGCAAGAGGCCAGATGGGCCTCGACCTCATTTTCAAGACCCAGGACGGATACATCACCGCGGGCGCGCTGTCGGATGCGGAATGGTCCGGCATGTGCGCGGCGCTCGACCGCGCGGACCTGCTGGAAGACGAGCGCTTCAAGACCGCCAAGTCGCGCGCCGAACACGGGGCCGAGCGGCGGCAGATCGTGAGCGCCGAAATCGGGAAGTGGCAGACGCGGGAAATCCTCGAGCGGCTCGACCGCGAGGAAGTTCCCTGCGCGCCGGTCCTGACCCGGTGGCAACTGCTCGACGACGAACAGGTCAACGCGAACGAAATCATCGAGGTCCACCGGGACGGAACGCTGGGCGAGGTGCGGCAGCCCCGGCCGGCCGCGCGCTTCGACCGCACGCCCGCGGAGATACGCGCGCTTGCGCCCTATCTCGGCGGCGACAACGCCGCGATCCTCGGGGAAATCGGCTATTCGGAAACCGAAATCGCGCGATTGGGTGAGAGCGGCGTTCTGGCCGGTCGCGAGCCGGAGCCGAAGTGAGACGCGCCGCGCCAAACCGGTGCCCGGCCGCGCTGCCGCCCGGCCTGCGTGCGCGGCCGGCTTTCTTGCGCCGTCACGCTGCCTTGAGCTAGCGTCCGCCCACCATGACTGGTTCGATACGGCGGGCGAAGGCGGTTTTCGGCGCGGGTTACAGCGGTCTGCTCGCGGGTATCGGCTATCTGGTTGCGGCCTCGATCTGCACCATGGCGGTCCTGATTACCGTCGACGTCGGCCTCCGGGCATTTCGCATCGGCAACCTGCCCTGGCTTAACGAGGTCGCCGAATACGCACTCTATGTCGGCACGTTTCTCGCCGCGCCCTGGGCGCTCCGCCTCGGCGCGCATGTCCGTATCGACATTATCGTCGACGGCCTGCCCGAACGGGCATCGCGGCGTCTGGAGCAGTTCGTCGACGCTCTGGGCGGCGGCGTCTCGGCGGTCCTGTTTTATTTCGGATGCGTCGGCACGCTCCAGGCCTACGAATTCGGGCACATGCAATTCAAGACGATCACCCTGCCCAACTGGCCGCTCCTGAGCGTCTTCGCCATCGCCATGCTGCTCCTCACGATCGAGTTCGCGCTCAGGTTTGCCCGCGCTTTCCAATCGGACGCAGCGCGCGGCGAAGATTACTCCCTGACAAGCGGGATGTGAGTCATGGCATGGCCCGTGGCGATGGCGTTGATGCTGGGCATCGTCTGCTTTGCGATGGCGCCCGGATTGCCGGTCGCCTTTGCCTTCCTGCTCGCCAATATCGTCGGCGCCTTCGCCTTTCTCGGCGGTTCTGCCAGCCTCTCCACGTTCGCGGCCGAGTGCATGCAGGCGATCGGGCGGTTCTCCCTGACACCCATCCCCCTGTTCATCCTGATGGGCGAGATCCTGTTTCAGAGCGGGGTGGCGCTGAACGCGATCGCCGCGGTCGACCGGCTGATCGCGCGGGTGCCCGGACGGCTGTCGATCGTTACGATATTCGGCGGCACCCTGTTTTCCACGCTGTCGGGATCGACGATCGCCAATACGGCGTTGCTCGGAAACGTTCTGCTGCCCCAGATGGTGGAGCGGGGTTACGCGCCGAAATTCGCCATGGGGCCGATCATGGCGACCGGCGGAATCGCCATGCTGATACCGCCGTCGGCGCTGGCCGTTCTGCTGGCGAGCCTCGCTGAGCAACCGATTGCGGCACTGCTGATCGCCGGGATCGTTCCCGGCATTATGATGGCCATTCTCTTTGTCGGATATGTGGTCGTACGCAGTACGGTAAGTCCGCATCTGGCGCCGTCTTACGACCCTTCGGAGCAGGAATCGGGATCCCGGTGGCGGCCGTTCCTCGTGCAGGTGGTCCCGCTGCTGTCGATTTTCGCGGTTGTTGTCGGCAGCATCTTCGCCGGCATCGCTTCGCCGACGGAATCGGCCGCTCTGGGATGCGTGGCATCGACGATCGCCTGCGCTGCCTATCGCTCGCTGTCCTGGCGGAAGATGGTCAAGGCGGCCGTCGAGACTGCCAAGATCACCACCATGATCCTGTTCATCATCGCCGGGTCGCTCACCTTTTCGCAGGTACTTGCCGTTTCGGGTGCGACGACGGGGCTGATCGAGGCGATGCAGGGCCTCGACCTGGAAGCGCTGACAGTCGTGATCGTGATGCTCCTGATCTTGCTGTTCCTCGGCGCCTTCATGGACCAGGTGAGCATGCTGCTCCTGACCCTGCCCTTCTTCATTCCGCTGGCGATGCAGCAGGGCGTCGAGATGCTCTGGTTCATGGTGCTGATCCTGCTGGTCATGGAGATTTCGCTCCTGACCCCGCCATTCGGCCTCCTGTTGTTCGTGATGAAAGGCGTCGCCCCGATGCGGGTCACCCTCATCCAGGTGTATGCCGCCGCCGTTCCGTTCGTTGTGCTGGAGCTTGCCGTCCTTGCCCTGATCGTCCTGGTCCCTAGCGTCGCAACCTGGCTGCCGAAGCTGATCGAATGAGCCGGGTATCCGGGCGGGTGGCGGGCACACCCTGTGCTGCGGCGGGTTGCAGCTTGACCGGCGACAAGTCCACCGCTACCGTCCGCCCCGATATGCACATGCCGCACGCCATTATCGGTCTGCTTCTGCTTAGCCACCCGGCGTCCTAGGACGCCGGGCCAAGGGCGCGCGACCGCCGCCCGCCGCATGTGACATCCCCGATCCGGAAGCCCTTCAGGCCAGAGAGCCTGAGGCAGGATCCCCCAAGAGGACAATCGGACAAACGGTAGAGTGTGCTGCGCCGCGCCGCCCGCCAGGGCCGTCCGGCGAGCCGCGCGCTCCCTCCGCCCCGCCACACCGGAGACCTCTCCATGTCCACGATGCCGATCCACAAATACCAGGCCTTCGAGCCTGTCGGCCTGACCGACCGCTCCTGGCCCGGCAAGGTCATCGACAAGGCGCCGGTCTGGTGCTCGGTCGACCTGCGCGACGGCAACCAGGCGCTGGTCGAGCCGATGGGCCCGGAGCGCAAGCGGCGCATGTTCGAGCTGCTGTGCCGGATGGGCTTCAAGGAGATCGAGGTCGGCTTCCCGTCGGCCTCGGAGACCGATTTCGACTTCTGCCGCCAGCTCGTCGAAAACGACATGATCCCGGACGATGTCACCATCCAGGTGCTGACCCAGGCGCGCGACCACCTGATCCGGCGCACCTTCGATGCGATCCGCGGCGCACGGCGGGCCATCGTCCATCTCTACAATTCGACCTCGACCATCCAGCGCCGGGTCGTGTTCAACGCCGACCGGGCGGAGATCATGAAGATCGCGACCGACGGCGCGGCCCTGATCCGCGACCTGGTGCCGAGCGTTCCGGAGACCGAGGTCATCTACCAGTATTCGCCGGAATCCTTCACCGGCACGGAACTGGACTATGCCCGGGACGTCTGCGACGCGGTCATGGACGTGTGGCAGCCGACGCCCGAGAAGAAGACGATCGTCAACCTGCCGGCGACGGTCGAGATGGCGTCGGCCAATATCTATGCCGACCAGATAGAGTGGATGCACCGCAACCTCGCCAACCGCGACTGCTACCTCCTCTCCCTGCATCCGCATAACGACCGGGGCACCGCCGTCGCCGCCGCCGAACTGGGCGTGATGGCCGGCGCCGACCGGATCGAGGGCACCCTGTTCGGCAACGGCGAGCGCACCGGCAATGTCGATCTCGTCACCCTGGCGCTGAACCTGTTCACCCAGGGCGTCGATCCGGAACTGGAGATCGAGGATATCAACGAGATCATCCGCACCGTCGAATACTGCAACCAGCTGCCGGTCCATCCGCGCCACCCCTACGGCGGCGAGCTCGTGTTCACCGCCTTCTCCGGCTCGCACCAGGACGCGATCAAGAAGGGCTTCGCGGCGCTGGAGACCAGCAACAGCGAACTGTGGGACGTGCCCTACCTGCCGATGGACCCGAAGGATGTCGGCCGGACCTATGAGGCGGTCATCCGCATCAACAGCCAGTCCGGCAAGGGCGGCATCGCCTATGTCATGGATACGGACTACGGCCTCAAGCTGCCGCGCATGCTGCAGGTCGAGTTCTCGGGCGTGATCCAGAAAGTGACCGACGCCACCGGCAAGGAAATGGCGTCGGAGGATATCTGGTCGATCTTCGAGAAGGAATATCTGGAGCAGGACGGCCCGATCGGCTTCGGCAACTACCGCACGGTGCCGGACGCCCATGCCAGCGAAATCCGGCGCATGACGGCGGAGATCGCCTGGAACGGCGAGCCGCGCACCATCGAGGGCAAGGGCAACGGCCCGATCGACGGCTTCATCGATGCGCTCAGGAACGGCCTGAACCTCACCATGGCGGTCCAGGGCTACCACGAGCACGCCGTCGGCAAGGGCGCCGACGCCACCGCGGTCGCCTATGTCGAGGTCAGCACGCCGGACGGCGGCACCCTGTTCGGCGTCGGCCGCGACCCGAACATCGTGGCGGCATCCCTCCGCGCCATCGTCAGCGCCGCCAACCGGGTGGCGAAGGCCGACGCGGCGGACGTGGCGGCGTAGGGGACGCCCCTCGATACGCCCCCTGCGGAGGCTATTCGGGATGTGGGTGCTGGAAGGCTGACATTCTCACCCCCCCTCATCCTGAGTAGCGGCCGCAGGCCGCTTATCGAAGGACAAGGCGCCTCGGAGAATGGTTCCACTAGCGTCGTCCGATGCCCCCTTCCTTCACCCGTACTTCAGGCCGAGCTGGTTGAGGCGCTCTTCGAACCAGGCGCCGGTGTGGTCGATGCGGGTGTCGCGCGCTTCCCGGAGCGCGGCTATGCCGCCGGCGATAACCGCTCGACCTTGATCCGGTCGGCTTTCTTCATTGCCTGAGCCAGTTCGTAGGCCGATTGAAGCCGGTACCAGGTTTCCGCGCCGCCCCCGAAAGCCTTGTCGAGGCGGATCGCCATCTCGGGCGAAATCCCCGAACGGCAATTGACAATATCCGAAAGCTGCTTGCGGCTGACGCCGAGCCTGTGCGCCGCCTCGGTAACGCTGAGCCCCAACGGCTCAAGACAATCGTGACGTACGGACAGGCCCGGATGGGGCGGATTCTTCATTGGCACGGCTCGATCCTCCTAGTGGTAATCGACCAGATCCACATCCCTGACGTCCCGTCCATCGAAGCGGAAGACGACGCGCCAGTTACCGGACACACTGACTGCCCAATAGCCCGCCAGATCGCCTTTCAACGGGTGCAATCCGAAACCCGGCAGGTTCATGTCTCCCGGCTCAGCCGCTTCGTCGAGACGGGCAAGAACCCGCTCGGCCTTGGCAATCAACCTCGGGGAAACCCGCCTGCGGTCTCCCTTCTCGAACAAACGCTCAAGGCCTTTGTGGCGAAAGCTGAGAATCACGAGCCGATTTGTAACCTATCACCGCGCAGGTTACAAATCGAAAGGATCGTCTGCGCGGCGCGTTCCCGCCCGGCGACGGGCGGCTTCCGCCTCCCGGCCTTTCGTGGTTTAACCGCCTTGCCGCCGGCACCGGATTCTGCCGGAGGGTTCCGTCCGTCGGAAAGGGTACGGGGCATGCCGCAGGGTACAGCGGAAAGGATCGAAAAGGCCGGCGACCTGATGGCCGGCCGGCGCGGGCTGGTCATGGGCGTGGCGAACGAGCGCTCGCTGGCCTGGGGCATCGCGCGCGCCGCGGCGGCCCAGGGGGCGGAGATCGCCTTCACCTACCAGGATATCGAGGCGATCGCGCGCCGCGCGATCCCGCTGTGCGAGAGCACCGGCTCTCCCATCGTCATGCCCGCCGACGTCACCCGGCCGGACATGATGGACGCGCTGTTCGACCGGATCGGCAGCCTGTGGGGCGGGCTCGATTTCGTCGTCCATTCCCTGGCCTTCTCCGACCGGAACGAACTTGCCGGCCGTTATATCGACACCAGCCGGGACAATTTCCTCCAGACTCTGGAGATCAGCGCCTTTTCCTTCACCGACCTGGCGCGGCGGGCCGAGCCGCTGATGAAAACCGACGCGGACGGGGGCGGCGATGGGGGCGGCGCGCTGCTGACACTCACTTTCGACGGCTCGAACCGGGTCTTCCGCTCCTACAATGTCATGGGAGTCGCCAAGGCGGCGCTGGAGGCCAGCGTGCGCTACCTCGCCAACGACCTGGGCGCGGCCGGCATCCGGGTGAACGCGCTCTCCGCCGGGCCGATGCGCACGCTCGCCGGCGCCGGCGTCGGCGATGCGCGCTATCTCTACCAGTGGGTCGAGCGCAACGCTGCGCTCCGCCGCAACCCGACGCTCGACGAGGTCGGCAACACCGGCCTCTACCTGATCTCGCCGCTCAGCGCCGGGGTCAGCGGCGAGGTCCACCATGTCGATTGCGGCTACAACGTCATCGGCATGGGTGTGGTGGACTGAGGGCGGGTTTGGGGAGGGCCGACCGTGAGCCTCGATACGACGTTCCTGCGGCGCTGCATAGAAACTCTGGAACGCGCTCTGAACGAAATGGGAGAGCAGCGCGGGACCGGGCCTGACGACTTTCTCCACGACGTGTACCGCGCCGCCTGCGTCAAGGAATTCGAACTGATCCTTGAACAGAGCGGCAAGCTGCTGCGCAAGCGCCTCGCCGCTTTCTTCGCCAGCAACCGGCAGGCCGACCGGCTTGTCTTCAAGGATCTGTTCCGCCATGCCGCGAAACACGGGCTGATCGAAGCCGAAGCGGCCGAGCGCTGGCTTCGCTATCGCGACAACCGGAACGACACCTCGCACAATTGTGGCGAGGATTTCGCCGAGGAGACCCTGAAGCTGTTGCCGGCCTTCGTTGCCGATGCGAAGGCCCTGGCCGACACGATCGAGGCAGCGGGCGATGGCTGACCGCCTCCATCTCCAGCCGAAACATCGCGAGTTACTGGAAACGCTGTTGCGGGAGCATCTGCCCGACGTCGAGGTCTGGGCCTACGGAAGCCGCGTGAGCGGGAAGAGCCACGACGGCAGCGATCTCGACCTTGTATTGCGCGGACCGGGCCTGAAGGAGATTCCGCTCGACAAGTTGGGAGATTTCGAGGAGGCGGTGAGGGAGTCGACCGTCCCTTTCCTGGTCGAGGCCCGCGATTGGGCGCGTCTACCCGAGCGCTTTCATGGCGAAATCGAATGCAATCATGCGGTGTTGATCGAAAGAGCTCTGCTCCCCTCGCGCACGGGAGTTGCCTGACGGCCCCAAATCGACCGCCGGATATCCGCCCTAATTCCGCCGCTCGATCAGGCCCCGGGCGATGATGTGGGCCTGGATTTCGGCGGCGCCTTCGAAAATGTTGAGAATCCGGGCGTCGCACAGCACGCGGCTGATCTCGTATTCCTGGGCGTAGCCGTTGCCGCCATGGACCTGCAACGCGTTGTCGGCATTCGCCCAGGCGACCCGGGCAGCGAGCAGCTTGGCCATGCCGGCCTCGATATCGCAGCGTCGGTCGCTGTCCTTCTCGCGCGCAGCGAACCAGGTGAGTTGGCGCACCATCATCGTTTCGACCGCCATCCAGGCGATCTTGCCGGCGACCCGCGGAAATTCGTAGATCGGCTTGCCGAACTGCATACGCTCCCGGCCGTAGGCGAGACCGAGCTCCATGGCATTCCGGGCGACGCCGACGGCGCGCGCCGCGGTCTGGATGCGCGCGCTCTCGAAGGTCGCCATGAGTTGCTTGAAGCCCTCGCCTTCGACCTGGCCGAGCAGGCAATCGGCCGGCACCTCGAAGCCGTCGAAGCCGATCTCGTATTCCTTCATGCCGCGGTAGCCGAGGACGTGGATCTCCCCGCCCGACATTCCGGGCGCCGGGAAGGGCTCGGCGTCGGTGCCGCGCGGCTTGGGCGCGATGAACATGGAAAGCCCGCGATAGCCCGCCCGGTCCGGATCGGTGCGCGCCAGCAGGGTCATCATGTCGGTGCGCGCCGCGTGGGTGATCCAGGTCTTGTTGCCGGTCACCCGGTAGACGTCGCCGTCGCGGATTGCGCGGGTGCGCAGGCTGGCAAGGTCGGAGCCGGTGTTGGGCTCGGTGAACACGGCGGTCGGCAGCACCGCGCCGGAGGCGATCCTGGCCAGCCATGCGTCGCGCTGGGCCGGCGTGCCGGCCAGCCGGATCAGTTCGCCGGCAATCTCCGAGCGCGTGCCCAGCGAGCCGACGCCGATATAGCCGCGCGACAGCTCCTCGGTGACGATGCACATGGCGACCTTGCCGAGGCCGAGGCCGCCGAATTCCTCGGGAATCGTCAGGCCGAAGACGCCGAGTTCGGCCAGGTCGTTCACTACGTCCATCGGGATCAGCACATCCTCGACATGCCAGCCATGGGCATGAGGCGCGATCTTCTCGTCGGTGAAGCGGCGGAACTGGTCGCGGATCATGACCAGCATCTCGTCGTCCAGCCCATCGTCGCCGAAGCTGCTTTCCGCGATCAGCGCAGCCAGGCCCATCCGGGCGGCGTCGCTGTTGCCGCCGGCGATCAACGCCCGCACCGCCGGTGTCCCATATGCTGCCACCGCCGCTTCCGGCACGCCCATGTCCGCCGGGCGCAGCACCTCGCCCTGGCTGATCGCTATGCCGCCCTGCAACTGGGCGAGATACTCGCCGAACCCGGCCTGGAGGATGAGCCGCTCGGCCTCGCCGAGCCGGCCCGCAGCCTCGAGCCGTTCGGCCCAGGACAGCGTCTGTTCGAGCGCCGCGACATAGGTGTTGAACCAGGCCAGGCCATGGGCGGCGAACTGCTCCCGCTCCAGCAGCGCCGGATCGACCTTGCCCGAAGGCGCAACCAGTCCGGCGACCGCCCGGCGCGCCGAGTCCCTCAGCCCTTCGGCCGCCTTGAGCGCCTCGCGGCACAACGCCAGCGGATCGGCAAGCAGGCCGCTATCGGCGGCGGCAGGGCGGATCGTCTCGTTCATCTCGCACCGAATTCGATTACGGCGCGGCGGGCGGGCCGGCGCAGCCTCAATATTCTTCTCAATATTCTTCCGGCAGTCGGCCCTGTCGATGGCCAGGACCGCAGTCATTTTGCCGCCAGTAGTCCGCGCTCGCCGGCATCCGGTTGCCGGCCGGCAGATGCCCGTTCAGATGATCGAGATGGCGCCGCGCTTCCGGCCCGGCCCGGTCGATTGCCTCGACCTGCATCCGGCCGTCCTCGTTGCGCACCCAGATCGGGATCCAGCCGAAGGCGGCGAGGCGCAGCCTGCCCCGCGATTCGGGCTTCGGATCGGGCGTCAGGCCGAGCAGCAGGATTATCGAGCTGCGCCGCGCCAGGCTGATCTGGTTGGAGACGAAATTGCCGAGCGAATAGGCGATCAGCCCTTCGCGCCCGTCCTTCGCGACATGTTTCTCGACCGGCTGCATGACATGCGGGTGGGTGCCGATCACGGCGGTGGCGCCCGCTTCGATCGCGTCGCCGGCAAGCGCCCGCTGCCGCGACTCCGGTTCGTGCTCGTATTCCGCGCCCCAGTGCGGCGCGAACATCACGGCGTCGATATCGTCCCGATCGGCAAGCGCGCCGATAATGCCGAGTATCCGCGCCTTGTCGCGATAGCAGTGCAGCACCTGGCCGTGCCGGTCCGGCAGGCCGTTGGTGCCGTAAGTGCAGCCCAGCCACGCGATCCGCCGGATCGTGCCGCCCTTCGCGGTTTCGGCGACCGTGTACCAGGGTTGCCCGTCCTCGCCCCGTTTGCGCGTGCCGGTGAAGCGCAGGTCCGCGGCCCGGATCGCATCGATCGTCCGGTCGGCGCCGATGGCGTAGCGGTCCAGCGCATGGTTGTTGGCGGTCAGCAGGACATCGAACCCCGCCCCTTTCAGCGCGTCCAGCACCGACGGGTGGTAATTGAACATCGGATAGCCGCTGTAGACCCAATCGTCCCACAGCGTCGCCGGCGGGGCGGTCGCGCGCCCGGTCTTGGTGATCCCGGCCGCCGCCGGGCCCTCCAGATTGGCGAAGGCGATATCGGCGCCCCGGATCAGGTCGGCGACCGGATGGAACAGGCTGGCGAATCCGTCCGGCCGCGACATGGCGAACTTCTGGACTGCATCGTGCAGCAGCACATCGCCGACCGCCGCGACGGCGATGAGGTCCGAGGTTGCGGCCGTGCCCTGGAAGGAAATCATGTCGTCCGCGCCACGGGCCGGGCAATTCTGCGGCATCGCCGATTGCGCCGCCGCGGGGCCGGACCCGCCCCCGGAAAGGGCGGCGGCCAGCAGGGCGGCGGCAACGAGCGAACGGCGGCTGACATGGCGTGCGCCATCGTGCGCGCGCCTCCGGAAGAGCGCAACCATGATCGATTCTTTAGCGGACAAACGGGCCGGCCCGCAACGGCGGATGTCGGAAGCGTCCGCCGAGTCGGGGCGCAGCGAAGTCTGGACCGCCGGTGCCCCGGTCATGCTATGAGCGGGCAAATCGTCCGGAAGGCTCGCCCCCATGCGTCATGTCCCGACGGCGGCGCTCGTTGCCGCCCTCTGTATTGCCCTACCCGCGCCCGGCCACGCCGCAGGCTTTCCGGCCTGCGTCGATGGCCTGAAGCGGGCTGCCGGCAAGGCCGGCATCCGGCAGTCGGTAGTGCGCAAGGCGCTCGACATCGCGGAGCCGGACGCGCGGGTCCTGCGCCTGTCGAAGGTGCAGCCGGAAAGCCGCATCGCGATCTGGGATTACCTGGCCTTCGTCGTCGACAATCAGCGCGTCCGCGAGGGCAAGGCGGCGATGCGCCGGCACAAGGCCGCGCTGCGCCGGGCGGAGAAGCGCTACGGCGTCAGCCGCCATGTCATCGCGGCGATCTGGGGCGTCGAGACCGACTACGGCAAGACGGCGGGCAGGAACTTCCTGCCCCACGCCTTGGCGACGCTGACCTGCCGCGGCGGGCGGCGGGCGAAATTCTGGCGCCGCGAACTGCTGGCGGCGCTGCGCATCGTCGATGCCGGCGACCTGCCGCTCGGCAAGCTCTACGGCTCCTGGGCCGGCGCTTTCGGCCAGACCCAGTTCATGCCTTCGACCTACCGGCGCCTCGCGGTCGATTTCGACGGCGACGGCCGCAAGGACCTGGTGAGTTCCGTGCCCGATGCGCTCGGCTCCGCCGCCAACTATCTGCGCCGCGCCGGCTGGCGCACCGGGCGACCGCGCATCGTCGAGGTGCGGGTTCCCGACGGCTACCGTGGGCCGGAGGGGCGGAAACGCAAGGCGGCGCTGTCCAAGTGGGCGGCGCGGGGCCTCAAGCGGATGGACGGGCGGCGCCTCAAGGGCAAGCTGCGCGCCGGGCTGCTGCGCCCGGCCGGCGCGGACGGCCCGGCCTTCCTGACCTTCCGCAATTTCGACGCGCTGTACGCGTACAACCACGCCGAATCGTACGCCCTGGCGGTAGCGCATCTGGCGGACCGGCTGACCGGCCGCGGCCGATTCCGTGCCGCCTGGCCGACCAACGATCCCGGCCTGTCGCGCAGGGAGCGCAAGTGGCTCCAGGAACTGCTGATCGTCGAGGGTTACGATCCCGGCGCGCCGGACGGCAAGATCGGCCCGAAGAGCCGCGCCGCCATCCGCGAAGCAGAAAAGAACCTCGGCCTCCCCGTCACCGGCCGCGCCGCCCGCCGGATCTACCGGGCGCTGGGTGGGAAGTAGCGGCGGGTGCGGTTCGGCACTTCGATACACAACGGCCTGCCAGATACTGCCGGATCGTTCTTCCCCCCGCTTCAGCGGGGGAAGTCCCTGAGCGCAGCGAAGGGGATGGGGCTGTCGCGCCGGGATGTACCGAACCGGCCCCCTCGACAGGCTCAGGGCAGGCTCTGGACCCCGGCTCGCCCTTCGGTTGGCCGGGGTGACAATTGGCTTTTTCTTGAAATCGCTCGGCTTGACTTCGAAGGAAATAACCGGCGCATCCGAGACAAACCGGAGCAACCCCGCCTACGTCACCGGCACCCAGATCGAGGCCTCGCCGGTCAGCGTCGCCGGGTCGAAGCGCTCGTCGTAAACTTCCAAATCGTACCAGGCGCGCAGGCAGGACCGGTTTTCCTGCGCCCACGCGCCGTAGATGAAATCGTAGGCGCGGCGGAATTCCGCGCCGATGTCGCCCCCGGCGAGCGGGAAGGCGAAGACGGCGAACCGCCCGCCTTCCAGCGTCTTGCCGAACAACCCGTCCGACAGATCGCCGATTTCGCTGACCTCCACGGCCGGCGCGTAGATCAGTTCGCCGGCCGCCATATCCACCACTTCGTTGAGGCCGTAGGTGTGGCAGCCGATCCGGTTCGGAATGCGCTCCACGAACGGCCGGAACCGCCGCCAAACCGCCGGCCCGTCAAGCCCCTCGCTCTTCCGGAACGGCTGCGCAAGACCGACGATACGGATGTCGCCGCGTGTGGTGAAGGTGGGGTGCATGAATTGGCACTCTTGGAGGGCGATGGCTGAACCAACGGCCCGTTTGATTGCTATAGGAATGAGACAAACCCAAGACCTATGGCCAGAACTACACCAGCACACCAATACCAAAAAGGATTCCTGTTGTAGTGTTCGTGCAGCGCCGAGGTCCAGCGTGGTTTCGGTTGATCAAATTCACCGCGTTCAAATCTCGAGAGGCCGGTGATGTGACCGCCGGTAACAACATCAGCGAATTCTGCCAGTTGGACGGCAAGGGCATCTTTGAGGACGGCCTCCATTGCCGTAACGTCGATCTCTCCCCGTTTAGCGGCAGAGTCGGCTTTATCGATGGCGGCGTAATACGATCCCTTGTCTTCGGCGATAACCTCAGGGATCGTCTTGGTACCAGGGAGCCGCAGGCCGAGCCTGATGCAAAGGACCAGATACGAGATGGCTCTGGAAGTACGGCCGTTGCCGTCCTCGAAGGGGTGAATCCAGTTTAGCCGCCACATCAGGTATGCGGCCAAGTGCCAACCGTCACGCTCCCAGTTATTATTCACATATTCGCACATGTCCTCAACAAAACCATGAACGTCTTGGGGAGGTGGCGGAACGTGATTACTGTGCGTAATGCTCATCGGGCCCGGCCGATAGGTGCCGGGCAACTCAGACAGCCCTTCGATCGCGAGCCGGTTCAATCTCGAAACAAGCGAAGGCTTCAGAATGTATTCCGAATTGGTGTCTAGTTGCTGATCAATGGTGTCTATGACGAATTTTGTTTGTCGAAGACCATTTTCAGCTTCAATTCTGGCAATTTCATCCGGATCGGTGACAAGTTCCTTTCGTTCCGGCTTGCTTTTTCGCTGCTCCGGATTTGCAGTCATTTTTTAGTATTCGCCACTGTCTTTGAGCTTCTTAGCGGCATTCGCAATAGTATCTTTGGTAATTCTACTATTTTCTATATGTGTATTCCCGTAGGCGAAGCTTTCTCTTTGCTTCTCGGTGTCTTGACGCGTCATCCGGACAGACTTTGCTGCTTCGACCAATGCTTTCAATTTCTCGTCCATTGCTACGCCTTTCGCACATGCGTTCGGGCACTCAATATATGCACCCGGGGTTCAGTTTGTCCATGACGATGGACTCTGCCCCGCCACGCCCTCTTCTCGCCGGATCAGGGCGACGGCGTTATCATCCGCCGGAGGGAGCGCCCGACCGCCCCCATCCGACAGCATCGCCGACATCGGCTTCGGACAGGCCGGAGCCGGCGAGCTTTGCGCGCACGGCGTCGGCGCGGTTGGCGGGCGCCGGCGTCAGCACGATGCGGCCGTTCTCCGCGGTCACGTCGAAATAGTCGGCCGGGCCGACGGCGGCGAGCGCGGCCTTCGGCAGGGTCAGCCGGTTTCCGGCGGTCAGTCTGGCGCGCATGGCGGTCTCCTGAGGCGCATTTCGATGAAGGAATTATCGCTGCCCGAGGCTTGGCAGGACAAATCCCGATTTCCCGCACGGCAAACGGCTTTCGGAATATAGAATTCCCGACCGTCATATCGACCGCAGCGGCCTGAATGGCCGCGAAGGGGAGATATCCTTTCCGTGCGGAGCAAAGACCGGGGATCGGCGCGGAAAGATTTTTCCGCTTCGCCACGGACGCCTGTCCGGGGCTGCGGTCGAAATGACGTCTGGGGGCAATTCGGCAAGGAAATACGTTGCAGGAGCCTCACGCTGACCGAGTGGGAATCGGCCGCCCCCTCACGCCGCCTCCCGCGTCCCGCGCTCCACGATTTCGACGATCTCGCCCACGATTGCGGTCAGGTCGAAGTTCTTGGGGGTGTAGACGGCGGCGACGCCGGCGTTCTTCAGCGCCTCGGCGTCGGCCGGCGGGATGATGCCGCCGGCGACAACCGGCACGTCGCCCAGCCCTCCGGCGGCCAGCCGCTCGACGACTTCGCCGACCAGCGCGACATGGCTGCCCGACAGGATCGACAGGCCGACGATGTGGACGTCCTCCTGCAACGCCGCGTTGGCGATCTGCGCCGGGGTCAGGCGGATGCCCTCGTAGACCACCTCGATGCCGCAGTCCCGCGCCTTGACGGCGATCTGCTCGGCGCCGTTGGAATGGCCGTCCAGCCCCGGCTTGCCGACCAGCATCTTGAGCCGCCGGCCGAGCCGCTGCGACAGGGCCTCGACCCGCCCGCGCACCGCTTCGAGCGCGGCGATGCCGTCGTCCGAAGCCGGCCGGACCGCCGGGGCCGCGCCGACGCCGGTGGGCGCCCGGTAGAGGCCGAAGATGCCGCGCAGCGCCTCGCCCCATTCGCCGGTCGTGACCCCGGCATGGGCGCAGGCGATTGACGGCGCCATGACGTTGCCGCCGTCGCGCACGGTACGCTCCAGTCCGGCGATTGCAGCCCGCGCCCCGGCTTCGTCGCGCGCCTCGCGCCATTCCGCCAGGCTGGCGATCTGTGCCGCCTCGGCCGCCGGGTCGACGGCGAGGAAGCCGCCGTCCCCGCCGCCCTCCCCGTCATCGCCGGTGAGCGGCGAGGGCGCACTCTCGGTCCAGCGGTTGACGCCGACCACGGTCTGCTCGCCGGCCTCGATCGCCGCGACCCGCTGCGCGTTCGACGCCACGAGCCGCTGCTTCATATAGCCGGACTCGACGGCAGCCACCGCACCGCCCATGGCCTCGATCCGCGCCAGTTCCGCCGATGCCTCGTCTTTCAGTTCCGCAACCTTCGCCGCGATTTCGGTCGAGCCCTCGAAGATATCGCCGTATTCCAGCAGGTCGGTCTCGTAGGCCAGGATCTGCTGCAGGCGCAGCGACCATTGCTGGTCCCACGGCCGGGGCAGGCCGAGCGCCTCGTTCCAGGCCGGCAATTGCACCGCCCGCGCCCGCGCCCCTTTCGACAGGGTGACGGCCAATGCCTCGAGCAGGATGCGGTAGACATTGTTCTCCGGCTGCTGCTCGGTCAGGCCGAGGGAATTGACCTGCACGCCGTAGCGGAAGCGGCGCAGCTTCGGATCGTCGACGCCGTAGCGGCTTTCGCAGATTTCGTCCCACAGCTCGGTGAAGGCGCGCATCTTGCAGATTTCGGCGATGAAGCGCAGGCCGGCGTTGACGAAGAAGCTGATCCGCCCGACCGCGGCGGGGAAATCCGCCGCCGGCACGATGCCGCGCACCCGGTCGAGCACCGCGACGGCGGTGGCGAGCGCATAGGCGAGCTCCTGCACCGGCGTCGCTCCGGCCTCCTGCAAATGGTAGCTGCAGACGTTGATCGGGTTCCACTTCGGCGCCTCGCGGCAGGCGAAGGCGATTGTGTCCGCGGTCAGCCGCATCGAGGGCTCGGGCGGGAAGATGTAGGTGCCGCGGGAGAGATATTCCTTGACGATATCGTTCTGGGTCGTGCCGGTCAGTTCGGCGCGCTTCGCCCCCTGCCGCTCGGCCGCCGCGATATAGAGCGCGAGCAGCCAGGGCGCGGTGGCGTTGATCGTCATCGACGTGTTCATCCGGGCGAGCGGGATGTCGCGGAACAGGGTCTCCATGTCGCCGAGATGCGAGACCGGCACGCCGACCTTGCCGACCTCGCCGCGCGCCAGCGGATGATCGGCGTCGTAGCCGGTCTGGGTCGGCAGGTCGAAGGCGACCGACAGGCCGGTCTGCCCCTTGGCCAGGTTGGTGCGGTACAGGTCGTTGGACGCCGCAGCCGAGGAATGGCCCGAATAGGTCCGCATAATCCACGGACGGTCCCTTTGGGGGCGGTCTTCTTTTGAGCGATCTTCCGGGGGTCGGTCGTTCATGGGCTGCATCCGGCGGGAGGGCTTTCGCCGCACTGCATCAAGAATGCGCCGGCGCAAGCGGCGGGCGCAAGCGGCGAAACGGCCGATTTCGCACATATATTACACGGGACGCAAGGTCACGAAACATTGACCAAATTTTATAGCTTCATGCGCAACTTTATGTCTTTTGCATTGCAACATAAGGCCGGCCGGCGTATGACTCCCGCCCCGGCGCGCGGCCAGGTCGACTTTTCCGGAGCCGCAGTTACCAGGAGACAGAGCCATGAGCGGAGCCTCCCCCGTGATCGAACTGGCCGAGCACCAGGAACCGTCCGACCCGCTGCTGCGCGGCGAGAAGAAGGACCTCTACGAGGTCGGCGAAATCCCGCCGCTCGGCCATGTGCCGAAATCCATGTACGCCTGGGCGATCCGGCGCGAACGCCACGGCGAGCCGGAGAGCGCGATGCAGGTCGAAGTCGTCGACATGCCGGAGCTGGACAGCCGCGATGTGCTGGTCTTCGTGATGGCCGCCGGCGTCAACTACAACGGCATCTGGGCCTCCCTCGGCACGCCGGTTTCGCCCTTCGACATCCACAAGGCGCCGTTCCACATCGCCGGCTCCGACGCCAGCGGCATCGTCTGGGCGGTCGGCGAGAAGGTGCGCAACTGGAAAGTCGGCGACGAGGTCGTGATCCACTGCAACCAGGACGACGGCGACGACGAGGAATGCAACGGCGGCGACCCGATGTTCTCGACCACCCAGCGCATCTGGGGCTACGAGACGCCGGACGGCTCCTTCGCCCAGTTCACCCGGGTTCAGGCCCAGCAGCTCATGCACCGGCCGAAGCACCTGACCTGGGAGGAGAGCGCCTGCTACACGCTCACGCTCGCCACGACCTGGCGGATGCTGTTCGGCCACCGCCCGCACATCCTCCGGCCAGGCCACAACGTGCTGGTCTGGGGTTCCTCCGGCGGCCTCGGCTCGATGGCCGTGCAGCTTTGCGCCGCGACCGGGGCCAACGCCATCGGCGTGATTTCGGAGGAGGACAAGCGCGATTTCGTCATGTCGCTGGGCGCCAGGGGCGTCATCAACCGCAAGGAGTTCGATTGCTGGGGCCAGCTCCCCGAGGTCGGCACCGACGAATACCGCGCCTGGTTCGGCGAGGTGCGCAAGTTCGGCAAGGCGATCTGGGACATCACCGGCAAGGGGAACAACGTCGATTTCGTCTTCGAGCATCCGGGCGAGGCGACCTTCCCGGTCTCGACCTTCGTGGTCAAGCGCGGCGGCATGGTCGTCTTCTGCGCCGGCACCACGGGCTACAACATCACCTTCGACGCGCGCTATGTCTGGATGCACCAGAAGCGCATCCAGGGCAGCCATTTCGCCCATCTCATGCAGGCGTCCCAGGCCAACAAGCTGGTGATCGAGCGGCGCATCGACCCGTGCATGTCCGAGGTCTTCGCGTGGGAGGACATCCCCGAAGCCCACATGAAAATGCGCCGCAACGAGCACAAGCCCGGCAACATGGCCGTGCTGGTCAGCAGCAAACGCCCCGGCCTGCGCACGATCGAGGACACGATCGAGGAATAGGAGGCTGCGGGCGCTTCCGGTTCGGCCGGAGCGGCGCGGCAGAGAGCGTATTTTGCTTGACTTCCCGGGTAAAGAACATTACATGAACAACATGAATGCCGCAAGCGATATTCCGGCGCTCGATATCCGGGCAGGCGGTGCGGCTTCGGACGGAGAGACCGGCGTGCAAAAAAAACACTATATATAGAACGGTCTGTCTTAGCGAATTGCGGCAAGAATGGGGCAGCGACGGAGGGCGAACGGCGAGGCTGGGCGCCGAATCATGACAAATCATGACATTTCATGACACATCCCGCTGTGGCATGGTTTCGGCCCGCCGTTCCGCGAAACCCGATCCGGCCGATCCGCCATGAACCTAGCGACGCCCCCGAATCCGGCCCCGACCGCCGGCCCGGCCTCCCCCGACCCTGCCGGAGCCGTGGCCGCCGCCGCAGGCACGCCGCTGGCGCCGGACTGCCAAGGGCTGAATTTCTTCGAGATCGACGCCAGCCTGCAGGAGCTGCTGCCGCTCTATTTGCCGGACGACCTGCGCACGCACATGCTGCCGCACTATCGGCGGCTCGGCGAAATCGCCGGCGGGCGGCTCGACGAACTGGCCCGCATCGCCGACCGGCACGGCCCGGTCCTGCATCCGCGCGATGCCTTCGGGCGCGACGAGGAATGGATCGAGTTCCACCCGGCCTACCGGGAGATGGAGCGGATCGGCTTCGGCGAATTCGGCATTCACGCCATGTCGCGCCGGCCCGGCGTCCTCGGCTGGGACGGCCCACCGGCAACCGCGAAA
>FZLR01000120.1 GCA_900197615.1 Rhodospirillaceae bacterium Spongia-Bin9
CTGCAAGGTCAATCTTGCCTTGCCCGGCGCTCGTCGGGAGCCGGTCACCGCGACGCATCGTCGTTCGCAATGCCCGCCTGTTCCGGCTAGTCGCCGCCCATCAGGTTGCCGCCGATGCTGCCGGTGATCCGCGAGGCGGCGCTCTGGATCGAATCCCGCGCGAGATGCGCATAACGCGCGGTCGTCTGCACCTGCGTGTGACCGAGCAGTTTTCCGATCATCGTCAGGCTCTCGCCGAGCGCCAGCGCCCTGCTCGCAAACGAGTGTCGCAGGTCATGAATGCGCACGTCCTCCAGACCGGCGCGCTCGCGGATGCGCCGCCAGGGACGCTGAAGGTCGGTGAGATGCGTCCCCGGCAGACGCCCCGCGATCACCCAGGGATTGTCGTCCTCGCGCGGGATCGCCGCCAGCACCGCCCGCGCCTCGGGGCCGAGCGGAACGGCGCGCCCTCCAGTCTTCGCGTCGGGAAGCTCGATGCAGTCCTCCTTCACATGCTCCCACTTCAGGTCGCGGATCTCCGACATCCGGCAGCCCGTCAGCAACAGCAGCCGGAACGCCGCAACCGCCGAGGGCATCTCCGGCTCGACCTCGCGCAGCACCTCGCCAAGACGTTCGGTTTCCTCCTCCGACAGGAAGCGCTCCCGCCTGTGCTCCTTGTAGCGCTTGACGTGACGGCACGGGTTGGTGCCGTCCGGCCGCCAGCCCCAGATTTCCGCGAGCGAGAACATCTTGGACAGCACCCCGAGCGTCCGGTTGGCCTGGTAGGGCTTGTCCCTGAGACCGTGATGCAGCGCCGCGATGTCCTTGCGCTGCACCGCCGCGACCCGCATCTCCCCGATAACCGGGTCGACGAACAGCGTCACCGAGCGCGCGTATTCCAGTTGCGTGCTCTCCTTGCAGTGGTCGGGCACATACTCTTCGAGAAACCGCTTCCCCAGATCCGCCATGCTCGGCTCGGCCCTTCTCGCCGCCTCCGCATTGCGGGGATCGATCCCCTTCTTCGCATCGGCGAGAACTTCCAGCGCCTTGTTCCGCGCCTGGTCCGGCGTGAGCGGCCCGTGGGGGCCGATGGTGAACCAGCGCAGCTTGCCGTCCACCCGGGTCTGGACGACGTAGTTCTTGCGACCCGACTTGCGCACCCGGAGCCCGAAGCCGGTGAGCTCGCCGTCCCAGTAGACGGCATCGCCGCCGTTGGCCCTGATCGCGTCGACGGTGCGCTTGGTCAGCCGGGGGATGCGGTTGGAAGCCATGGCGTAGGTCCTTGACGTTGCCGGGACCGTGTAGCATGCTGGCAAACGATTGGCAAACAATCTGCATCAATCCGAACGGCTCTCAAGGACCCTCAACAACCCTCGACGGAACAGAAACCCAAGGAAAATCCTAGAGAAATCACCCTCATGCATCCTGCTTGGCTCTCAAGTCCCCGTAGCCTTATCAAACTCATAACCTGAAGGTCGTAGGTTCAAATCCTACCCCCGCAACCACCGAGACCGACATCTCCGGCATGGGGATGTCGGTCTTTGTGCTTTCGCGCCCGTTTCCCGCCCATTCGAGGATGGTCCCGAGATCGCCGTGCAGCACGGCGTCCATCTCGGCCCATTTCTCGCCGGGGGTGAGCACGATGCGCCCGATCAGACCCCTTATGGCCAACGCCGCCGCGTCGCGGTCCTCCGGATGGTCCAGCGCCTCGGCAAGCCGCGCCACCCTGCGCCGGTAGATGTCCGCGATGTTGGGGTGGATGTCCGGGAGATCGGCGGGCGCCGCGGAGAGACGTTCGTTCAGTTCGTCCTGGCGCGCTTCCAGCTCGCGCAGCCGGTCCACCATCCCACGCACATAGCCGCCGTCCTCGATGACGGCGATCATGGCGGCGATCTTCTTCTCGATCCCGGCGAGCTCCTTCCTCTCGCTCGCGCCCGAGGCGCGACGCTCCCGGTTGATCCGGTTGGTCTCCTCGGCATAGGCCCGCATCGCCTCGGCGGCGGCCTCCGGCGCCATCAGCCGGTCCTTCAGCCCGGACAGCACCCGCTCCTCGATGACCGAGCGGCGGATGCCCCTGCCGTTCGAGCAGGTGCCGGTCATGACATGGTTGGAGCAGCCGTAGCGGTCCTGGCCGCGCATGGAATAGGGGCCGCCGCAGACGCCGCATTCGAGCAGGCCCGAGAGCAGGTGGCGGGGCCGGTGGGCGCCGTTCAGCCGGTTGGCGCGTGCGGTTTGCGTGGCCTCGATGACGGTGGCGTATTGCTCCGTGATTTCCCCTTGGCGGTTCTTGACCGCCTGCCAGAGGTCGTCGTCGACGATGCGAAGCTCGCGGACCTCCCTGACGATCCACTCCTCCGGCGGGTTGATCCGCGACACCCGCTTGCCCGTCTCCGGGTTCTTGACGTAGCGCAGCCGGTTCCAGACCAGCCGGCCGATGTAGAGCTCGTTGTTGATCAGGCCGGTGCCCCGCTTGGCGTGGCCCCGGATGGTGGTATCCATCCAGAGCTTGCCCGAAGGGCCGGGGATGCCCTCCCCGTTCAGCCGCCGCGCGATCGCGCGTGGGCTCGCGCCGTCGGCGAACTCCCGGAATACCCTTCGCACGACTTCGGCCTCGGTCTCGTTGATGGTCCGCCCGCCGCGCACCGGATCGCCCGAACCGTCGAACGACTTCACCACGTCGTAGCCGTAGCAGAGCCCGCCGCCCGAGCGGCCCTGCTCGACCCGGCCCCGCAGACCCCGGTGGGTCTTCGCCGCGAGGTCCTTAAGGAACAGCGCGTTCATCGTGCCCTTGAGCCCGACATGGAGCTCGTTGATCTCGCCTTCCGACAGGGTGACGATCATCACGCCCGCGAACTTCAGGTGCTTGTAGAGCGTCGCCACGTCCGCCTGGTCGCGGCTCACCCGGTCGAGCGCCTCGGCGACCACGATCTCGAACATTCCCCGCCGCGCGTCGTCCAGCAGAGCCTGGATGCCGGGACGGAGGATCATGCTGGCGCCGGAGACGGCGGAGTCCTTGTACGCGCCGGCGATCTTCCAGCCCTCGCGCTCGGCGCGCTCGCGGCAGACCCGGAACTGGTCCTCGATCGAGGCCGCCCGCTGCTGGTCGGACGAGTAGCGGGCATAGAGCGCGCAGCGCAGGGTCATGGTCTCCGGTCTCCTATTTCTCGCCGGCATCCTTCCCCGGCGCGTTGTCGTTGGCGGCGTCGAGCCTGTCCAGTTCCTCGCGCGCGATGCGCCGGCCGATCAGCCGGGCCAGCGTCACCACGGCAGCATCGACCCGCGCCTCCGCTCCCCCATTGTCGTTCGCCGCCACGCCGCGCATGACGGAAATTCCACGATCCTCGCTCTCTGGCATCTTTCGTCAACTCCCGCAACACTACGCTCCCGGGAGTCGATTTGGACCCGCGATCCGGCCATGTCAAACGGGACAGGTAGGGGATTTCCTGCATGGAATCATACAGTTGAGTAGCTCAGGGGGCGCAAGGCGGGTCATGCGGCGCCTGACGTATGATCGAAAAAAACTTCGATGAACGGCCAAACGGCACCCCGGTCGTTTCCTATTCCGTCCATGGATCGACACTCTTCAATCCCGCCGCTTTGAACGGCGCGGTGTCCCGCGTCGCCACCATCATGCCATTGGCCGCGGCGGTCGCCGCAATGTAACCGTCTGACACCGGGATCGTCCGCCCCTCGGACCGTGCCTTTGCCATCAACTCCGCATAGGCCTGCGAAGCCGCAAGATCGAAGGACAGCATCCGCCCGGCGAACATCGGTAGCACCTGCCCCTCGAGATCTTCGTGCAATCGGTCCCGCCGGCGGCCGGCCGGCAACGACCGCACTCCGAAACGCAGTTCCGCGACGGTAATGGCGGACAGGTACAGCGTTTCCAGCGCCTGTGCGTCGAGCCATGCGGTGACGCGCGGCTCCGGAACCCCGCGCAGCTGCTCCGACAGCACGTTGGTGTTTACCAGGATCATTCCAGATCGATCGGCCGGGCCGGAGCGGTGTCGCGTTGTGCAAAGCCCGCGAATTCCTCGTCCGTCATCCCGGCGCGCCGGCCGACGGCGGTCAGCAGCGTTCCCAGCGCGGCCCGCCCTTCCGGCAGGACCGTCTCCTCCAGGATGGCGCGCACCTCGGCCTCGGTGCTGCGGCCCCGCAGGGCGGCCCGCACACGCAGGGCGCGATGCACCTCGTCAGGTAGATTGCGCACGGTCAGCATGGCCATAGTCGAATACCTAACCTGCTTTCGATGCCTTCATGTTATCAGTTTGAAGGCAAACTAACAAGGGGCAGCGTTCCGAAATCGGGCTTGCTGGTTGTGCATGACATTCAAGACTTTCCATTCAGTGAGTGCCTTATTGAGGAATATTCCGCCGTCATCGGGCAATCGACCGAAAGTGGAGAGCGTCAAGCTGGGCCGTAGATCCTACATTCTCTGAAGGAAGTTCTAGGCAGGGGCCCTCATCGCCATCACCCCGGTACGTTCAAATAGTTAGGGAATAGTGTCGAATCGTACAAAAAACTCCTTCGCACCACTGGAAATCCGGAATGCTGCCTCAAGCTCTCTCGGAATGGGTACAAAGATCCGATTCTTGGTAATGATCGTGGTTGTGGGGAACATCGATCCACCCGTCGTTTGCGTTTCAAGTGGCTCCTTCAACTTCAGATCATAATAGAGGTTCAACTCTCCAGTGCTGTCCGCAAATACAAATATCACGCGGTGTGAACCCCACATCAGTTTGGTCGTGTGGGGTTGCCGGAGGAATTCCCCCTCCCTCCGAGCGAGACGATCCGAAAGCGAAAGGAACATCTGAAATCCGTTCAGTCTGGTATACTGTTCCCCGACTGTTAGAACCTTCATGTCGCTGGTCAGCTCAGGCCGCACAATCGGAGGCGACGCTTCAAATGCGTTTGTATGCTGGCCATCAGTTCCTGTACCAAGTATGTCTGGTATTTCCTCCTCGACCGTTCCGATCTGGTCCATACGGACTTCTTGCCGCTGTCCAGCCGTGCGCCCCGCGGATGATCGTATGACCTGTTCGAGACTGGCCTTTCCGGACAGGTAGTCCGCCAACAGTGCCTCCGCTTCACCAAAGTCGCTCAAATCGTACCTGAAGAGATCCTCATTCTCCCTAAGACGAAGCAGAAGAGCGTCTCGTCCCTGCCTCATTGATGACGGCACATGTTCTCTAATCTGCGGATAAACATGGTCTCTCACAAAATCGATCACAAATCCGTGGAAAACCTCTGGTGCTGACCGATACGCCTCAATAACCATGCGCGCTGCGGGCATTTCGCGGGAAATCGAAATCTTGAGACTGTTTCCCTCTCGGTGGATGTCCAAGGCCACGCCATGGCTAATAGTGGCAAATGCAGCATCGACATTGGGCATAAAGTAATCATCAAGCAGAACAGCTTTGAACCGGACTAAAAACATAGCTTCGTCCAGAATAAGTTGAGTGTCGGAAAAGCGCTCAACACTAATTTGATCCGGCACCTCAGTTACACCCGAAATCTCTCGTAAATAACGTAATTGGAGCTTGCGCCTCGGGTTTACCTGACTGACATGCAGCAGGTTCGATTCTTCTCCGGAAAATTTTTGCTGCATTATCGAATCTTGTCCCGCGTAAAAAAGCTTTGGCTTTGTCGCTTCAAACTGTTTCGCCTGACCGAGAGTAACTTGCCTGTTGCGCCCCGGAAGTATCCCGATTTTGACATTTTCCGCGAGCCTAATAAGATTATGCGCAAGAATATATTGTTGAAACTGCTGGTTCTGATCGGAGGCGGTAGTGTGGGCAATGTCCTTTGAAACTTCGGACTCAACCAAAGAGATGAGATTCACAACAAACTGAATACTTTCTCGACTAAGGGCTTCACGCCCCGCTGTCGGGTTGAGGATATCTAGATTAACTAACCCACCGAAATCGTAAACACCTGAAATAGGAATTGGCGCAAGGCCGAACAAGTTGCGAAATCCGAGTGTCTGGCCCCCCCCTTGCACAAAAAATGCCTCCCCTCGAATGGGGCTTCCGTTTAACGCTATATTCGTCGCCCGAACAAGAACACGTGCCTGCGCGTTGACAAATGAGCGCAATGTACCCGACAAATGACCATTGGTTACGTCCCTGGAGGAGATTTCCTCGAAACCGGAGGCCCGGTTACCAAGTGTGTCTTCGAACTTCTCCTGGCTAATAATTCTCTCGTTCAGATACACTGGGACAGGCAAGAAGCGTACATATTGTTTAAGGTACTCTGATGCTTCCACTTCACTGATAGGAAAGGCCGGGTCGAGATGGGCGTGAATGACAGTGCCCGGTGGACGATCATCCTGGATACGCATAAGGTCGATGCAGTCCTGCGCGATGCGCAGATCGGCTCGTTTGGCTGAACTGATTAGTGTAACACTGGAGTCGATGTTTCGGGACTCGACATGCAATGCCGTACAGACTCCGAAATTGGCCATTGCCCCGATACCAAATGTACCGATGACACCAGATCGCTGTGCCAGGTCAGACTTTTTGCCACTAGATCCAGCCTTCCAGAAATTGCCCTTTAACACATCCTCGGTCATGCCGACGCCATCGTCGCGGACGGATATTGCTCCATCTTCTATGGTGATTTGGATACTTCTATCAGAAGTCGCTAGGCCTTGTGCTGTACAGCGCATTAGAATCGCGTCGTATGCGTTTTGAACATTTTCACGCAAGAATGCCTTCGGCGAATCATAGATTTCAGACGAAAGAATTTGTAGAACTCTTTCGGTTTCGACATCAAATGCTATGCGTTCTCTCCCCGCCACAGTCATCTAAGCCTCGCAGTATATTTGTTCCGGATTGTGACCACTGAGGGGTCGTTGGACTGAGCAATGAAAGGGGTATCCAATACCTGGCCCAATCGCTCCCGCTTTCCGTTGGTCCACAGTGCATCCATCAGGTGAATAGCTTCAGCTTCGTTTGAGGGTGGATCAAAGACGTCAAGAAGCGATTCTGTGTCCCCTATTTGGATCAGACAATCCAGAAGCAGAGGTCTGGCGAGTGTCTCCTGGTCCAAGACGGCGGTGAGACGATGAGCTGCCTTTTGGTATTCGCCATTAATGTGCAAGTCCTGCGCTTCAATCAACGCAGCTGTAGACTCATTCATGGTAGAAGAGGGCGGCGGCGGGTCGTACTGAAAATCATAATGCGATCGTGTATTGGGAGGAAGCGCTCGTCTGCCCCAGATTGGTAGGTTGAGATTGTCATTTTGCATTTCTCGGACATGGAGGCATCCGGTTCTGTCGGGAATGCTGAGTTCAATAATGTTATAGGCGCGTCCATGCCTGAAGTCTGGGCCGCCGCAAAGAGTTCCCGCGCTGATGACGGTGATTTTTCGCTCGACGCCGTGCCGAAACCTCGTATCCAGATACTGAGGCCGGTGCTGATGGCCGTGCAATCCGATACTAAAACCGCGATCAATCAGATTTTGAATGGTGTCGGGATCCATATAGTCAGAACGCGCGGGTGGGCCTTCGGTATTATGGTGCCAGACGGCGACACGCAGTCGGTTGGAGAATAGAGGATCGCGCAGCCGGTTTCCTACTTCGGCTATACATGCGGGGTGTATGGCACCGTGCCTGTTATAGAGATCGTTGTTGTAACAGCTCGAAAATCCTACAATGGTCAGATCAAACTCTGGGTAATCGAAGATGTCTACTTGCTTGGCCGGATCAAGGTCGTAGATGAACTGTCCTTCGTAGAAGTCTGAATAGAATTGAGAGAAGGCCGCCATTCGCTGTAAATACATTGTAGGATCGGCAATTCTCTTGAGTTGGAGATCACGCCAAGACCACCGTAAGGAGGTTCCCGACGAAAACAGTTCTTTGACTAGTTCTCTTTTTCGATCGGGAAGAATATCAACTGATTCTAGGCTCTTGTCTAAATGGTAGGAACTCACATCGTGATTGCCAGGCACAATGACTACCCGGTTTCGATTACCTCCGACAAAGTGGTCCGAGAGCCGGCGCAAGAAGTCCAATGCCCGTTCATACTGTTCACGAAGGCAATCTTCAGGCTGAGGCGCGTCGGATTTGATACCTTCAATAATGTCACCGCTAACAACGATCAAGTCGGGTGAGCGAACTTTTGGATCCTCTTCTGCCGAGAAGTGGCGGCAATCGTTTTCAAGTGAATCCAGCAATACATCATTCCGAATCGGATTATTGGTGTCACGATGCAGATCAGAGATATGGAGAATGGAGAGGTTCATTGCCCTCATCCGATTGGGGCGGCAAAGGGTTCAGGATTGGCGCCGTAGGTGTCCTGGCAAGAAAGAACCGCCTTGCCGTTCATCTCGAGACGCCGCGCCTCCTGATGCCAATCCGGCCAACCGCTGGCGCCTGCGGTGTGGACGTTCAGGCATACAGTCTGGCGCTGGAGGGGCTCGTGTGCCTTCATGTGGTGCTCCGCCGGAGCGAGGTACTCGTGGACTGTGCTGTGAGTGGCCATTTCCGTCCGGAGGTAGTCAAGCAATCCCGTCAACACTTGCTGCTCGCTCAAGGGAATTTATGGGTGTTCGGCGGGGCCCCGCGCGCGGTCGATCGGTTCATTATACCCGCGCAAGTCCGGGAGAGGTAGGCCGGCCCGATTGGCTACGGCAACTGGGTCGTTTCAGTCGCTCTCTAGTCGGTCGTACTGGGTCTCCCAGGCGGGACCGGCGGCGTAGGTGGCCCCGCTTGCTTCCTTGCAGCGCAAGTGCGTCCGGCACCAAGCCCTGACTGACCGCATGCGTCAGGGGACCGCGGAGGTTACCCTCATGCCGGTCGAAGAAATCTTCACCATGCCCGGATTCGTCCGCTACGAGGGGCAGCAATTCACCGGCACGGTCGATCTCCCATTGGGTCCGGTCCCGGGAGATCATCGGACCGCTCGCTACCACCTCCCAGCTGAACCCGACCCGCACAGTTTCCTCCCTACCGCTTTTCGTCTTGTCAACCGGAAGAACCACGTCGAACTCGTGACGGCCCTCCTTCCATTCGAAGGCGCTTTCGTTCCTTTCCATCGTCAGATTCCCAAGACGCCCGTGGGATCATCCCGTACCTCTTGGCGCCCGAAGCACCACACGGAATACATACATCCGCCGCTTTCGACACGAACACCGGCTGGAAATCGAACAGGCCGAAATCCTGCCGGCCAAGGCCGGCGCCGCTGTCGTTGGCAGCGATCCGACGAAACTCCAGCTCAAGCGCCCGATCCTCCTCCTGCCGCGGCTCTCGAAGATGACATGGACCGTCCTGCCATGCTGCCCCTCCTCGCTCAGCATGACGTGCAGCCGCTCCATGCAGAAATGAAGCGCAACCGGGTAGGGGTTCCGGGTGTCGACATATCTCGTGCGCAGCCCGAGCTTGTCGAAGACGGCGGCGAAAAGCGTCATGGGGACTGCCTCGACCAGGCCGTTGAGATCTTCATGGAACCGATCCCGCAATAGCCGGTCGGTCAACGGGATCGCGGCTCGCCCACGTTCGATCACCGCCGCCGAGAGGGCGCTCGCTCACTTGCAGCCGATGGACTTGTCTTCAATTGGCCGAGACGTAACCTTGCAATCAGCCGGATACTGAGCTTACATTTGGCCGATGTCGAATCCGGTCTTCTATCCCCGGTCCGTCGAGCACCGGCTTGTCGAAGCGCTCGAGGATTCACCGGTCGTCCTGATCCACGGCCCGCGTCAGTGCGGCAAGACAACGCTCGCTCAGTTCACCTGCGCGCCGAACTACTTGACTTGGCGCGGTAGCCACCTGACGTGGCGCGGCAATCGGCTCGCATGGGGATACTCTCAGGAAGATCGGGACTACACGTATTTCAGCTTTGACGATCCCGTCACGAGAGACGGCGCCCGGGCAGACCCGACGGGTTTCGTTGCCGACTTGCCAGAACGCGTTATCCTTGACGAAGTCCAGCGTGTTCCCGAATTGTTTGAGGCCATCAAGATATCCGTGGACCGCCAGCGGGCTCCGGGACGTTTCCTGCTTACGGGCTCCACCAACGTCTTTCTTGTTCCACAATTGTCAGACTCGCTCGCCGGACGCATACAAATCGTGCCCTTGCATCCCTTGACACAGTTTGAGCTTGCGGGCCGGTCAGACCCTTCTCGTCTCGATGCAGACTTCCTGAACGCATTGTTCGGAGACGGTTTCTCGATGTTCCAATGTGAGCGTCTCGGAGGACAGCTTGTCGAGAAGGTCGTTGCCGGCGGCTATCCTGCGGCGTTGGACCGTCCGACCCCGAGGCGCCTGGCGAATTGGTATCGCGACTATGTGGAGGCACTCGTCCAGCGCGACGCGCGGGACATGACCCGGGTCCGGTCGCTCGACGTCCTGCCAAGGCTCCTTCGTGCCGCGGCTGCGCAGACGGCTCAGCTCTTCAATCTCAGCACTCTGGCCTCGCCTTTCGAGCTCAGTCGGCCGTCAATCGGAGACTACATCACGCTCCTCGAGAGGCTCTTCCTGCTGGAACGGCTCCCGGCCTGGCACAGCAATCGACTGAAGCGGCTGGTCAAGAGTCCGAAGTTGCATCTCACCGACACCGGCCTCGCCGCAGCCTTGCTCGGCACCGACGCCAAGGCGCTCGCGGCAGATCGAAGTCTGCTGGGACATTTCCTGGAAACGTTCGTGTTTCAGGAATTACGAAGGCAAGCCAGTTGGCACGAGACACCGACCGAGTTCTTCCATTTCCGGGATAAGGACGGCGTCGAGACGGATATTGTCATCGAGCAGGCGTCCGGTGCCGTCGCCGGCGTGGAGATCAAGGCGGCGGCCACGGTAAATTCGATCGACTTTCGCGGGTTGCGCAAACTCGAGAAGGCAGTCGGCAACCGCTTCGTACGCGGCGTGGTGCTCTATGACGGCGAAACCAGCATCCCCTTTGGCGATCGCTTTCATGCAGTTCCAATATCACGACTATGGAGAATGCCGTAAGCGCTTCGGACTGCTGATGCTCATCGTCGTGTTCCTGTCGTTGCGGTGCCGATGCGCGACTACCGAACTACCGATCGGGCGAGGCGTGGGGAAGACTCTCCCGGATGTCCGGGATGCCGGTCAGAAAGATCGCCTCGTGCCGGTGCCCCGTATAGGCGCTGAAGATGAATTCGTTCCAGTGATTCGGCTCCGGGCCGTACTTCATCAGATAACCGTGCGGATCGTCCGTCCGGGGCGGTCTTTTCCGCGACTTCATCCGGGCGAGCTCGCGCTCCAGATAGTCGACGAAGGCCTCTTCGGGCCAGTCCCGGATGACGTAGGGCGTGTTGAATACAATATGCCGGCGGCACAAGGGATGCGGCGGCGGAAGCACGCGCACGAACCAGATCTCGCCCTCGCTGCC
>FZLR01000121.1 GCA_900197615.1 Rhodospirillaceae bacterium Spongia-Bin9
GGTCAAGGGGAGGGGCATACGCGCGCGGCTCGCCCCTTTTGCAGAGGAATCCAAAAATGGGTTGTCTGCGCGGAGAGGGCTTGATTCTGGGAAAAAGAACATTATATGAACAATTGAACCGCCGCGCAGGTCGAGCCGGCTGCAAAAAAACAGTGTAGATAGACTGGTCTTTCTTAACTTGCGCCAAGCCGGAAAACGGCGGAAATCCGCGGTTGACGCGACACCATGAAAATGAACGACCGTTAAAAAACGGGATAAATTCCTGAAAGACATCGATCATTTGGCCGGCCGCTACAGGGGCCGGGTCGCCTCATCCAGCCAGGCCGCAGTGTCCGGATCGACAAGCGGGCCGATCTTCTCGCGAACCCGGGCGTGGTAGCCGTCGACCCAGCCCGTCTCGTCCGCCGTCAGCAGGCCCCGGTCGATCAGGGCGCGGTCGATGGGCGCCATGGTCAGGGTCTCGAAGCCGAGCATCGAGCGTTCGGCCCCGTCCATGTCCACCTCGCGCACTGCCACGAGATTCTCGATCCGGATGCCGTATTCGCCGGTCCGGTAATAGCCGGGCTCGTTGGAGACGATCATGCCGGGCTGCAGGGCGATGCTGTTGGGCATTTTCGAAATCCGTTGCGGCCCCTCGTGGACCGAAAGATAGCTGCCGACGCCGTGGCCGGTGCCGTGGTCGTAGTCCAGCCCCTCGGCCCACAGCGCCATCCGCGCCAGGGCGTCGATCTGGCTGCCGGTCGTCCCCGCCGGGAATTGCGCGGTGGCGAGCGCGATATGGCCCTTGAGTACAAGGGTGAAATGGCGGCGCATTCCGGCGCTCGGCGGGCCGATGGCGATCGTCCGGGTCACATCGGTCGTACCGTCGGCATACTGGCCGCCCGAATCGACCAGATAGAGTGTGCTAGGTTCCAGCCTGCGGTTGGTCTCCGGCGTCACCCGGTAATGCACGATGGCGCCGTTCGGGCCGGCACCGGAAATCGTGTCGAAGCTCAGGTCGCGCAGGAGGTTGCTTTCGCGCCGGAACCGTTCCAGCCGGTCGGCGGCGGCAAGTTCGTCGACACCGCCGCCCGGCGCTTCCCGGGCCAGCCAGGCCAGAAATCGGGTGAGCGCCGCACCGTCGCGCCGGTGGGCATTGCGCGCGCCGTCCAGTTCGATGGCGTTCTTGCGCGCCTTGGGAAGCTGGCAGGGGTCGGCGTCCCGTTCGACCAGCGCGCCGGCCGCATCGAGCGCCTGAAATATCCGGTCGGCCGCGGTCGCGGGATCGGCCAGCACCTTGCGGCCGGCGAAGCCGGCCAGCGCCGCCTCGAACGTCTCCGGCGGCTCGACGTCGATATCGCTGCCGAGATGCTGCGCCAGCGCTGCATCGACCTTGCCGGCGGGCGCGAACAGGCTGACCCCGCCGTCGTTGCGCAAGATGGCGAAGGACAGGGGAAACGGCGTGCGCGGCACGTCGCGGCCCCGGATATTGAGCAGCCAGGCAATCGAGTCGGGCAGGGTGAGCACGGCGGCCTCGACGCCGCGTTCGGCCAGCTTTTCCGCCAGCGCCGCGCGTTTGTCTTCCGACGTTTCGCCGGCCAACTCCGGCGGATGGATATCGAACGGGGCGTCGGGCCGCGACGGCCGGTCTTGCCAGAGGCGGTCGATCGGGTTCTCGTAAACCGGCGCCAGTTCCGCCCCGACCGCTTCGCAGGCGGCGCGCAGCCGCGCCGCGCCCTGCGCCGTGTGGAGCCACGGATCGTAGCCCAGCCGCCCGCCGCCGCTCAGCGACTCGCGCAGCCAGGCCGAGGCCGGCCGGTCGGTGACATGGCGGGCTTCGAACACCGAGGAATCGATCTGGTCCCCGACCTGCAGAGTGTAGCGGCCGTCGACGAAGATCGCCGCCTGTTGCGCCAGCACGATCGCCATGCCGGCCGAGCCGGTGAAGCCGGTGAGCCACGCCAGCCGTTCGGCGCCGGGCGGGACATATTCGCCCTGATGCTCGTCGGCGCGCGGGACGACGAACCCCTGCAGCCCGTCCCGCGCCAGCAGCGCGCGCAGGGCGGCGACGCGGTCGGCGGACCGGCCGGGCTGTCCGGCGGCACTCATGCCCGCTGCCCGGCTTTGCGGTGGCGCGGAGCGGACGCTATGCAAGGGGCTGAGATATGCAATTTCTGCATGGTGGATCGGGGTTTCGGTCGATTGTGCAGGGTCGGGCGCGCCTCATGTGACGGACAGGACAACAGCTTTCCTTCCGCGAAGGAGCCTTCGTTATGCTTCTATCGAAATCGACCCGGACCGTCACGGACTTCGACGAACTGGCGGTGCGCCGGGACGCCGCCGCGCGACGTGCCCGCTTCCTCCGCTCCTATGCCGCCGGCGCATGGAACGCCCTGCGGCGGCAATTCTCGGGTCACGCCCCGCACGGCGCCGCCGACGCGCGGGATGTCCGGATTCCCCATCGGCGATGGTTTACCGAATCGTCAGCCGGTAGCTGGACCACGACCCCTTGACGAGACGGCGCTCGAGCCTGAAGCCGGCGGCCCGGAAACGGCAGAGAACCCGGTTTTCCTGGCCGGACAGGATGCCGGACAGGATCAGGCGGCCTCGCGGCGCGACGGCGCGCCTCATGGCCGGGGCAAGCTCGGCCAGCGGCCCGGCCAGAATGTTGGCCATGACCAGGTCGAACCGCCGGTCGCGCAGCACCGGATCGAGGCCGCCGCCGGAGCGCGCGTCGATCCGGGGCAGGCAGCGGTTGCGCTTCGCGTTCCGCCGCGTTGTGCGCACGGCGACCGGGTCGACATCGGTGGCGACGACCGGGCGTTTCCAGAGCTGCGCCGCCGCCAGGGCGAGGATGCCGGAGCCGGCGCCGAGATCGAGGATGCGCCGGGGCCGCCCTTCGCGCGCGATCTCTTCCAGCAGGCGCAGGCAGCCTTGCGTCGTCTCGTGACGCCCCGACCCGAAGGCGGGGCCGGCGTCGACGAGCAGGCGCACCAGGTGCGGCGGTGTCGATTCGTGGGATCGGTGTTCCGGCAGAATCCGGAACCGCCCGACCGTAATTCCGGTCAGGCCCGCCTGATTTTCCGCCAGCCAGTCGCGCTGTTCGACCCGCTCGACGGACACAGCAGGCGCCGGAGCGCCGATCGCACGGGCGGCAACTGCCAGCCCCGCCTCGAACGGCGGCGCGACAGGCTCGCCGTCGAACAACGCTTCGAGGGTCCAGGTTTCCGGTTCGTCGCCGGCGCGCACCCTGGCTACCGACAGCGCCGCGTCGAACAACGGTTCGGCGGTGTCGACCAGCCGCCGGGGGCCGGTAAACCGCAACTGCCACAGGTCCGGCGCCGCAGCCGGCGCGCTTCCGGTCGCTTGCCGGCCGGTCTCCCGAAGGTCCGTCAACCGGCCGCTTCCCAGTCCTCGCGGGTCAGACGGTAGACCAGGAAAGCCGGCGGCTCGAGCCGGATCATCTCCTTCTCGAAGGTCAGCCCGGCCTTCTCCATCACCCGCAGGGAGCCGGGATTGTCCGGCAGGGTGAAGGAGACGATGCTCTCGGCGCCCAACGTCCCGAAGGCGAACCCGACCACGGCAACTGCCGCCTCGGTGCCGTAGCCGCGGCCCCACACCGCCGGCTCGAAGGCATAGAGCAGTTCGATCTCGTCGCGGCTGTCGAGATAGTAGTGGCGCAGGCCGCTGCGCCCGACGATCCGGCCGCTCGCCTTCTCGCTGAACATCCATTGGCCGTAGCCCATGCGCTGCCAGTGCTCGACCGCCCCGCGCACGAACTGCTCGCTGCGGTCCAGCGTCCACGAGCCGCCGATATGCTCGGCAACCGCCTCGGCCCGGTGCAGCGCCTGCAACCGCGCGACATCGTCCAGCGCCATCGGCCGGGCGGTCAGGCGGGCGGTTTGGAGGAGGTGCGGCGCGGTCATTGGGAAAGACTGGCACAGCCTTGCGGCGCGTCAAGCGACTCGGCCGGCAGGGCGCTGCAGCGTGGCGCGTCGCCTAACCCAGCGTCCCCATCTTCGCCGCGGTGTCGCTCATGCGGTTGGAGAAGCCCCATTCGTTGTCGTACCAGCTGAGCACCCGGACGAATTTGCCCTCGATCACCTGGGTCTGGGTCAGGTCGAAGGTGGAGCTGGCCGGGTTGTGGTTGAAGTCCGAGGAGACGAGCGGCGCTTCGCTGGTCGCCAGCACGCCGGCGAGCGGGCCGGCGGCGGCTTCGGCGATCGCGCCGTTGACTTCCTCGACCGAAGTGTCGCGCGGCGCGGTGAAGGTGAAATCGATCAGCGAGACGTTCGGCGTCGGCACCCGGATCGAGGTGCCGTCCAGCTTGCCGTTGAGCTCCGGCAGGACGAGGCCGACCGCGCGGGCTGCGCCGGTCGAGGTCGGGATCATCGACACGGCGGACGCGCGGGCCCGGCGCAGATCCTTGTGCAGCGTGTCGACCGACGGCTGATCGCCGGTGAAGGCGTGGATCGTCGTCATGAAACCGCGCTCGATGCCGATCGCTTCGTGCAGCACATGGGCGACCGGCGCCAGGCAGTTGGTGGTGCACGAAGCGTTCGAGACGACGGTATGGCCGGCCTCCAGCTTGTCGTCGTTGACGCCGTAGACGACCGTCAGGTCCGCGCCGCTCGCCGGCGCCGAGACCAGCACTTTCTTCGCGCCGGCTTCGAGGTGGGCCGACGCCTTTTCCCGGCTGGCGAACAGGCCGGTGCATTCCATCGCCACGTCGATGTCGAGTTCGCCCCAGGGCAGCCTGGCCGGGTCGCGTTCCGACAGAACCTTCACCTTGCCCTGCCCGGCATCCATCCAGTCGTCGCCGGTCTCGATCCGGCCGGGCAGCGTGCCGTGCACCGAATCGTATTGCAGCAGATGGGCGCCGGTCGCGACCGGGCCGAGATCGTTGATCGCGATGAACTCGACATCCGTCCGGCCCGCCTCGAGCGCAGCGCGGTAAACCAGTCTTCCGATGCGGCCGAAGCCGTTGATGGCAACCCGTACAGCCATGATTTCTCCCGCTTCCTTCCGTCCGAGCAGTCGGCTCAGTCCCGCTCGGCCACAACCTTTCGGGCTGCGCCGGCGACCGCCTCGGCAGTGATGCCGAAATGCTCGTAGAGATGGGCTGCCGGCGCCGAGGCGCCGAAACCCTGCATGCCGACGAAATCGCCGCCTTCGCCGGTCCAGCGGCTCCAGCCGAAGCCGGACGCCGCCTCGCAGGCGACCCGCGGCGCATCGCCCAATACCGCTGCGCGATAATCGTCCGGCTGGCGCTCGAACAACTCCCAGCACGGCATGGACACGACGGCGGCGGCTATATCCGCCTGTCTCAGAAGCGCCTGGGCCTCGACCGCAATCGAGACTTCCGAACCCGAGGCGAGCAGCGTGACCTGCCGCTCTCTGTCGGTTTCCGAGAGAAGGTAGGCGCCGCGCGCGCAGACATTTTCGTCGCTATGGACTGTGCGCAGGGTCGGCAGGCCCTGCCGGGTCAGCGCCAGGACCGACGGCGATTTGCGCGCCTGAAGCGCCAGTTCCCAGCATTCCGCCGTTTCTATAGCGTCGCACGGGCGGAACACGTTTAGGTTGGGCATGGCGCGCAGGGCGGCCAGATGCTCGACCGGCTGATGGGTCGGCCCGTCCTCGCCGAGCCCGATGCTGTCGTGGGTCATCACATAAATTGCCCGCTGTCCCATCAGGGCCGAGAGGCGGATCGCCGGCCGGGCATAGTCGGTGAAAACGAGGAAGGTGCCGGCATACGGGATCAGCCCGCCGTGCAGCGCCATGCCGTTCATCGCCGCCGCCATGGCGTGTTCGCGCACGCCGTAGCGGATATAGCTGCCGGAAAAATCGCCGGCGGCAACATCGCTGTGCCCGGCGGCGCGGGTGTTGTTGGAACCGGTAAGATCCGCCGAGCCGCCGGCCAGTTCGGGCACGACTTCGGTCAACCGGTCCAGGACTTTCCCGGAGGCCTGGCGCGTCGCCATCTTCGGCGCATCGGCCGCGAACCGTCTCTTGAGGGCCGCGACGGCGTCGCCGAGTTCCGCCGGCAGGGCGCCGGCCGCAACCCGCTGGAATTGTGCGCGGACCCCGGAACCGGCGGTGGCCAGCCGCTTTTCCCAGGCATCGGCGTCGGCGGCCCCGCGCGCGCCGGCAGCCCTCCAGGCCTCTGCAACATCATCGGGAATGACGAAAGGCGGATGTTCCCAATCCAGCTGCTCGCGGGCGCCGGCGATCTCTTCATCGCCGAGCGGCGCGCCGTGGGTCGCCGCCGTGCCGGCCTTGGTCGGCGCGCCGTAGCCGATCACCGTCTTGCAGGCGATCATCGACGGCCGGCTGCTGCCGCACGCGGCCTGCATCGCGGCGGCCAGCGCCGCGGGATCGTGCCCGTCGACCTGCTGGACATGCCAGCCGCAGGCCTCGAACCGCCCGATCTGGTCGTCCGAGGTTGCCAGCGACGTCGGCCCGTCGATGGAAATGGCGTTGTCATCGAACAAGACGATCAGCTTGGCGAGACCGAGATGGCCGGCGAGCGTGATCGCTTCCTGCGAAATGCCTTCCATCAGGCACCCGTCCCCGGCCACGACCCAGGTCCGGTGGTCGACCAGGTCGTCGCCGAAGCGCGCGTTCATCATGCGCTCGGCCAGCGCCATGCCGACGGCGTTGGCCAGCCCCTGCCCGAGCGGCCCGGTCGTCGTCTCGATGCCCGGCGCTTCGCCATATTCCGGGTGTCCGGCGGTGCGGCTGTGCAACTGGCGGAAATTCCGGATTTCCGCCATCGTCATATCCGGATAACCGGTCAGATGCAGCAGCGCGTAGAGCAGCATCGAGCCGTGCCCGGCAGAGAGCACGAAACGGTCCCGGTCCGGCCAGTCTGGCCGCTGCGGATCGAACTTCAGGAATTGCGTGAACAGGACCGTCGCCGCATCCGCCATGCCCATCGGCATCCCCGGATGGCCGCTCTTGGCGGCCTGCACAGCGTCCATGGCAAGCGCGCGAATGGCATTGGCCATCCGGTCGTGCGGCGCGGAAACGGAGGTGTCGGACATGGGCGAGCCACCGGGCGGTAGGGACGGGCCGGCTGCGGGAAGGAAAACCGCCCGGCTGTTCCAGGGTGCGGCGTCACGCGGAGATTCCGCAGCCGGAACCGGCCCTGACAATGTAGCCGGCGGGCATCGTCGTCAACCGCGCGCACCCGTCGCAGCCGGCCCGGAATTCCGGCCCCGGCCGTAGCTCGAACGGCGATTGACCGACACGCCCCATGCACTTATTGTTCGACGTGAGGCGGTGCGCGTAACAGGCGGAAAAGCAATAATAATGCGGTCCAATTGCATCGCCAGGGCAAATTACTGGCCAAGTCCATGACCCGAATCGACAAAGCCCGAAAGCGTTTGGCGCGCGCCGTGGAGCGGCTGGAAGGCGCCCGGCGCGCCCAGGCCGACCGTCTCGTCGAACTGAAGGAAGCGTTGAAGGTAGAGCCGGACGCCGGCGACATCGGCGATCTGGTCCGCGCTCTGGATGAAGCCCAGCGCGAAAATACCGCGCTGGTCGCCGAACGCGACGCGATGGCGGACCGGGTCGACGCAATCATCGGCAAGGTGCGCAGCGTCGCCGGAACGAACGACAACGAACGCGCCGGGAGCGGCCTATGAGCGACGTAACGGTGACGATCAATCGCCGCGCCTACCGGGTTGCCTGCGAGGACGGTCAGGAGGATCATCTGCGCGGCCTCGGACGGCTTGTCGCCGAACGGGTCGACGACCTGATCGGGTCGATGGGGCAGATCGGCGATCAACGGCTGCTTGTGATGGCAAGCCTCCTGCTCGCCGATGATGCCCAGGGCGCCCGCCGACAGCTCGAGGAAGCGCAGAAAGAAGTCGATACGATGAGCGCCCGTGAAACGGCTGGGGACGAAAGCGCTGGCGCAATCGAGGAGCTGGCGGCCAGAATCGAGGAGCTGGCCGGCGCGATCGAGAAAGACTGACGGACTTGTCCGCAACCGTTGCGGAAGCGAAGCGGGCGCTGCGCCGCCGCGCGCTTGCCGAACGCAACCGACTGAACGAACCGGAGGGGCCCGGGGAGGCTGCCGAAGCCGCCGCGGCGCACCTGCTGCAGGCGATCGATACCGTCCCCGGGCAGACGGTTGCCGGCTACGCCGCAATGCGCGGCGAGATCGACCCGCGCCCGGCCCTGCTGGCGCTGGAAGCCAAAGGTTGCCGGACGGTGTTGCCTTACACGACGGGCAAGGGCGAGCCGCTGCGATTTCTCGAAGCGCCGGGCGGCGTTGCCGGGAGCATCGACGCCTTGGGAATCGCCGCCCCGCCGGCTTCGGCAGCCGAACGCGATCCGGATCTCCTTCTTGTGCCGCTCGCCGCATTCGACCGGCGGGGCTACCGGCTGGGCTACGGCGGCGGATTCTACGATGCGGCACTCACCCGGTTGCGCGCCGCCGGCCCGGTGACGGCGGTCGGCTGGGCCTTTGCGGCGCAGGAGGTCGACGCCGTTCCCGCCGAGCCGCACGATGCCCGGCTCGACTGGATTGTCACCGAACGGGAAGCCATCTACATCTCCGGCTGACCTTCCCGACGGACGGACCTTTCCATGCGACTGTTGTATTGCGGCGACATTGTCGGCCGGTCCGGCCGCGATGCGGTTTTCGAACATCTGCCGGGCCTGCGCAGCCGGCTGGCGCTCGACTTCGTCGCGGTCAACGGCGAGAACGCGGCCCACGGCTTCGGCATCACCGCCGATATCTGCCGGCAGGTCTACGATGCCGGCGCCGACTGCATCCTGCTCGGCAACCATGCCTGGGACCAGCGCGACATCATCGGCTATATCGACAGCGACCCGCGCCTTGTCCGCCCGATCAACTATCCGCAGGGCACGCCGGGCCGCGGCGAGGCCCTCATCGATATCGGCCGCGGGCGGAAGGTCTATGTTCTTCAGGTTATGGCGCGCCTGTTCATGGACCCGCTGGACGACCCGTTCGCCGCGGCGGAGAAGGCGCTGGCAACCCACCGGCTGAAACGGGAAGCCGACGCTATTCTGGTCGACATGCACGGCGAGGCGACGAGCGAAAAGACCTCTTTCGGCCACTTTCTCGACGGCCGCGCCTCGCTGGTTGCTGGGACCCATACCCATGTGCCGACGGCCGACGCCCAGATCCTGAACGGCGGGACCGCCTACATCACCGATGTCGGCATGTGCGGCGACTACGATTCGGTCATCGGCATGAAGAAGGAAGCGCCGATCGACCGGTTCCGGCGCAAGATGCCGGGAGACCGCCTCGGCCCGGCCGACGGCACGGGCACGCTCTGTGCCGTCTATGTCGAAACCGACGATTCGACCGGCCTGGCGACGCGGATCGAGGCCGTGCGCGTCGGGCCGCGGTTGGCCAACGCGATTCCGGAGGTCGCTGCGGCCTGACGCGGCAATCCGCTTAGCAGGGCAGGACGAGAAGGACAGCTACGCAGCGGCCACAATATGTTGTATAGTACAGCCCGCTGATAGGCTCTATTTTGCGTCACAATCCGCTCGATCCGGAGGCAATGCCACCCGACATGGCCGGCCATTCCAAATTCAAGAATATCATGCACCGGAAGGGCGCACAGGACGCCAAGCGCGCCAAGGTATTTGCGCGCCATGCCAAGGAAATCATGATTGCGGCGCGGGCCGGCGCCGATCCCGACATGAACGCCCGCCTGCGCGCCGCGATCGCGGCCGCGAAGGCGCAGAACATGCCGAACGACAATATCGACCGGGCGGTGAAGAAGGGCAGCGGCGACGGGGAAGCCGATACTTACGAGGAAATCCGCTACGAGGGTTACGGTCCCGGTGGCGTCGCCATTATTGTCGACGTGCTGACCGACAACCGCAACCGCGCCGCCTCGGACATCCGGTCCGCCTTCAGCAAATTCGGCGGCAATCTGGGGGAGACCAACAGCGTCGCCTTCATGTTCGATCGGGTGGGACAGGTCCAGTTCCCGGCCGGGGCGGCAAGCATCGACGACATGTTCGAAGCGGCGCTCGAGGCCGGGGCCTCCGATGTCGAATCGGGCGAGGACATGCACGAAATCGTCTGCGAACCCGACGACCTCAATGCCGTGCGCGAGGCGCTGGAGACGCGCTTCGGCAATCCCGAAACGGCGACGCTGGCCTGGAAACCGAAGAACACCGTCGAAGTAAACGAAGGCAAGGCATCCAGCCTGTTCAAGCTCCTGGATGCGCTGGACGACAATGACGACGTCCAGAATGTTTCGGCCAATTTCGACGTGTCCGACGAGATAATGGCGAAGCTGGGCGGTTGACGACCATGACGGCGCCCCAGAACCGAGGCGCGATCCGCATCCTCGGCCTCGACCCCGGCCTGCGCCGGACCGGCTGGGGCGTGATCGATTGCGCCGACAACCGTTTGCGGTACGTCGCCAGCGGCGCGGTGACGGCGAATCCGAAGGTCGAGATGGCCGACCGCCTGAAGCTGCTCCACGATGGCGTCGCCCGCCTGGTCGAGACCTGGGCGCCGGACGCGACGGCGATCGAGGAAATCTTCGTCAACCGGAACCCGGGCTCGACGCTGCGGCTCGGCCAGGCCCGCGGCGTGGTGATGCTGGCGCCGGCCCGGGCCGGAATCGCCGTCCACGAATACGCCGCCAATGCGGTCAAGAAATCTGTCGTCGGCGTCGGCCATGCCGACAAGGCGCAGGTCCAGGCCATGGTGCGCATGCTTCTGCCGGCGGCAGGGCCGCAATCCGCCGATGCCGCCGATGCCCTCGCCGTCGCGATCTGCCACGCCCACCACGCCGCCACGCAGGCGGCGTGGCGTGCGCCGGAACGGGCCG
>FZLR01000123.1 GCA_900197615.1 Rhodospirillaceae bacterium Spongia-Bin9
CCCCACTGGTATGGGCCGCCCGCCGCGGCCGTATTTGCGGCTCTCTACGCCGAAGACCCGGATCGCGGCGCCGAGGCCCTGAAGCTCAACACACTGCTGATCGCCGCCGACCTGCTCGACCTCGGGATCGACGTCGCCTGTACGCCGGTCGCAGACGTGCCGGTCGCCGGCGCTCACGATGCGATCGGCGACCGCGCCTACGGTTCGGCGCCGGAGCGGGTGGCGCTGCTCGGCCGGACCGTCGCCCGGACGCTGCTCGACGCGGGCGTCATCCCGGTCGTCAAGCACATCCCCGGTCACGGCCGCGCCCTCGTCGACAGCCACCGCGCTCTTCCGGCGGTCGATGCGCCGGTCGACCTTCTGCGCAAAACGGATTTCGCACCCTTTTCGGCGCTCGCCGACATGCCCTGGGCAATGACCGCCCATGTGGTCTACGAAGCGCTGGACGCTACCGCGCCGGCGACCTTGTCCGAACTCATGGTCAGCACCATCATACGGACCCAGATCGGCTTTCGGGGGCTGCTCTTGAGCGATGACCTGTCGATGCACGCGCTCGAAGGGCCGTTCGAGAGGCGCGCCCGGCAGTGCCGGATCGCCGGCTGCGATATCGCGCTTCATTGCAATGGCGCCATGGAAGAGATGATACAGGTCGTGGAAGGGGCCGGCCTTATGGACGATGCCGGCTCGAACCGCGTGGATTCGGGGCGCGCCATGCTGGGAACGCTGGCAGACTTCGACCGGGAGGAAGCGCGCGCCCGCGTGGCGGTGCTGCTCGACGGCCGCGCGGATATCGGGCGAGACGCCGGCACTTGAGCGGCGAATTTTCACAAGCTGTCGTCATTTTGCTGATTGCGGGCGCCGCCGTCGTGGCCATCACCATGCACGAAGCGGCGCACGGCTTCGTGGCGGCACGGCTGGGCGATCCGACGCCCGCCGAACACGGCCGGCTGTCGATCAATCCGCTCCGGCATCTCGATCTGGTCGGCACGCTCATCGTCCCTGCAGCGATCCTGTTTCTGCCGACACCGAGCCGGTTCATATTCGGCTGGGCGAAACCGGTGCCGATCGATCCGCTCAAGATGGGCCGGCCCCGGCGCGACATGCTTCTGGTTGCCGCTGCCGGGCCGCTGACGAACATCGTGCTGGCGATAGGCTTTGCGCTCCTCCAGGGGCTTGTGGAGCCGGTCGGCCTGGCGGATGGCATCGTTGCGGGCGTCTGCTCCGCGATGATTTTCGTGAATGTGCTGATCGCGCTGTTCAATCTGATCCCGCTGCTGCCCCTCGATGGCGGGCAGGTGGTCCTCCACCTGCTCCCCGAAAAGCTTGCCTGGCGCTACAAGCAGTTGGAACCTTATGGATTTGCCGCCATCCTGGGCGTCTTCTTTCTGTTGCCGCTGGTATCGGGCTGGCTGGGCGCCACCATAGATCCCTTCGACGCGGTGATCCGGCCCCTGGCCGACGGTCTGGTTCGGCATTTCGAGGCTGTGACCGGCGCAAGCGTCATCCGTTTGTGGTAGACTGCCCGGCCATGGACGACGATTTCGAGATGGAAGACGATCGCCCGGCGCACGCCGGCGACCGGCTTTTCCTCGATCTGCAAGGGTTCGAAGGTCCGCTCGACCTGCTGCTCGCGCTCGCCCGGGACCAGAAAGTCGATATCACCAAGATTTCGATCCTGCAGCTTGCGGATCAGTATCTCGCCTTCATCGCGCAGGCCCGGGAGTTGCGGCTGGAAGTGGCCGCCGACTATCTCGTGATGGCGGCCTGGCTGGCCTATCTGAAATCGCGCCTGCTGCTGCCGCGGGACGAATCCGCCGACGAACCGAGCGGCGCCGAAATGGCGGCGGCCCTGACTTTCCAGCTCAAGCGGCTGGAGGCATTGCGCGACGCCGCCGGCCGGTTGATGGCGCGGCCGCAGCTGGGCCGGGACCGGTTCGTTCGAGGCGCGCCGGACAGTATGGCCGGCTCCTCCAGCGTTGTCTTCGAGGTGTCGCTGTTCGACCTGCTGAGCGCGTACGCCAGGAATCGCCAGCGCGCGGACCACACGGTTCTGCACATTGCCGAACCGGCCGAATTGCTTTCCGTCGAAGAAGCGCGCGAACGGCTGAAGGCCTTGCTGGGAAAAATTCCGGACTGGACCGACCTGGTGACATTCCTGCCGGTGGAACTGCGCGAAGGGCTGACCGTGCGCTCGGCCGTCGCCTCGACGCTCGTCGCCAGTCTGGAAATGGCGCGGTCGGGCGACATGCAAATCCGTCAGGATAGCGCTTTCGGGCCCATCCTGTTGCGCGACGGCCGCGAACGATGAGCGGTGCGGGGTTGCCGGCAGCGCCAGGCGCTACACCGCCGGAACCCGCCGGTGCGCCGGAACCCGAAACGGTGGCGGCCGACAGCCAGACCGTCCGGCTGATCGAGGCGGTGCTTTTTTCTGCCGCTGAACCGGTCCGGGAATCGGAACTGGCGCAGAGGCTGGCCGACCCGGGGCAACTCGATCCTGCGCTGAAAGTCCTGCGCAGCCTGTACGAGAACCGCGGTGTCGAACTTTACAGGGCCGGCGACGCCTGGGCCTTCCGCACGGCGCCCGACCTGGGAGACGCCCTGAAGGTCGAGCGCTCGACGACGAGAAGGCTGTCCCGCGCCGCGATCGAGACGCTGGCCGTCATCGCCTATCATCAGCCGGCAACCCGCTCCGAGATCGAGGAAATCCGCGGCGTCGGCCAGAGCCGCGGCACCCTCGACCTGCTGCTGGAGGCCGGCTGGGTCAAGCCGGGCCGTCGCCGTCAGACGCCGGGCCGGCCGCTTACCTGGATTACCACCCAGGCCTTTCTCGATCATTTCGGACTGGAAAGTATCGGCGATCTTCCGGGCGTCGCCGACCTCAAGGCCTCGGGCCTGCTCGACAAGCGGCCGGCTATCGAGGCCTTCCGGGACGTTGCGGAAAGTGCCGCGGCTGCGGAATTGGCGGAAAGCCGGGAACAGAACGCCGATATCGACTGAACCGGCCACGGTCCTGCGGCACATTGCAACTGCAAATCATTTGCAATAGTGGTAAGGGCGCACGGTATCGCCTGACCGTCGGGGCTGCCCCGTGCCTGCCGATTCGTCCGCCAAAGCATCGAACCGTTTTCCAGGAACCGGGAAGGCTTCGTCCCTCAGGCCGTCGCAAGCGGTGTGGGGTATCGGGCTGGCCGCCGTTCTCGGGGTCGTGCTGCTGCCGGTCGCCGTGGTGCTGGCGCACCTGTTCGTCCCGACGGGCGATCTGTGGGCGCACTTGGCGTCGACCGTCCTGCCGCGCTATGTCGCCAACACCCTGTGGCTGATCGCGGGCGTCGGCGTGCTGACGCTGATCGGCGGGGGCGGCGCCGCCTGGCTGGTCAGCCTGTGCCGCTTTCCGGGCCGGCAGTTCTTTTCCTGGGCGCTCCTGCTGCCCTTCGCCATGCCGGCCTACGTCATCGCGTATACCTATACCGGATTGCTGGATTTTTCCGGCCCGGTCCAGACCGGGCTGCGCGACCTGTTCGGCTGGACGGGCGACGACTATGCGGCCCCCAACATTCGTTCGCTGACCGGGGCGATCGTTCTGTTGAGCCTGGTCCTGTATCCCTACGTCTATCTGCTCAGCCGGTCGGCGTTTCTCGAACAGTCCATCTGCTCGCTGGAAGTCAGCCGCACGCTGGGCTGCACGCCGGCGCAGGCGATGTGGCGGGTCGCGCTGCCGCTGGCCCGGCCGTCCATCGTCGCCGGCATGGCGCTGGCCCTGTTGGAGGCGCTGAACGAATTCGGCGCCATGCAGCATTTCGGCGTCGATACCTTCACAACCGGCATCTTCCGGGTCTGGCTGGCCGACGGCAGCCCGGCCGGCGCGGCCAAGCTGGCGTCGGTCTTCCTGATCTTCGTGTTCGCGATCCTGGCGCTGGAGCGTCGGTCGCGCGGGCGTGCGGCCTTCCATCAACTGTCGATCCGCTACCGGCCCTTGCCCGGCTGGCGCCTGCGCGGCTGGCGCGCCGCATTCGCGGTCGTCTTTTGCGCAACGCCGGTCGCGTTCGGATTCGCGGTGCCGGCGGGCGCGCTGGCCTGGTGGACCTGGCTGTCCGCCGCCGAGGTGGTCAACGCAGACTTTGTCCGCCTCGTGTTCACCAGCGTCGCCCTGGCCGCTTCGGCGGCGTTCCTGACGGTGGCGGTCGCCCTGTTCCTCGCTTATGCCGCCCGGCGCTCGTCCAGCCGCCTGTTTCGCGGGCTGACGCGCCTGGCCGCTGTCGGTTACGCCGTGCCGGGCGCGGTCCTCGCGGTCGGGATCGTTATTCCGTTGGCAGCCCTGGACAGGCAGATCAACGCCATCGGCGCGGCGGCGTTCGGCGTGTCGCCCGGTTTGATCTTCAACGGCACGCTGTTCGCGCTCCTCCTCGCCTATGCTGTGCGTTTCCTGGCAATCTCCCATGGCGCGATCGACGGCGGCCTGACCCGCATCACCGGGCATATGGACGATGCCGCGCGCACGCTGGGCGTCAGCGCTTTCGGCGTCATCCGGCGCATTCATGCGCCGATGCTCCGGCCCAGCATCGCCGCCGCCGGACTCCTGATTTTCGTCGACGTCCTGAAGGAACTGCCGGCGACCCTGCTGTTGCGGCCGTTCGGTATCGATACCTTGGCGCTGCGAACATACGAATACGCCACCGACGAGCAGCTGGTCGAAGCCGCGCCGTCCGCCCTGGCGATCGTGCTGGCCGGCATCCTGCCGGTCATCCTGCTGTCCCGGGCCATGCGGCGCAGCAGCGAGCCGCACGAGGCGGTCGGAGTCGCGCCGATCGCGGCGGGCGCGCAGATATGACGGCCGCGCCGCCCGGTCCGGATTTGTCGATCGAGTCGCTGACCCACCGGTTCGACCGGGTCACGGCGCTGGAGGAGATTTCGCTGGACATCGGCGAGGGCCAGATTCTCGCGCTGCTCGGCCCTTCGGGCTGCGGCAAGTCCACCCTGTTGCGCCTCGTCGCCGGGCTGGAGACCGTCCAGCGCGGCCGGATCGCCATCGGCGGAAAGCCGGTCGGCGCCGCTCCGGGCCTCAATCTGCCGCCCGAACGGCGCAATGTCGGTTTCCTGTTCCAGGACTACGCGCTGTTCCCGCATCTGAGCGCCGCCGACAATGTCGCCTTCGGCCTCCGGCATCTCGGCGACGCCGAGCGGCGCAAGCGGGTTGGCGAGGTGCTGGAACGTGTCGGGGTGTCCGGGCTTGCCGGCGCCTATCCTCACACCCTCTCCGGCGGTCAGCAGCAGCGGATCGCGCTTGCCCGGGCGCTGGCGCCGTCGCCGGGAATGCTGCTGCTGGACGAGCCGCTGTCGGACCTGGATGCGCGCCTGCGCCATCGTCTGGCAGATACGCTGCTCGCCGTCCTGCGGGAGAGCGGAACGACGGCGGTCGTGGTGACCCACGACCCGGAAGAGGCCATGTATGTCGCCGACCGCATCGGTGTCATGCGCGACGGCCGGCTGATGCAGTTCGGCCCGCCGGCCACCGTCTACGACCGCCCTGCCGGTCCTTTCGTAGCGAACTTTATGAGCGACTCCAATCGGTTAACCGGCATCGTCGGGGAATCGGGCACGATCGACACGGGCTGGGGAACGGTCGATGCGGGCGCTCTGCCGCCCGGCAGACCGGCACATGTGCTTATCCGCTACCAGGGCGTCGGCATCGGCTTCGATTTCGCCGACAGCGGCGCGGTGCGCGCCCGGGTCCTGCGCAGCCGGCCGATCGGCGGCAACACGCTCGTCGCGCTGGAAGCGGCGGACCGGCCCGGCGAAGCGCTGTATGCCCGTACGCCGGCCGGCCGCGCGCCCTGGGAGGGCGATTGCGTCGCGGTGACGCTAGACCCGGCGCATGTGTTTGTTTTTCCTTCGGCAAACGCTAAATAGGTCGGGCAACGACCCGCGCCCGAACGGCGCACCGGCCGGCCGGACAGAGTCTCGGAAACGCGGCCGGGTCGCCGGAGACGGATCGGACAGGGGAGAGGTGGAATGGGCCTGAGCATCTGGCAAATCCTGATCATCGTCGCTGTCGTACTCCTGCTATTCGGCGGCCGGAAAATCCCGGGCCTGATGCGCGACATGGGCAGTGGGATTACGCAGTTCCGCAAAGGCCTGAAGGGCGATGCGGAAACGGCCGGCGGCAGCGGCGACGACGCCAAGGTCATCGACGGCAAGGGCGGCCAGACCGCCGGCGCCAAGGTCGACGAGGTCAATAAAGCCTGACCCGCGGCCACATTAGGGGCGTGCAGGGGTAGGCGGTCGGGAAACGCAGACCGCAGTTGTAGGGCGATGTTCGATCTCGGCTGGATGGAAATGGCGATCATCGCCGTCATCACGTTGATGATCGTCGGCCCGAAAGACATGCCGAAGGTCGTCAAGGGCGTGACCGAGGGCGTGGGCCGGCTGAAGGCGCTGTCCCGCGAATTCCGCTCCGGTCTGGACGATCTGGCCCGCGAGGCCGACCTCGACAAGCTCCAGGACGATATCGACAAGGTCGCCAACGCTGCGAGCGACGAAATGAACGCCATCGAGAATATGGCGGGCGATTTCGATTATGCCGGTGTGGACGAGGATTCGTCCGGCAACGGCTACGACAGCTATTGGACGCCGACACCGGCCTGGCGCAACGTCACGCCGGGCGACGGCGCGGACAACTGGCCCAAGCACCGCAAGGCGCCGCGCAAGGCGCGGCCGCGCTACAGCAGCCGCCGGGCCGGCCACGATTCGCCGGTCAAGCGCAAGATCCGCTCCTGATGGCCGACCGCGACCCCGAAAGGGAAGAAGAGGAAGAGGCCGCGCCGGACGCCCCCGACGAAAAGCAGGAGGCCGCGACCGGGGGTAAGTCCGAAGAGGCGGACGAGGCGCCGGCCGACGAACCGGCCGAGGCGGCGACCGACGACACTTCCGCCGAAGAGCATCCCGACCAGAACCGGATGACCATGATGGAGCATCTGGTGGAGCTGCGGCGGCGCCTGATGTGGTGCGTCGTGGCTTTGCTGGTCGCGTTCGGCGTGTGCGTATTCTTCGCCTCGGAAATCTTCGATTTCCTGTCCAGACCGCTGATGGACATCCTGCGCGCCCGCAACGAAGACGCCACGCTGATCTATACCAAGCTGTACGAGGTGTTCTTCACCGAGATCAAGATCGGCTTCTATGCCGCCGCTTTCCTGGCCTTCCCGATCTTCGCCGTTCAGCTCTGGAAATTCGTGGCGCCGGGCCTGTACAGCAAGGAGAAGTCCGCGTTCCGGCCATTCCTGGTCGCCACGCCGATCCTGTTCTTCGCCGGCGGCGCGATGGTCTACTATGCGATCATGCCGCTGGCGTGGGAATTCTTCGCCGCGTTCCAGAACACCGGCGAAACCGGCGCCCGGATCGAACTGCTGCCCAAGGTCGAGGAATATCTCTCCCTCGTCATCAAGCTGATTTTCGCCTTCGGCATCGCGTTCCAGCTGCCCGTGGTGCTGACGTTGCTGGCCAAGGTCGACCTGGTTACGTCCAAGGGGCTGGCGAAGTTCCGCAAATACGCCGTCGTCCTGGTCTTCGTCTTTGCCGCGATCCTGACGCCGCCGGATGTGATCAGCCAGATCGGTCTCGCGATCCCGATCCTGTTTCTCTACGAAGTATCCATCTTCCTTGCCCGCATGATCGAGAAGAAGCGCGCCGAGGAAGATGCGGCGATGCAGGCGGAACTGGCCGACTGAATTCACCGGCCCGCGCCGGTGCGCGCGCGACCCATTCGCCGTAGCGGGCGGCGGCGGTGGATGTCGGACGCCGCCGCCGCTATATGCGGTAGCGAACAGGGCCTCTGCTGAAATTCCGAGCCGTTCCGAGCCATGCACGATATCCGGTGGATTCGCGACAATCCCGAAGCCTTCGACAACGCTCTGGTGCGCCGCGGCCTGGCGCCCGAGAGCGTTGCCCTCGTCGCCCTCGACAGCCGCCGCCGCGCCGCGCAGACCGAAGCGCAGACGCTGCAATCGGAACGCAACGCCCTGTCGAAGGAGATCGGCCGGGCGAAATCCGAAGGCCGGGAGGCCGGCGACATCATCGCCAGGGTCGGCGCGATGAAAGACCGCCTCGGCCAGCTGGAGGCCGAGCAGAAAGAGGCCGAAGCGGCGCTGACGGCGGCGCTGGAGGTGATTCCGAACCTGCCGTTCGACGATGTGCCGGTGGGCGAGGACGAGGAAGCGAATGTCGAAGTCCGCCGGGTCGGCGACCGGCCGGACTTCGATTTCGAACCGAGGCAGCATTTCGATCTCGGCGAGGCGCTGGGCGAGATGGATTTCGACACCGCCGCGACCCTGAGCGGCGCGCGCTTCGTCCTGCTGTCCGGCCGGCTCGCCCGCCTCGAACGGGCGCTCGCCCAGTTCATGCTCGACACCCACACCGGCGAATTCGGCTATACGGAAGTCTCGCCGCCGGTGTTGGTGCGCGATCATGTGCTCTACGGCACCGGCCAGCTGCCGAAATTCGCCGAGGACCAGTACCGGACCGAAGAGGGCATGTGGCTGATCCCGACGGCCGAGGTGCCCCTGACCAACCTCGCCGCCGGGCGCACGGTCGACGAAAGTACCCTGCCGCGCCGGTACACCGCCCACACCCTCTGCTTCCGGTCCGAGGCCGGGGCCGCGGGTCGCGATACCCGCGGCATGCTGCGCCAGCACCAGTTTTCCAAGGTCGAAATGGTTAGCATCGCGCACCCGGACGGGTCCGAGGCGGAACTCGAACGGATGACAGGCTGCGCCGAAGCCATTCTCAAGCGCCTCGGCATTCACTACCGGGTCGTTGTGCTGTCGACCGGCGACATGGGCTTCGGCGCGCGCAAGACCTACGACATCGAGGTCTGGCTGCCGGGGCAGGACGCCTATCGCGAAATCTCGAGCTGCTCGAACTGCGGCGATTTCCAGGCCCGGCGCATGAATGCCCGTTTCCGGGCGGCCGGCGGGAAAGGTACCCGTTTCGTCCACACATTGAACGGGTCCGGCCTCGCCGTGGGGCGGACCCTGATCGCGGTGATGGAGAACTACCAGCAGGCCGACGGCTCGATCGTCGTCCCCGAAGCCCTGCGTCCGTATATGGGCGGGATCGACAGGATCGCCGCTTGACCCGGCAAATCCCCGACCTGTCGAAGGCGCGCATCCTCGTGACCAACGACGACGGGGTGAACGCCAGGGGTCTCGAAATCCTGGCCGAGGTCGCGCACGGCCTGTCGGACGATGTCTGGATCGTGGCGCCGGAGGCCGAACAGAGCGGCGCCGGCCATTCGCTGACCCTGCGCCGGCCCCTGCGCATGACGAAGCGCGGCGAGCGCCGCTATTCGGTGGACGGCACGCCGACCGATTGCGTCCTGATGGCGGTCGGCCATCTGCTGAAGGACCGCAAGCCCGATCTGGCGCTCTCCGGCATCAACCGGGGCGGCAACCTGGGCGAGGACCTGACCTATTCGGGCACGGTCGCCGCCGCCATGGAGGGTACGCTGACGGGCGTGCCCTCGATCGCGCTCAGCCAGGTCTACGAGGACGGTACGCGGCCGGACTGGGAGACCGCGCGCCGTTTCGCACCCGACATCGTTCGCCGGCTCGTCGAGACCGGATGGCCGGATGGCGTGCTGATCAACGTCAATTTTCCCGCCGGAGGTCCGGCCGCCGTCAGGGGATCGCGCGTCGTCGGCCTCGGCCGGCGCAAGATCGGCGATCATCTGCTGGAGCGGCGGGATCCGCGCGGCGTGCCCTACTACTGGATCGGCTCGCTGCGCAACGAGGAGCCGAACCGCCCCGAAACCGATCTTGCCGCCGTCATGGACGGCTATATCGCGATCACGCCGGCGCATCTGGATTTGACCGACCGCCCCACCGTCCGCACCTTGAAAGCGGTCTTCGACTGAGGCCGCGCGCTTCCCGCCGCATCCGCCATCCGTGCCGCATGATCGCCGAAACCCGCAAAATCCGATTGATCATGGAACTCCGCCAGGGCGGGGTGACGCAGACGGACGTGCTGACGGCGATCGAGAAGACGCCCCGGGAACAATTCGTCCCCGAACTGTTCCGGGAGAGCGCCTACGATAACCGGCCCCTGCCGATCGGCGGCGACCAGACGATCAGCCAGCCGCTGATCGTCGGCCTGATGACCCAGGCGCTGGCGCTCCACAAACGATGCAAGGTGCTGGAGATCGGCACCGGCTCCGGCTACCAGACGGCGATCCTGGCGCGGCTTTCGCGGCGGGTCTATTCGGTCGAGCGCATTCGCAATCTGTATGTCGACGCAGTCCGGCGGTTCGACAGTCTGGGCATCGGCAACGTCACCGCGCAGATCGGCGACGGCGGCCTCGGCTGGCCCGAACAGGCGCCCTTCGACCGGATCATCGTGACGGCAGCGGCGGATACGGTGCCCCAGGCCCTGCTCGACCAGCTGCGCGTCGGCGGCTGTCTGGTCATCCCGGTCGGCGCCGAGGGCGGCACGCAAACCCTCTGGCGCATCGCGCGCACCGCCGAAGGCTTCGAGGAAGAACCGCTCACCAGCGTCCGCTTCGTCCCGCTGGTGAGCGGGACTGTCGGGTAGAACGCATCCGTTTCGATCGGAACCGCCCTGTCGGCGGTTGCCGCCCTTCGATACGTCCCGGATAAAATCCGTGTGGGGCTCCGGCCGAAATG